>DATLSI010000062.1:0-19973 GCA_035534255.1 Ktedonobacteraceae bacterium | reverse complement strand
AGCGCGGTCGTGACCCATTCAAGCACAGTGACCATGTGAAAGAAGCCATACAGCATAGCCACAAGAGCGGTTGAGGCACCCACAATGAGGAGCCATCTCGAGCATGTGGGATGATATCTCAAAGCGGCAACTGAAAAGGCGGGTGATGACGATTAATATATCCCCTCAGTGGCATCCTCAGGGATCTCGTCGAGGACGTAATGCTTATAAAAGGTCTCAATACTGGCATGGCCTAGAACGAGCTGGCCGACGCGGGGATTCTTCTTGGCCAGTTCGGTGCCCACCAGGCGCCGCAGGTCATGCGGCTTGACCTCAGGCAACCCGATCTTCACCGTGTACCCTTTGATGATTTTCCAGGCTCCCTGGCGGGTGAGGGGCTCACTCGAGAGCCGGCTATGCGCGTCTTCCCCGCGGCCGTCAAAGCGAGTGAAGATGTAGGAGGAATCGATGGGGCGGGCGGCGAGCCAGACCTGGATGGCGGTGTAGGCCTCCCTGGTCAGGGGAACGTCGCGGTACTCCGTCTTGTTTTTCCCCCGTACCTCGACGACGTAGCCGCGACCCCGTGGGCGGAGCCGGTTGCGCGTGATATCGCAGATCTCAGAGATGCGAGGGCCGTTGCCAAAGGTGTGCAGGAGCGCCAGGTCTCGCAGCCCGAGCAGGCGGCTTGCGTCTGGCTGCTCGGTGAGCAGGCGCATCTCCTGTGGGGTGATCCTGACACGTGCATTAGGTTTGAGGCGTTCTTTGAGTCCCTTGACAGAAACGCCGCGGACACGGTTGAACTGGTCGAACGTCCCCGGCGGGATGAGCTTTTTCTCTTCAGCCTCCATCATCATATGCCGGACGGCGGCGAGCATGCGGTTGATCGTGTTAGGGGAGAGCTGCTTCTCCACCATCTCCCCGATGCTCTCTTTATCAGGGACCAGGTAAATGCGCTCCACCAGGTCGGTGCGCCACTGGGAGAAGATGGCCGAATCGAGCACGCCCTGAGGACTCCTGGCGAAGCGCAGGTAATCGAAAAAATCCTCGGTGTACTGCTTGCGGGTCGATGGACTGACCTGGCCCGCGAGGATGGAATCGTTCCAACCGAGGAGCTCGCGGGTGCGCCGCTGCTTTTCCTCGAACGGCACCGCGCGGGTGCGAACAGGAGCCACGATAATGGTACGGGTCGTTTCGACCACTGGCTGCATCCCCACGTTGTCGGCATCTAGCATAGCATTTACCCTCCATTAATTTCAAGGGAACGAATGAAAATCAGAACTTTTGTACTAAATTATCCGAATCTTTTTTAAGCGCTGGTCAACCGGGGAGACGATCGTAGCTCTGAGGATTTCTCGCTTGCGATATTCACGACGCAAGCCGGTCTCCTCAGAGCCTCCTATAATAACGATACCACGCATTCATCGTGGACGGGTCAACCGGAGGATTGGACCGCCTGGAATCCCCCCTTACAAATAGGTTTACCAAACGCCCATTTTGTCAATCTATTATAGCCGAATACGCGACTAGAATCAAGCCAACATTTTGTTGAACCCCTGTTCTATCTTCCGGGCATGCTGCTTCATTGGGCTTGCGTAGCGAAGCAAGCAGGTCTCAAGCCAGCAACGCGGTTCACACCATTGTGGACCAGCCACGAAAAAATGTTTCCATACGTATAGAAATCAGGTGTTACAATTGATAATTGCGAGGAAGGTGTTCGCGATAACTTACCGAGAATACAAATTATGAGCAAAGCTGAAGACATCATCTCCCCACTTGCGAAGCGGGACGAAGATTACCAAACCACAATTCAAAATGAACCGCTATTCGAAAATCCGTTTCATATGGAAGACTTACAAGTTTTCGATGATGCGACGCTCAAGCGCCTGCTCGATGAAGGGTTTTCTGCATTCTCGTTATGCGACCTGGCGAGGAGTCTTCATGGTGTACCACAACCTCTGATGAGGCGTGTCAGACGCAATGTACCGACGTCGCGCCGCTCGTCCTTCTTAAAAGAGCTTCGTCGCTCAATCACAGGCGATGAAATTGAGGTTGCGCGCCGGCACGTTCTGGATAGCCTTTTCTGGGAATTGACCTACTGGAAAACACCCGATTTGTACGAGGAATTGACCGAAGGAGAGCGACTACATCCAGGTATTTTTCAACGCTTGAAACCCGATCTTCGCAATAAAGTGGTACTTGACGTAGGTGCGGGAAGCGGCAGAGCTACCTTTGAATGCCTGCGTCATGGCGCGCGCTTAGTCTATGCGGTTGAACCTTCGCCTGGGCTCCTGCGCATTTTACGGCAAAAATCTCTGCATCAATCCTCTTCCGGTCGAGTAATAACGTTGCCGGGGCGCTTTGATGCTATTCCGCTGGAAGACGAAAGCGTTGACCTGGCACTCGCGTGTTCGTCGTTTACGGCTGAACCTGAACATGGGGGCGAAGCGGGTCTTGTGGAACTCAAGCGTGTCACGAAACCAGGAGGTAAGGTTGTGCTCATATGGCCGCGCACGCAGGATCATGAGTGGTTAGAGGCGCGTGGATTCCAGGGCGTCACTTTAAGTACGGATCGGGAAATGAAGGTGTATTTCAAGTCACTGCGCGTTGCGTTACGCTGTGCAAAACGTTTCTATGCACGTAATCAGAGGGTTTTGCAGTATATCCGTCAACATCACCAGGCAGAGGTTCCTTTCTCAGTGCTTGGCTTTAATCCGCCACGAGATTATTACTGGCTGGCTGTGTAGCAAATGCCTTGTGATAATGAACAAAATATAGTATACTTGTTCTAATTCGTATTATTGATGATAGGCGGAGTTGATATACTATGGAGGGATGCTATGGATTCGCAGGCGGCAATTCCACACGCGCTGGTAATTCTGCCGCACGCGCTGCGAGAAAAAGTGGGCAATCAAGCGTCGGTCAGGGTGTACGGACATACAGTGCGTGAAATCGTGGCTGCGCTCGACCAGGAGTATCCTGGCTTACGCTTCAACCTGTGTCACGAAACGGGTGAACTACGTCCCTACGTCAATATCTTCCTGGATCGCGAAAATACCCGTTATCTTCAGGGTCTGGATACAGCTGTGCGTGATGGGGCCACTATTCATATTCTCCAATCGGTTGCGGGAGGCTGATCTAAGTCTACCAACGCGTAGACATCAATGCTGTTTTGATGACAAAAAGGAGACGTTTCTATGAGTGAGCACACGACATTTGCGCCAGGCACCGTACTGGTACTGGTAGGTACGCGACGCGGTCTCTTTCTTCTTACATCGCGTGACCGCAGGCGGTGGGAGATAGCTGCAAGCGGGCTGGTTGGACGCCGTATCTTCTACGCGACTCTCGATCAACGCAACGGGCACAGAATGTTCGCTGCCGACAATGGAGATTTCTTTGGAACATTTTTACGTTACAGCGACGATTTTGGGCAGACGTGGCAGGAGCCAGCACAGGGCATCCAGTTCCCTGATGGCAGCGAGCAGAAGCTTGTCAACATCTGGGTGATCGAACCAGGACGCCCGGACGAACCCGGTATACTTTACGCGGGAGTCGATCCGGCCAGCCTGTGGATTAGTACCGACAACGGCGTTCACTGGAATTTGAACGAGGGGCTGGCCAACCATCCAACGCGCAGTCGCTGGGAACCAGGCGCGGGTGGTTTATGCCTGCATACCATCGTTGTCGATCCCACTAATCCAGCGCGCATGTGGGTAGGCATCTCAGCCGTTGGCTGCCTGCGTACCGGTGATGGTGGTCGAAGCTGGGTCTTCGCCAACAAGAATGTACGCGCGGATTTCCTACCGGTGCAATATCCTGAGTTCGGACAGTGTCTCCATCGTATGATCCAGCATCCCGCGCAGCCGGACGTGTTATACCAGCAAAACCATTGTGGCATCTATAAAAGTATCAATGCCGGTGATGATTGGATAGATATCCAGCACAACCTGCCCTCAGAATTTGGCTTCCCCATTGCCCTGGATACACATAACCCCGATACCGTCTTTGTAGTGGTGGAAAACCCCGAAGGACGTAATAATGTGGGCGAACATTTTGCCGTCTATCGCACGATGGATGGCGGCGAGCGGTGGCAGCCACTCACTGAAGGGCTACCCTCTGGCCCAGCTGTGCGCCTGGGCGTACTGCGTCATGGCATGTGTACCGATACGCTCGATCCTTGCGGTGTTTACGTCGGCACCAATACCGGCCAGGTCTTTGCCAGCCATGATCGCGGTGATAGCTGGAATCTGATAGCAGATTTCTTGCCATCTGTCTACTCAGTGAAAGCTATTTTAATTGAATAGCTCAGCACTGTGCCCCTTCTTCTTTCCAATTCAACCGGTCAACCGGTCAAGAGATATGAGTAATCTTACGCATGTTTTGCCGGAGTGAAACCAGTATGCTTATGGCAGTAGTGTACTGGCCCTGGCAATTGGTGTACCGGGGCGGTTAGTAAGAAGGAGCGTTCCATATGATAAGGATTACCATTCCCAGACGTGTTGCCTTTCTCAGCGCGTTGTTGCTTGCCCTGGCTATTGCGGGAACCCTTTTCGCGCAGGCCAGCGGCGCAGGTTCAAGTAGCGAGGCGGGTAGGCAGATTCGCAACCAGAGCTTCCAGGCTGAAACGTTGCGACAGATGGTGCAGAGACACCAGCTTGCCTCGACCGTGCAGGTACTCTCAGCACAATCACCCAGCGTGATTATTCAGTTCCCGCTTTTCCCCAGCGGGGTAAAAAAAGCCTTTCCGAAGGCGACGGGAGTTGTGACGATTGTCGAGGGCAATCCCGCTGTCAGTCTTTTCGACTCGGTCACGGTCGATGTTTCGAATATGCCGCCCGATACCACCTTCACCATTTTCTTCATCGAACTGGCGAATAAGCCCTTCGGACATGTCGAATACGTGGCAGACCTGCACACACGCTCTGATGGCTCCGGTGAATCTTCGTTCCAGGCCATCACGCTGGTAGCCTTCGCCGCCGACAACCGCACACCAACAGTTTCCTCCCAGGATCAAAGCGGAACAGCTTCGGGTATCCAGTTGGAACACCTGGGCATGTGGTTTAGCTCGCTGCAAGATGCGCAGAAGGCGCTGAATGATACCACCTTGAAAGGTACGCTCTTCGACGGCGGCAACCCACCCCTGCATGCTGGGCCTCAGGCTATGACCGATGGACAAAACGACCCGGTCTTTTAAGCGCAAGCGCGGCCTTGACACAAGTAAACGCCCTGAAAAAAAGGAGCAGAACGATGCAATTTGTTCGTCGTATCATATCAAGATGCGCTATCCCCCTGACTGCCCTGCTGCTTATCATAAGCACGCAAGCCGGTATAGCCTCGGCAGCAACGAAAGTCGCCGTCGCGCCAGTCATCTCCGCGCAGTCACGATCGGCGCTCAGTCCCACCAATGCGAACGACGCATTTTTACGCCAGTTGCAGCGCGAGGGACGACTTGCTCGCAGCGTGAATGTGCTGGATTCGCTGGGTCAAACGACCATCGTGCAATTTCCGCTGGTGCCGAGTAGCATTAAGCAAGCCTTTCCCAATGCTACCGGTCTGGTGACGATTGTGCGCGGAGATCGCAACAACGCGTTTTCCGACACGGTAACTGTAGATGTACAGAACATGCCGCCCAATATCACCTTCACCATTTTCTTTATCCAGTTTGCTGGCAAGCCCTTTGGAAACGTTGAGTACGTGGCAGACCTGACCACACGCGGCGACGGCAGCGGCGAGACCATTTTTCAGTGCATCGCTTTCGTTGCTTTCGCGATGGATGCGCGTAACCCCGGCACCTCCATAGATGGACAGGAAGGCCTGACTTCAGGAACTAATCTCGAACACCTGGGCATGTGGTTTAGCTCGCTGGAGGATGCGCAGAAGGTATTGAACGATACATCGCTTATGGGTACCATCTTCGACGCGGGTAATGCGCCGTTGCACGCCGGTCCGCAGGCTATGACCGATGGTCAGACCCTGCCAGTATTCTAAAGAGAGGAGCCAGTTCATGTCAATTAAGAGAGTATTCAAAGCGCAATGGCTGCTAGTAGGTATAATGATGCTGGGTCTTCTCGTGAGTGCCTGCAACTCAACCAGTACCACCCCGCAAAGCGCCGGTACCACTACAACTACAGGTGGCCCTACTTTCCCTACATCGGCGCTAGCCCTGCGAGCACCCGCGTTCGGGCAACAGGAGGCCCCGACCGTCAAAGTGCTGGCCTCCGGCGATCCTACCCTCATTGTCCAATTTCCGCTGGTACCCAGCGGCATCAAGCAACTCTTTCCCAATGCGACCGCACTCGTGACCATTGTCGAGGGTAATCCGGCCATCAGCGTCTATGACACTGTGATTGTGGATGTGCAGAACATGCCGCCCAACCAGAAGTTTACCGTCTTCTTTACCGAACTTTCCGCCAAACCATTCGGTCACGCTGAGTATGTCGGTGATGTTATTACGCGCGGTGATGGCAGCGCCGAGTCGATTTACCACCTCATAGCGTTTGGCGCATTCGCGGCAGACGCGCGTCAAGCATCGGTGACTTCGACAGACCAGACAGGCGAAGCGTCGGGCATTCAGTTGGAACATGTGGGGATGTGGTTTGACGGCGTCAAAGCTGCTCGCCAGGTATTGAACAATCCCAGTATACCCGGCACGCCTTTCGATGGTGGTGGTGGAGCGTTGCACGCCGGCCCGCAGGTCATGACTGACGGTCAAACCCTGCCCGTCATCTGATTCTTAAGAACGATATACAACAGGACGACTGCTTAATTCAAGCAGTCGTCCTGTGTTCATGGCACCTCTACTCTGCTGCGCTCAGGAACTTTCCGTAACTCTCCCGTACTAAAGTATAACTGCATCTCCATTAATGACTATAGGAAAGACGAATGTACCCATTTTGGTAGTAAAGCGGGTATTGCTGATCCACATTCCTACGGACTTACTTCCCCCGCAATTGTAGTGTATAATCGACTGGTCAGACGATAAGAAAGGGACAATCTTTATGACCAGATATCAGATATTTAGCCCGCTAGAACGTGCATTGTCATTTCTCGCGGGGTTGGTAAACCTCGTTATCGGCCTCGGCTTTTTCTTTTTGCCCGAACTTCACTCACCGCTCTGGCCGACAAGCATTCCCCCCATCCTGGATCGATTCATAGGCGCTATTATTTTGGGTAATGCCACCGGAGCTTTGTGGCTTGCTACAGAACGAGAGTGGGCGCGCGTGCGTCCCCTGGCAATTGTCGCGGTTGTGTATGGGACACTGGTAGCGGTCGCTTTGCTTTACCATCTACTCTGGTTGGGAGCTTCCAGCGCATTCTGGCTGTATTTTCTCGTTGACGTCCCCTTTTTACTTGTCTATTACGCGCTGTTCATTTATCACGATATTGTGCCTCGCGTATCGAAACGAGCAACCAGTTCCGATGCAATCGGGCAGAGACAGACACAAAAGAGTTAGAAAGCGATAGCAAGGGAAAATGCAAGCGCCTTTCGCTGATCCTATACCTGGAATCGAGCCGCTTTCCAGACCATTACCGCTCGTTGGTCGTGAAGCCGAGATGCAGCTTATTTGCCATCTCCTGGATACCGTCGAATTACAACGCGCGCATGGGGCGCGCGCATTGATGTTGAGCGGGGAAACAGGCATAGGAAAGACACGTCTTTTAGCGGAAATGAGCCTGGAAGCCAGCAAACGCGGTTTTCGCCTGCTCGATGGGCGTGCCTATGAGGTTAGCAGGTCGTTTCCCTACCTGCCGTTCAGCGAGGCGTTGCGACCTTTTATACGAGAATGTCCGGTTAAGACATTGCGCTATCTGCTCGGACTCAGTTCTGATGAGCCTGAGGGATCGAGACGAGGAGAGCAGCATGATGACACAGCAGCAGGCGTGTCCCTCTCGCTGGTTGGACCTCCGATGGTAGCCGCGCTCTCCCATCTTTTTCCTGAACTTCCGCACGTACTGCATGTAACCGTTACGCCGGAGCCGCTGTCTCCTGACCAGGAAAAATTCCGCCTCTTTGACGCTGTAGCAATCCTGCTTGAACGCATGACAACGGCGTATCCTGTCATGCTCAGTATTGATAACCTGCAATGGGCTGACAGTGCCAGCCTGGAGCTTACGATGTACCTCACGGTGCGCTTGCATGGCAGTCGCGTTGCGCTAGTTGGAGTGACACGCCCACCTGGTACGTCGCAGTCAGCGGCTAATGCTGATAGCGATGGCCCTGAAGTCAAAGGCCAGGCAACCACATCCCTGCAAATTTTGAGTGAACTCATGCGACAGGGCCTCCTGTTATTCCTTCCACTTCAGCCACTCAGCATGAAGGACGCGGAACAACACCTGCGCGCCTTGCTGCCAGGAGATATTACGGGCGCGGAAGTCTTGCTGGAGCGAGCTGGCGGCAACCCTTTTTTCCTGGAAGAACTGGTTCGTATGCTCACGCTGAATAACCAGCTTGTTTTGCGCGATGGCGTATGGGATGTGTCGAGGGCCAGCCTGGCAGCGCTACCGGCAAGTATTTCACTGGCAGTCGGGCAACGACTCGCCGTTTTAAGTAGTGGCTGCCTGGAAACTATACGCGTGGCCGCCCTCTTTGGCCGCACCTTCCCGCTAATAGCTCTGTCGATGGTAATCGAAAAGAGCGAAGCCCAGGTTCAGGCGATGATCGATGAAACCGAACGGGCATCGATCATCGCCCCACTTTCAGGCGATGTGTCTACTGGCATGAATGAAGACGAGATTTCGGAAGAGGAAATCACAGGTCAAATACCTGCTCCCTCCAGATATATGTTTTGTCAGGGCATTGTACAGGAAGTCTTGAGCAACCAGGTTCCGGCCCATCGAGCAAGCGTGCTCCACGGCAAAATTGGCGCTGCTCTGGAAGCGTATTATGAAGGACAAGTTCTGCAGGCTCCCGCTGCTGAACTGGCTCGTCATTATGTGTTAAGCGGTGAGCGCAGGCCCGCTTTGAAATGGAGCCTGCGCGCTGGCACAGACGCGGTCAGGCAGCAGGCGTACCGCGAAGCCGTCGGTAATTTCAGATCCGCGCTCAAATTGATGGAGGCTGACACCCCTGTTGCAGGTGAGGAATCGTTGCCAGCACTGGCGCAGGTACATGTCCTGATCGGCGAAAGTTGGTTCAAAATTGGAGAACTAGATCAGGCGGCAAAGGCCTTTCAGAAAGCGTTAGAGCAGCTACTACATAAGACTGCATCTCCTACCATTCCTGGGCAACTCGACCTTGTCGCGTCGTTGAAAGCCAGATCTCACCGCATGCTGGCTGACATTTATCGCATGCAGGGCAAATATGAATTGACGCTTACCCACTTGCAGGCTGCGCGCAGTATAGTAGACGCTGTTCTTGTCGGACAAGACGAGTTATTTATGCCGACGCTAGCAGTTGAGGAGGAGCATCATTACGCGTGGATGGCCACGCGCAGCTTCTCAGGCAGAATTGATCGAGCGGAACTGCGTCCGCTAAGAGCGGAACTGGTCTTACTTTTACAGGCCCAGGCTACCATGGATTTGCTACTCAGTCGAGGAGTGGAGGCAGAAAGGGCGTTGTGGCAGTCGTATCAACTGGCGACCGAAATGGGCGATAGGGGCAGTCAGGCCTTTGCTCTGCATTTTGTCAGCTGGATTCGTGGTTGGGGCGAGCACATCCATGAAGCGATTCGCCTGCAAGAGCAAGCGCACGAACTCTATGTAGCCATTGGCGATCCATTCCGCGCGGCCCTGGGCGATCAAGGGCTGGGCATCATTTATCAGGCCCTGGGAGAGATGGAAAAAGCGCGTTTGCATAATCTGCGCGGCTTTGAGATGGCGCGCCGTTATGGCGTGCGCTATGTTCTGGCATGGTTACACTGGAATCAAGGCGTCATGGCGCTTGCAGAAGGGAAATGGTCAGAGTGTGAAGCGCGCATGCAACAGACCCTACAAGAGGCTAATGCAACTGGCAATGAGCGTATCAAACCAGTAATATTACAAGTGCAGGCGGAACTCTCCTTTCGTAAGGGCGATTGGCACATAGCAGAACAATTATTTCAGTCGTCCATTAGTGCTGCCGCAAACACAGAATGGTATCCGAGCGCGCTTGCCCTCTACGGTCATTTCCTTGCCGTGACGGGACGCAAAGCCGAGGCAAAAGTTCAACTGGAACAGGCGGCCGCCCTGCAAGAGCCGGTCGGGTATAGCGGTCATTACTATATTCCCTTTCTCGCGGAGGGGTTTCTGCATATCGAAGCACTGGAGCAGGCGACGGGTTATATCGAGCGTATTCAGAAACTGCGCGGCTTCATGTATTATGGCATCGCAGTTGACCGCATCAGAGGCGAGGTAGCAGCGCAGAGTGGCCACTGGGATGAGGCTGAGCGGGCATTCGCTGATGGACTCAAGCTCTGCCAGCGCGTGCAAAATCTGCCGGAAGAAGCTGCTATCCTTTACGAACAAGCGCGTACAGCGTTGATGCGCGCGGGCAAGCAGGATGTACCCACACTCCGCACATTAGCGAAGATGCAGCAACTGTGCCAGGCGGCGCGAGCAATATTTATACAGTATGACATGCAGAGAGCCGTCAGTATGGTAGACACGTTACAAAAAGGAATGCACCAGCTTGATGCGCGCAGCGGGATCGACGCGCCGCGCAAAATTGTCGAGGGACATCTCGCGCACGCGGGTTATATCCTTGACTTGCACCTGACGAAACGCGAGTTGGAGGTGCTGCGCCTGGTGGCCGAAGGTCAGACCGACCGCGAAGTGGCCGAGGCGCTTGTCATCAGTCCCAGGACCGTTAATCGTCACCTGAGCAATATTTTCGTCAAACTGGATGTGCCGGGTAGAGCTGCCGCGGTCGCTTATGCCATCAGGCAAAGTCTGGTCGGGTGAGAGATGAATGACGGAGGTATAGTGACATGCTGGCGAAATCACCCGCGCGACCTGCTTTAATACAGGATTTGGTGGGACTCTGTATAGTAATGGTGAGTGGCAAGTCCATTCCAACGCGCAACCCACGTTTAAGGCCGCGCAAAACTTTGAGGGCGGAGAACACGCGAGAAAAAGCGCGCGTTGTAGTTAATAAATAAAGAGCAACCTGTAGAGTTGCTCTCTGAAGAAGGAGTAAATTTACTCATATGGCTACAATTACACCTGAAAAAACTCATCCTGTCGTTGGCAAAGATGAGCTGATCCACCAGATCGCCGCTAAAGCCGGTCTGACCCTGAAAGATACCAGTAAGGTTATCGACGCGTTCACCGATGTGGTGCGTGAAGAAATCGCCCAGGACCACGAAGTACGTCTGATGGGGTTTGGTACATGGAATCTGCGCAAAGTTGCGGCGCGTAAGGTCAAGTCCATTCGCGGCGGCAAGCAGATCACCATCCCCGCCGGCAAGCGGGTCGGTTTCACCGTCGGCGCTGTGCTTTCCCAGGCTGCAGATGGCCGCACTCACGCAAAGAATGCGGCTGCTCCCAGGGCCTCCGCTACTTCTAACAGAGCCATGCAAAACGGCGCGAAGAAGAAGTAGTCCAGCATTTCGAAAATAGGAGAGCCGCCTGTCGCGAGGTTTAAATAACGCGACAGGCGGCTCTCCTGTTGTTATTGCGTATCATTGTCCGTGCTTTTGCAAGTATTGCTCCACCGTATGTAGCTCATTTGGATTCGCCGGGCGAAACCCTCCCTGGTCGTTGATATAGACGATACGCGTATCTTGAAAATGGATAATCATATCAGGCAGGTGATTGCCGTTTGCATCAACGAAGCTCAGCGTGACCGGTATCAGGTTATCACCGTTGCCGTAGAGCTGCGGCCCGATGTAGATACGGGCTTTCGAGGCATCGCCGCCTGGAAATTCGATCACTTCAATACGTCCATTCAAGTTGAGCGCAATGAAGTGGCTTGGGTTAGCTGCCGAGTCGTTATGGCCTACCACTGCGTCGGTCTGGAAGGTGCGAGGTCGCCCGTAATGGATATCATCCCAGGTATTGTTCCACCAGCTCACGGCCAGGGTTAGCAGTGTCCAAAGTACAAGCATACTTATCATGCCCAGGCCCAGGAACAGCAGAGGGTGAGCGCGCAGGCCAAATCGTCTGACTCGCGAAGATGCTTTAGCGCCGCTAATTGCTGGCAGTGGGGTCTTTGGCAGCTTCTTCGACCCGGTCGCGCTTGATGGTTTTGCAGATGACGCGCGTTTTATATCATCTGTTCCACCGGCAGCGGTTGAGGGTAGCTTCCACTCCTCGACATCCTGAGTTTCCTTCTTTTCCTCTTGAAGTGTCTCTTGTTCTGGCTGCTTCTCCTCGGTTTGTTTCTGGCGCAGGCGCGACGCTCGTTGTGCAACGGGCGTGATGCTACTGGTCGATGTATTTTTCTTCCCTTTGCCCTGCTTTTCGGCATCCTCTGCGATGGGACGATGGCGTAAGGCGCTGCGAGGAGTAATATGATCTGTTGATTCGAGTACCGGCATAGCGGAAGCTCCTTTCGGCCTGGTTGACGAATGACTACTGAGACGAAAAGATGACGAAATAGCCAGATCAGAGATTACCTGTATTCAGACCACATCCCGCGAAAACCAACATAGAAGCTCATAATTAATAGAACTCGATAGTTGTGACAATCTGAAGAAAAATAAAGAGGACGCTGGTTATTTGCCTGACACCCCTGGATGGAGAAGGTTCTTTTTGTTCGACACTGAGATTATACCATAGGGAAGGGCATTATGCCAGGCGACTACAGGAAATCTTTTTCGTTGAGCACGGCCTGTAAATCGGCAGGCAATGGTGCCTCTAACTCAATGCTTTCTCCCGTTGTAGGGTGGGTAAAGCGCAATTGGTGGGCGTGCAAGAACTGGCGTTTGAGCGGCGCTCGTTTGAATATGCTGCCCGACCCGTAGACAGGGTCTCCCACAATGGGATGTCCAATGGCCTTCAAGTGCAGGCGAATCTGGTGCGTGCGCCCGGTTTCCAGTTGCAGCAACAGCAGGGTATGACGCGCATATCTCTCCAACACGCGAAAGTTGGTACGTGCTTCCCGACTGCCAAGCGCGGTGATCGCCATCTGCTGGCGGTGGCGTGGGTCTCTGCCAATAGGAGCGTCGATACTCCCCTGGTCAAGCGAGACATTCCCCTCGACCAGGGCCAGGTAGCGTTTGACGATGGCATGTTGTGTCATCTGCTCGACCAGCGCGGCCTGAGCGCGCGCATTCTTCGCGACAATTATCAGACCCGAAGTATCTTTATCCAGGCGATGCACTATTCCTGGTCGTTGTCCCTCGCCGGTTGACGCCTGTAAAGTTGGCAGGTATGCCAGTAACGCGTTGACCAGGGTATCATCATGGTGGCCTGGAGCGGGATGTACAACCAGACCTGCTGGTTTATTGATCACCAGCAGGTCGGCATCTTCATAGACGATGTCGAGTGGCATCACTGTCGCCTGAGCCTGGTTTGTGTCAATGACAGGCGTGAATGAGGACAGGCGAATCTCATCCCCTTCCCTGAGCATATAGCCGGGCTTGCTCTGTTTGCCATTGACCAGTGCCGAGCCATCGGTGATTAACTGTTGCACAGTAGTGCGCGACAGGTCACCCAGGATGGATGTCAAATAGCGATCAAGTCGCTGACCGCTATCCTCAAAGGCGATGGTGAACAGGCGTTTCTCTCTGGAGGGAGATGATTGAGAATGATGTATATTCAAGTGAGCGGCGTGCTCCTCTGCTGATTCTCTAGAACGTTGCCCCGCTTATTGTTGGGCGCATCAAGAGTACTCGTAGGATCGCTCGTAGCAGGCTGGCGTCGAATGCCGCCAAAAAGTACCGCCATGAAGAGCAAAAAGACGCCAACGGAGATGGCGGCATCCGCTAAATTGAAGATGGCGAAATAGAAGCCGATTTGCGGGATACGGAATGAGATAAAGTCAACGACATATCCCGAATGTTGTGCCCTATCGATGAGATTCCCCAGCGCGCCGCCCATAATCATGCCAAAAATGAGCTTGATTGCCAGCGAGCCGTTGTTAATCATGCGCGCGTACAGGTACGTTATGACGGCTACCGCGATAATAATCAACGCTACCAGCACGATGCTATTCGCAAAAAGGCTGAAGGCTGCCCCATTATTGCGGATATAAAAAAGCCACAGGTAATTCCCGATAAGGTGGATCTGAGGGCCGGTGTCAGGCGGCCCCAGGTTGGCTACCACCAGCGCCTTGGTCCATTGGTCCAATCCGACGATGATGATGACGGCCAGAAAAGCCAGCATATCATAGATGCGAGCGCGCCGATTTGTCACGTTTCTCTTTACTCACTTTCCTCTGACGGTTAGTGCTTGTATTGTAACCTATCCGGCGTCTCTTGAAAAGGAGCATAGGAGCAAACTATATTAATAGCCGTTATTCGAGTAACCAGCGGGAGTAGGCGTACTGCCTGATGGTGTTGATGCGGCCAGGTTGGTGGTGGCAACAAACCATACACCTCCGATACCCTCGCCACTGGCCTGTCCGGGAGCCGAATCGCCCGAAAATGTGTAGAGGGGATGTCCATTATACGTGACCTGGCTGCCATTCGTGTCGCTCAAGAGTGCGAGCGAGCCGGGCAATGCCGACGCGGTGCCTGGGGTGGTAGTGCTCACAAGCGGGGGCCAACTGCTCGCGCAACTACCGCTACAAACGGAAGTGAGTGTATCAGACGTGCGGTAGTAAAGTGTCATACCCTGGGCATTTGTCAGCACCGTCGCCGATTGGCCTTTGATGCTCATTGTCGCGGTCTTGATGGTTGCCGCGGATCCACTCACGGCGGTCGCGGTCGGCGTTTGGCCACCACCAGTACTCACTCCATAGGGTCCGGTGCCGGAAGTAGATGAACTACAGGCCGCAATAACGAGCGCCAGAGCAAGGCTTACGACAAAGAGACTGAATAGCGGTAAGTGTTTCATAATCTGAGTGCTCCTGGTATACCTTATCGTATTCGATTGGTTGACTACATTTGCGCGTGTAGAAAAACTGACGTGTGATAGCTGATTATTTCAGTGCCGCTTCGCAAAAACCAGCTATCAACACGGCGCGTTGAAAAAGTACAACACAGAGATGAGCTTCTAAAGTCATGCCTCTTCGAGTAAACATACGTTAAGAGGTTACACTACTCTGCCCATGAAAGATGCCGGAGATAACATCGATTACGGGCGGATAATTTTCGGGCAGTTCGCGCAAGAGCGCGTCAAGGAGTTGCTGGGAGAAGCATTGGTAGTCAGGAGTATAGGGGTTGATGGTAATCGCCAGCACGCGCACCGTCCTGGCGACGCGTATAGCAAGCCCTCGCGCCGCCAGCCTCTGAAGCGTGACAGAGTGGCAGAACATCCTTGTAGGGTCTTCAATGACTAATTCCGCCGGTTGACCGGCAAATTGCTGTGGAAGTTGGGTCAGCAATGCCCGGGTAAGTTCCTCGGTTAACGCGCCATGCAGAAAATAGATCATTCGCTCGCTCATATTCATCTGAGCCACTATCCAACGAGCTTCCTGCTCTGGCTCTGACGTACCAGTGAACAGTGTTATGTGATCCGATACTATCGGGCTAAAACACAGCAGGCGCGCCTGTGCCTGGAACTTCATATAGGCATCAGCGAAGGTTGACTGCCGCGTCATCAGCCTCGTCAACACATCGACGGTACGACGCGCTACCAACTCAGGAGTGGCAGCAACGCTCGCTCCGGTGCAAAGAATACAGGCGTCAGTGACAGCAGGCGCGGCCGCCCCCAGGCGATTGATCGCGCCATCGACGATGCTTAGCCTTGCCCCGGACGTGCTAAACCGGCTCAGCGCGAAACTCAGGTCACGTAATAATGTTGGGCCAGCAATGATGATCCTGCCCGCATGTTGCACGCGAGCCAGAAACACCGGCCCGATGGCAGTTCTGCCAGGAAGCTGTTGCAGTCGTTCAAAACGCGCCCCCTCACCTTCTGCCTGGCGCAGCAGGTCGTCTGTCGTGGCGATGAGCAGACCAGTCTGTGGAACATAGCGCGGCTTGGGCAACCCGGTCATTGCATCAGTTGCTTCGCCGTCCAGGCCAAGCGAAGTGAGGGCCAGTTCGCCTGGCCGGTAGAGCCTGTCATCCATGAATGATTGCAAGAGATGGTTGGTTGCCGTCGTTTTGCCAACGTTTTTGGCAAGTCCAATCAGCGAGAGCCGTTGAATTTGCGCGCGCGCAACGATTTGAGCGAGAGAAGCAGGGGAAATTGTCATGCTGATTTATCTTTCCGGGAAGCGCCTGCTAAAAATCGAACGCAGCGCGGGGAAATCGCGTAAAAGTTGTAAAGCGACATCACCGCGATCTGGCATATAGCCATTACCAATATGCATCTCAACTTGCCGGGCCATTCCTTCCGCACCCAGCGCGGCAACTGTGAAACTGGTGGCCATGCTGAAAAACAGGATGCGCCCGTCTGGTTTGGCAAGTAGGATCGTAGCAAACTCGCTGTTTGGAACATTCACTACGTTTATCACCAGGTCTGCCTGGAAATCCCGGCCCCGGCAGGCATCCTGCGCGCGCCTGAACAGTTCCAGAGGTTGTGTGGCGTCACCCTGGATCACCACGTCGGCAACCCCCAGGGCCAGTACATCTTGCATAGCCGAGTTGCTGTATTCTACCGCTATGATTTCGCCATTCGAGCCGAGGCGCTGGCGCAGAGCACACAGGGTAAGCAAACCCGCCGTCCCACCCGCGCCGATGACCGTAACTCGCTGTCCTGGTTGCGCGAGAGCCTGTACGCGCGAAGGTGCGCCAGCAACATCTAACGCGGCGACAACAAGCGGTACTGGCAGGTCGCGTGGCAATTTAGCCACTGGATTGCTGCGAAAGAAGATTGCTTTGCCGCTTACATCAACTTCAGAACGCTCAAGATGGATGGTATGGATACTCTCCAGGCATAAGGGAAGCCAGCTGAGCGAAGTCAGGCTGACTATGGTGTCTCCTATAGCCAGTGTACGCATTGAAGCGAACTGCGTGTCCAACTCCTGTATCGTACCGATCAGCACTCCGCCGGAACCGGTAACGGGATTATGCATTTTACCGCGCTGTGCCACAATATCCATGATGTGCGCATGCACGCGCTGCCGGTCGTGCTGGCACGCGCTGGCAATTTGTGTAAAACTGGCGGAGTCGATGTGCAGGGCATGTACATCAACCAGCGTTTCGCCTTCTTGAGCAACTGGAGTATTGTCGAGTTTCCAGGCCGGCTGTGGGAGCGATCCACGCGGCTCAAGCACGCGATGAATGCCCAGGGCGCGTTGCATGTCCTCATCGGGGGGTACAGGCATAGTGAGGTCTCCTCTATTGTTATCATTTTTGGCGATTCTATGCTACCAGTATACAATGTCTCAAGACGTATGTTCGTCCACTGGCAGAATCTGAAAATAGTAGAGGCTATTTTGTCAGTAAATTGGCAGGGAACAGGCTCAATACGCTTCCCACTTGTGCTATGCTTACAGCGTAATGAATCTAATCGAATACTTTAAGGATGCCGAAATGAGCACAAAAGATCAGGATAAGGCAGGGGAAAGCGCCATCAATAAAGAACAGGATATTCCATCAATTTTCAGTGATTATGACCTGTACCTTTTCGGGCAGAGTAAGCACTACCAAATTTATGAAAAGATGGGAGCGCACCCCCGTGTCGTCAATGGTGTCAGTGGTGTCAATTTCGCTGTATGGGCACCCAACGCGCTGAATGTCTCGGTCATCGGTGATTTCAACGGGTGGAATCGCAGCGCCAATACCATGCAACGACGACATAATGATCTGGGCGTCTGGGAGTGTTTTGTGCCTGGCTTACAGGTGGGGGCGCTCTACAAGTTCGCCGTTTATTCGCGCTACAACAACTATACAGTGGATAAAACCGACCCCTATGGCTTCGCTGCTGAATTGCGCCCCAAAACTGCCAGCATCGTGACGGACATCCACCAGTACAAATGGCAGGATAGCGCATGGATGGAGCATCGTGGTGAAAACCAGAAGCTAGACTCTCCTATCTCCTTTTATGAGGTACACCTGGGTTCGTGGAAGCATATCCCTGAACGACACAGCGAGGGCAACCCGGAAGAAGATCGCTTCATGACCTATCGCGAGCTGGCAGTAGATCTGGCAACGTATGCCAAAGACATGGGATTTACACACATTGAACTGCTGCCTGTAACTGAATACCCCTTTGATGGTTCCTGGGGATATCAAGTTACAGGATACTTTGCTCCGACCAGCCGTTTTGGTTCGCCCCAGGATTTTCAATTCTTCGTGGACTACATGCACCAGCAGGGTATTGGCGTAATTCTGGACTGGGTTCCTTCGCATTTTCCCAAAGATGGGACGGGGCTGAGCTATTTTGATGGCACCTATCTCTATGAATACGCCGATACACGCAAGGGAGAGCACAAGGAGTGGGGAACGCTGGTCTTCGACTATGGACGCAGTGAAGTGCGCAACTTCCTGCTTGCCAGCGCGCTGTTCTGGCTAAGGGAATATCATATAGACGGGCTACGCGTGGATGCCGTGGCCTCAATGCTCTACCTTGACTATTTGCGCAACCCCGGCGAGTGGGTTCCCAACCAGTACGGGGGACGCGAACATCTGGAAGCCGTCGATTTTCTACGCATGTTGAATGAAGCCGTCTACAGTCAGCAGCCAGGCACGGTAACGATTGCAGAAGAATCAACCTCGTGGCCCCTGGTGACTCGCCCTACCTATGTTGGCGGTCTGGGCTTCAGTATGAAGTGGAATATGGGCTGGATGCACGATATGTTGCACTATATGCATCTTGATCCGATATTTCGCCGTTACAATCATAATGACATCACATTTTCGCTGATGTATGCGTATTCGGAAAATTTTGTTTTACCTCTTTCGCATGATGAGGTAGTCCATATCAAAGGTTCGATGATAAACAAAATGACCGGCGATTTGTGGCAGCGTTTTGCGAATCTACGCGCCTTCTACGGCTATATGTGGGGTCATCCTGGTAAGAAACTCCTGTTTATGGGAGCTGATTTTGGACAATGGAGTGAGTGGAATTATAAAGAAAGCCTGGATTGGCATCTTCTGAAGCCCCCAAGTGATGCGCGTCACACGCAGTTGCAAGCGTTTGTGCGCGATCTGAACCATCTTTATACCAGAGAACCCGCGTTGAGCGAACTGGATTTTGACCCTCAAGGATTTTCATGGATCGATCCCCATGATTCAGATAATAGCGTGATTTCATTTCAACGTCGCGGAAAAAAAGAAGAAGATGCGCTGGTTTTCATTAGCAACTTCACTCCTGTTGTGCGCCGCGATTACCGCCTGGGCGTACCATTTGCCGGTGTGTATCATGAATTGCTCAATAGCGATGCTCAACGATATGGTGGAAGTGGGGTCATCAATGAGTTCCCTATGCAGAGCGAGCCGCTCTTCTGGCAGTCCTGTCCGCACTCTATAATGCTGACATTACCACCGCTCGCGACCGTTGTACTGAAAGGAGAGTCATTACCATTGGAGGTTGGGGAAGCAGAGGAGCTAGAAGATTTATAGGAGGATAGTCGGTAATATGAGTCGTGATTATAATTCAGAAAAAAAGAATCCACTGAATGGCAATAATGCTAATCATAAAAATGGGCGGTCTATGCGCTACCGACAAAATAGGGGTAGGAGGCCAACGACCGAAGACGAGCGTTTACTGAGCCGACCCGCGCAACCACTGGTCAGCCCGACGGAGGCCATACCGCAGGAACAAATCCGGTTGCAGGAGCACGCATTTGAACGCGCCATGCATTTCGATTTTACTCATACCGATCCCTGGCGCGTTTTCCGCATTATGAGCGAGTTCGTTGATGGTTTCGATGAGCTGGCGCAGATTCCGCCATCTATCGCCTTTTTTGGCTCGGCGCGTACAAAACCCGATGATTCGGCTTATGCTGCGGCGGTGGAAACAGCCCGCCTGCTGGCAAGAGCTGGTTTTGGTATCATCACTGGTGGCGGGCCAGGTATCATGGAGGC
>DATLSI010000061.1:0-26925 GCA_035534255.1 Ktedonobacteraceae bacterium | reverse complement strand
CGCCCTCTCCACCGTCTCGCGTGTGCATATCGTCGATGGAGGCGAACCGCACGTCCTACTGCGCGAACTCTTCACCGACCAGGGAGCCGGCACCATGATCGTCAGAAATAAATAGCAAAAGCGGATGATGTTGAGAAGGGGTTTATGGGCAGTTGGTCGTCGACCAACTGCCCATAAACCCCTTCTCACACTTCTTACGAACCGCGAAGCGGTGAGGATGCGGAAAAACATGCACACTGCATTAGCTACTACATGGTAGGATTTGCAAATTTCTCAGCATAATCACCGATGATTGGCAGTTTGATATACTTGCCCTGAAATGCATTGATCATGAGGATGATCCAGAGAACGAATGCCCCAAGGCCCACCAACCAGATTATCAGGCCAAACAGGAGGAGTAGAATGCCAAGACCGGAAAAAGCTAAAGCGGTAGCCAGCACATCGATAACGATATACACCACCGTCAAAGCAGCAAAAAGCAGTATCGATTGCATGGCATTGAAACGCACAAAGCGATTCTGCTTCTCACCGAAAAAGAAGATCAGCCCCGTGATCCAGCCTGCGACATAGCTTAAACCAGCAGCAACATTGGCCTGCATCCCCATAGAGGTGGGTCCCATCGCGCCAGCCGCGCCACCCATGGGCGGCGCGCCATATGGCTGCTGATAGCCGCCGTACTGTTGCTGTCCGTAGACAGGAGGCTGCTGGTACGGGGCCTGCTGGTATCCGCCCTGCTGGTATCCGCCTTGTGGGGCGCTATACGGATCATTCGTCGGTGGCGGCGGCGTAGGCGCGCCGTACTGGCTCGGTTGATTCGGATTCGGGTATGAACCCGGCTGATTCGGGTCCTGACCCTGATTCGGGTCCTGACCCTGATTAGGATTCCAACTCATAATGGTGTCTCCTTTTCCTCATAGGCGTAGAAACCTGTCTATGAGAATCTGACCTTTCCGACGACTCCTGAGAGCCGCCAACAATAGAAATTTTTTGATAGCATGTAGCAACCACCAACAGTTGACACATAAGGGCAACAATACAAACTCCCTACTGCAAGTGTAGCCCATCCCACCTAAACAAGCTATGCGTAATGATACCGAAATAAAGTGACGGATAGCATAATTCCATCGTGACTCAGGTTACAGCATTTACAGGATTTTGTAAAGCATTTCTTGACCCAATCTCCCCTACCGATAGACCCACGCTATGAGATACAATGAAAGTACTATGCAGTTACAACGAAAAAGGAGTAATACTATGGCTAAAATGATCGAAAGTGAAAGTGTGGCGTCCCGCGCGCGAACGCCCTTTAAGAACCAGGATATGCTGGACTTCAGCAAAGCGGAGCATCGCCAGGCGCAGCTAGCCGCGTTAGAGAAGGCGAAAAGTGAACTTGGACAAACCTACCCATTAATAATTAATGGCCAGAAGATAAGCGGCGAGACCACCTTTGCCTCCGTTAATCCATCACAGCCCGACCAGGTCATCGGTCACTTCGCGCGCGCCACCGTCGCGCAGGCCAACGCAGCAGTACAGGCCGCCGCGACCGCCTTCGAAAGCTGGAAAAACGTCCCGGCAGAGGAGCGAGCAGGCTACCTGTTCGCGGCTGCCGACCTGCTCAAAGAGCGACGTTACGCGATGAACGCCTGGATGATCCTCGAAGTTGGAAAGAGCTGGCCAGAAGCCGACGGCGATACCGCCGAGGCCATCGACTTCATGGAATACTACGCGCGCGAAATGATGCGCCTGGCCGAAGAACAACCGGTAGTGCGCATCGAGGGCGAAGATAACCAGCTCGTCTATATCCCGCTGGGCGTCGGCGCGGTCATCCCACCCTGGAACTTTCCAGCCGCCATCACCATCGGCATGACCAGCGCCTCCTTCGTCTCTGGCAACACGGTTGTGCTCAAACCCGCCAGCAGCGCGCCCATGATCGCCTGGCAATTCATGCGCATCCTCGAAGATGCCGGCTTACCGGCTGGCGTAGTCAACTTCCTGACGGGTTCAGGCGCGACCATCGGCGACACCCTCGTCGAGAATCCCCAGGTGCGCTACATCTCCTTCACTGGCTCGCGCGACGTCGGCCTGCGTATCAACGAACTGGCCGCGAAACCGTACAAAGGACAGCGCTGGCTCAAGCGCACCATCCTTGAGATGGGTGGCAAAGACGCGGTGGTCGTCGATGAAACCGCCGACCTTGAAGCAGCCGCGACGGGCATCGTGGCTTCTGCCTTCGGCTTCCAGGGCCAGAAGTGCTCAGCCGGTTCGCGCGCCATCATCGTTGAGAGCGTCTACGACCAGGTATTGCAAAGGGTCATCGAGAAGACAAAGCGCCTGACAATGGGCGATGTCACCCAGCCGGAAACCTACATGGGGCCTGTCGTCGATGCCAACGCCATGAAGAAGATCACGAATTATATCGAGATCGGCAAGCGCGAAGGGCTTCTCGTGGCCGGGGGCGGTCATCGTGGCCCCGGCTACTTCATCGAGCCAACCATTATCGCCGATGTTGACCCCCACGCGCGCGTCGCGCAGGAAGAGATTTTTGGCCCGGTGCTGGCCGTCATCAAAGCGAAAGACTTCGACGACGCTCTGCATATCGCCAACGATACCGAGTACGGACTGACCGGCTCGCTCTACTCAAAAGATCAGCAGCGCATCGAGCGCGCGAAGCAAGAGTTCCACGTCGGCAACCTCTACTTCAACCGCAAAAGCACCGGCGCGCTGGTGGGCGTGCATCCCTTCGGCGGCTTCAATATGTCTGGCACAGACTCCAAAGCGGGCGGCAGAGATTACCTCTTGCTGTTCACCCAGGCCAAGGCTATCTCTTCGAAGAAATAAGAACCAGGGCGGGGGCGAGGCTTGCCCCTGCCCATATCGCCCTTATAGAAAGGTAGCTAACCTTGTCTAATGTCACACAACTGAATGCGGGGACGTGGCAAATCTCGCACCCCTTCCTGGGTGAGCGCGAAATCATCGGCTCTTACCTGCTGGCAGGAGCAAACGAGCTTGCCATCGTTGACCCCGGACCGGGCAGCGTCATTGACTCATTGCTGGACGCCATTCGCGAGGCAGGCTTCGAGCCTCAGGATGTCACCCATATCCTGGCGACTCACGTTCACCTCGACCACGCCGGAGCAGCGGGTTCGCTCGTCAAACAGATGCCCAAAGCGCAGGTCTACGTGCATGGCCTGGGCGCGCCGCACCTGCTCGATACGACGAAAGTGGTGGCGAGCGCGTCGCGCATCTTCGGCGAGCGCATGAAGTTGCTATGGGGCGAGATCGAGTCAACCCCCCAGGAACGCCTGCACGTCATCGAGAACGGGGACGTACTCAACGTGGCTGGCCGCCGCCTGGAAGTGCATTACGCGCCCGGCCATGCCATCCATCACGTCATATTCTTCGACGTGCATTCCGGCGAACTTTTCGCTGGCGACGTGGCCGGAGTGCGCCTGCCCGGCGTGGATTACGTGCGACCACCCACGCCACCGCCCGACCTCGACCTCGAAGCGTGGTCGGAGAGCATCAATCTCCTTCGACGACTGCGCCCCGACGTTCTCTATATCGGACATTTCGGTGCCATCAAAACAATCGGCTCACAGTTGGAACGCCTGCGCGAAAAGCTTTATACATGGGGCGATTTCGTGCTGGCAGCCATGCGCGACGACAAACAGGAGGCCGAGATTATCGAAATGCTGATTGAGCACGCCAAACCCGAATTGTTGCAGGCTTCAAACGACCCGCGCGTGCTGGAACGCTACGAAATCGCCACCAATTACCCGATGACCGTGCAGGGCTATATGCGCTACTGGCGCAAAAAGCATCCCGAACGGCTGTAATTTCCTGTTGGATACGCTTATGTTCAAGAAACGCTGGCTCGTTCCATTTCTATCCGCACTCATCGTTATGGTTGTACTGGTGACGATTGCCAGCTTCTTGTACAGATTTCCACCTGCGAAATCGCCTTCACCCACCGCTACCGCGACTGCCTGCGCAACCTCTCAACCTGGCTCAGGCTCTCCTATACGCTCCATTTGCCTTAAACGGATTCTCGTGTTTTCCAAAACAGCAGCATTCCGCCACGCCTCTATTCCAGATGGGAAACAGGCCCTCAAAAACCTGGCACAGCAGCACAGCTTCGCCATCGACTTCTCGGAAGATGCCAACGTTTTTACCGCCAGCAACCTGGCACGCTATAGCGTTGTCGTCTTCCTGCTGACTACAGGCGAGATATTCAATAATAGCCAGCAGGCAGCATTTCAACAGTATATCGAAGCAGGCGGCGGCTTTGTGGGCATCCATTCGGCCAGCGATACAGAATACGACTGGCCCTGGTATGATGGTCTGGTCGGCGCGCACAACAATATTCACGATAAGCACTCAAGCGTGCAGCAGGCCACAGTGTACGTGGAAGACCCCAACACCCCATCAACGAATATGTTACCAGTTCTCTGGGTGCGGACGGATGAATGGTACAACTTCGCGCTAAACCCACGCAGCAGAGTGCATGTCCTGCTGACCGTGGATGAGAAAACGTATAAAGGCGGCATTATGGGAGCAGACCATCCAATCGCCTGGTATCACGCGTATGACGGTGGACGAGCGTGGTATACCGCCATGGGCCATACCTCGGAAAGTTACCACGAACCGCTATTCCTGGCCCATCTATGGGGCGGCATTCTCTACGCCTCTGGCCTGGGATAGAGTATAATCTTCACTCTCAGCCGTTATTTATAGTAACTGATGATACGGCACAACCACTTATCCTATACAGCACCTAATTTTTTGCTTAGGTTACACGACAAGTGATAGCATGAGGTTGTTTCATGGAAAGGAAATAATAAACCGAATGAGTGATATTGAATACGCGCAGTTGCAACATAAACGACTCCATTTTCTCGGTATCGGCGGTCGCGGCATGTCGGCCATGGCAGAAATCGCGCTCCATTTCGGCGCGCAAGTCACTGGCTGCGACAAGGGCGCATCCTATACTACCGCCGCGCTGCAAGGGCTGGGTATTCCGATAGAGATCGGGCATAGCCCCGCACACGTAGCTGATGTTGACGCGCTAATCTACGTTCCGGCTGTCATGACCTTCGATCCTGATAACCTCGAATTGGCCGAAGCACGGGCCAGAGGACTCATCACAATGACCTGGCAGGAACTGCTGGGCAAATGGGCCAGAGGCAAATGCACCGTCTCGGTGAGCGGCGTGCATGGCAAGGGCACGACCACTACATTGCTCTCCTACATGTTCGTGGATGCCGGACTTGACCCATCGTGCTTTGTGGGGGCGGTCGTGCCACGCTTCAACAGCAGTTTTCGCCTGGGTCACAGCCCGTATTTCATCAACGAGGCGGACGAGTACAACCACAACTTCTGGCATTTCACCCCGCGTATAGCTATCGTAACATCCATAGAATACGAACACCCCGAATTTTTCCCCGATATAGATTCTATGCTCTACGCCTTTGAAGGGTTAATTCGCCGCATGGATATGGAAAGCGACTACCCGTTTCCACCAACCGCCGTTATAAACGCGGGCAACAAGGGCTGCCGCCTGTTACTGGAGCGGCTACACGACTGGCCTGGTCGCATCGTCACCTACGCGGTCGAGCCATCGTCAACGAACAGCAAACATCAGCACGTTGAGGCCGACTACGTAGCATTTGACGTGAAAGAGGATGGCGTAACGCATTTCCACTTACGCACCCAAACGCCGGAGGGAGATGCTATTCCAGCTGAGCGCGTCTTTCAATACAGTTTGCCCGGCATCTACAATGTAGAAAACGCCCTGGCAGCCCTGGCAGCCGCGCGTGCCGCCGGTATCTCGCTCGACTCCGCGCTGCACACGCTGGAACACTTCGAGGGTGTGAAACGACGCTTTGAGATGCGACACCAGGGGCTACTGGAAATCAGCGGGGAAGCGCGTGATTTAACGCTGATCGACGACTACGCCCACCACCCCACCGCCATCGCGCTCACGCTGGAAGCAGCGCGCAAGCGTTTCCCCGGTCGCCGCGTCGTGCTGGCCTACCAGCCCGACATGTTCACACGCACAGTAGCGCTCTTCGACGATTTTGTGACGGCATTCCAGGGCGCGGACGTGGTGATCCTGACAGACATCAACCCCGGTCGCGAGCGCGATATGGGACTGGTGCATGCGCGCGACCTGGTGGCAGCCATCAACAAAGGTCCACGTTTCGAGCAGACCAGCGGACAGGTGTTATATGGCGGCGATCTTCAAAATGTCGAGGCATTGCTGCGCGAAAACCTGCGCTCCGGCGACGTGGCGATCATCATGGGGTCAGGCACCATCTACACAGTCACAAAGCACTTGTTGCACGAAAAATAGGCATGGTTGCTACAAATGATATCGATCTTCGTCGTAGTCATTGTAAGGGCGGGAGAAGAGTGGACGCGGGGTGGAGACCCTTGCGGTCGCCCTCGTTCCCAGCAGGAGTGAATAAAGTGCTTCGCAGCAAATATAACACCGCCTCGGTGAAATCGATCCACTTCTTCAGACGCATGCCTTTGCCGTTGGTGAGATCGGGTACTTCCTCGCGTAAAGGCGAGGCGTGAATAAAACCGGCGCGAGTCGGATACTGACGCGTCGCGATGTGATGGAGCGTCGTGTACATCACGTAGTTGCAGAGAAACTCGCCCGCGGAATCCGATGGCGCGGTATCAAACTTGACGTTGGTCAATAAATCGACGATTTCGTCAACCGGGAGTGTAGAACTGTAAGTAGCTAGTCCGCCCTCGACAACAGGCTTTCCCCGCGGATCAAACCCATCGTTATCGCCGCCTACAGGCGATGTAGCGCGATTAACGGCGGTGCGCTCAACACGCACGCCGACGACTGCGCCTTGTCCAAGATTGAGCACAAAATCCGGGCGCAGTTCGTCAATGGCCTCGATGAGTGGCGCTCCAGCGCGCGCAAAGGAGACGGGCAAGACCAGTCCAGTCACTTCAAGATCAATAATAGTTGCACCATCGAGATGCCGGGCCGTTTCACCGCTGGGGTTACGCTGCCAGCGTCCATATGGCTCAAAACCAGTGACCAGAATTTTCATGCCGCCAGCTCCTTCTACTAATTACTGTCGCTTACTTTCCCTCGCTCGTGCTGCCTGTAGCAGACGAAGGTGATCGAAACGCGCTTCTATAGCGAATGGAAAGGGTCTGCAACTCCGGCGGCAATGGGGAACGTAGCAGTTCCTCGGCACGCTGTGTACCCTGGCGGGCGACCTCCTGCGCTGCCTCCGCCACCGACTCCACGGTACGCTGCGTCGATTGCAGCACGTGCTGGCGTCGTTCCCTGCTCAATGTTTGTTTGACCAGCTCCCCGGCGCGCTGTGTACCCTGGCGCGTAACCTCCTGCGCGCCCTCCACGACCGATTCGACAGTGCGTTGCAAGCCGTCTTGAGTGGCTTTTGAAGCGCGCCGGGCCAAATCCTGCGTCGTCTCGCCAGCCTGCTGCACGCCCTGCACGGCAAGATTCACATGCTGAGTTACCTGTTGAGTTACCTGTTTCAACTGCTCGCGCTGCTCCACCGAAAGCGTGCGCTCAACGAGTTGTTGCACACCCTCATTTATACGCTGCCACTGGCGCGCTCGTGCCGCTTCCTCGTACTCCTCATAATGCTCAACCTCATTGGGAAGCGCGATGGGTTCTCCCGGCAGTTGAGCCATCAGGCTGCGCGCCAATCCATCAAGACGCCCGTGAGCTATCCCTTGCATTATGCCACGCATTTCTAAAAATGCAAGCCAGCGCCCAAAGATTTGCGCCTGTTGCCAGCTGAGGCTTTCAAATGTCACCAGCAAACCAGTGTCAAAACGCACGCTGCCCTTTGTCCAGTTCAATAAGTCATTAAGCATACTTTCACCGTCGTGTTTATCGCCTGTAACATGGACAAGTCGAGCAACCTTGAAATACAGATGGGTTATGCCAAATTGTTCACCATTGCGTAGAGAAAGCCGACCAGAAGCTCGCGTATCACAGATAAACAATAATGCCTGCGTTACTTCTGCCAGAAATCCTGGTCGAGACGAGTGCATACGCGCTTCAGAAGTATTTTCCATAATCTACATCCACCCTCACCGACAGCGCAACTCGCTATCTTCGATGTTTTCAGGTGCTTGCACCTATTTCATACTTTACTACGATTGAGCCACCATTTACCATTTTTCTGCGGTCATGACAGTACTAATTGGTAAGCCTCCACTTTCTACCAATCAGCCTGGGAAGTGACTTCAAATCCCTTATCAATAGGGGCACTATATGGACCGACTAGTCCTTGACATCAAACTCTTCTTCTTTGTATGATTGACACGGTACAAAAGATGAACTTCTAAACATCGGGGCTAATAGAGAGGGTCGGTGTAGTACTGTGACTCAGGCCCATCCACATCGCCCTGCCTGGCAGGGTACGCTGCATGACCTGGCAAATATTGTCACAACCATCCGGCGCTCTAAAGCGTTTGGACGCCTCACGCTGCGCAACGAAGAGAGGCTCGGCGTGGCGCACCTCTACTTCCACAGCGGGAAATTGGTTCGCATCATCAGCAATCGTGGAGACGTAGACGCAACTCTGAACGACCTCCTCACGTGGATGAGAGCTAGCGCTCGTTTTGAACGCGGTATGCCCCCCAACGGTCATGCTATCACAGAGCAACAGGAACAGGACTTTGACGCTGTTATCCAGGCGTTGCAAAGGCAGGGCAAAGTCGCCACGCCCAGAGCGCCGCGCGTAGTTGAAGGTGGCGTGGTTGCCACGCGCAGCTCGGAACAACTCATTACCCCGCAAGAATGGCGAGTGCTGGTTGAAGGCACGCGCAGGGCTTCCATGGCTGTCGCACACCTGATCGGCCCCGTAGAGGCGCTGAACGTGCTGCGTGACATCCTCGATGACTGCTCCGCCGCTTTCCCCGCTTTTACGTCGTTACAAATCGCTCCCACGGGTTATCTGCAAGTCACCGACACCTCAAATTTTGATCGCATACCACGCGGGGAATTGCTCGAAGGCTTTGCCGCCCTTATCTCCATTTGCCAGTATTTTTGCGCGCCCATTATAGGCGAGGTGGAGGCGCACAAACTGATGATTCAGTCGTTAGGCGATGTTGGCCCGGCTCTCGTCAACCTGGGCGCATTCCAGATCGACCGGTCATTGCTAAAGATTCAGGCCAATTTCCTCCCGGATTAGATCAACCCCTGGCGCACGCACATCTCCGCGTTCAGAATCGAGCCGCCCGCCGCGCCGCGAATGGTATTATGACCAAGCAGCGCGAATTTATAGCTCAGGATGGGGCAGCGCCGCAATCTGCCCAGCGTGACAGTCATGCCACGCCCCGCGTCACGGTCGAGCAGCGTCTGAGGGCGATTGTTTTCATAGCGATAAGCCAGCGCGCGTGGTGGGGCGGATGGCAGTTCCAACTGCTGCGAAAGCGGGGTATAGTTTTCCCAGGCCGCGATGATCTCCGCCGCTTCCACTTCCTCTTCCAGTTCGATGCTGGCGCATTCGAGGTGCCCTTCGCGCGTCGCCACGCGATTACACTGCGCGCTCACAACCACCGGCGCATCGATGAAGCCGCTTCCCTCTGCCCAGCTACCCAGCATCTTGCGCGTCTCGCTCTCCAGCTTCTCTTCTTCTCCGCCAATATAGGGGATAGCATTATCGAGGATATCGTAGGACGGCAGGCCGGGATAGCCCGCGCCCGAAATGGCCTGCAGCGTCGTCACCATCACCTTGCGCACGCCGAACGCCTTTTGCAACGGCTTGAGAGCCATCACGAGCGGCGTCGCCGAACAGTTGGCATTGGTAATGATGCTGCCCGACCAGCCGCGCCGCTTGCGCTGCTCGATAATCGCGGCGGCATGTTCAGCGTTGACCTCCGGGATAAGCAGAGGCACATCAGGCTCCATGCGGTAATTTTTCGCGTTGCTGAACACCGCCATGCCAGCGCGCGCGAAATCAGCCTCTACCTCACCGGCCACCTCTGCCGGCAGCGCGGAAAAGACAATCTTCACATTCCCTGGCAGCGCGTCTGGCTTGCAAGCCGTCACAGGCAGGTTAGCTACGGTGGCTGGCATGTCGCCTCCCGGCAAACGCCATTGCGCAACCTCGGCATACGGGCGACCTGCGCGCTGTTCCGACGCGGCCAGCGCCACCAGTTCAAACCAGGGATGCCCTTGCAGCAGTTCGATGAAGCGCTGCCCGACCATGCCCGTTGCGCCCAACACGGCCACCGGAATAGGCTTTTGTAAGTCCGTCATAATTGCTATCTCCTGCATGTAAAAAGCTACAGGGACAAGGGCGGGGACAAGCCCCAATACATTTCAAATAAGCGTCCCTGGCGTCTGTCCCCGTTCGCCTCGCGCATCATTCCTCATTTCTCATCAACCGGGACGGGGACGGGGACAGGCGCAAGGCCCCCGCGTCCACTCTACCCCACATCCCTGTCCCTACGCACGACGGGGGCGAAGCCGCGTACAGGGTAGGGGCGCGGGCTTGTCCCCGCCCTGGCTCGTATTCGCCAACTATCAAGTTCTTCTTGCGCCGCCATACACATTTCTCTCCTCGCTGATTCCCTGAAGGGCTTCGCGTCCTTTTTCATGACGCACAAGCGGGATGACGGGAGCGATCAGATCGCGGTGCAGGCAGCGCAGAGCGCGTTCGCTATCCGACTCTTCCACTATCAGGATGATGCCCGTATCCGAAGCTCCCTGCGTGATGACCGGGATGCGCTCGCGTGCCAGCGCCGTGATAGCGCGCGCCGGACTCATGGGGTCAGCCGTAAAACCTGAACCGATGCAGGCGCAGGCAGCCAGGTCTCGCCTGTGACTGACACGCCAGCTTCCCATGTCATGCTGTAATAAGGCGACCACCGAATCGACCGCCCGCTCCTCGACTACGAAAGTAAGATGATGCCCCGATGACGAACAAATAGCCACCGGCGCAGCGCCAGCGCGAGCAGCCAACTCGAATACCTGCCCCGCGTTCTCCGGCGCGCCAAAAAGATCGGTATTTTCGACGGTAATTAAAGCCAACTGCTTGCGCACCGTGATGGCGGCAGCCGAGCTGCGCGTCGCCAATTCTGGCCCGACGACGGTTCCACGCGTGTGCGGTCGAAACGTGTTGCGCACGCGCACCGGAATATTGCGATGCGCGACGGGAATCAGCGTGCGCGGGTGCAGCACCCTGGCCCCAAACCAGGAGAGCCGCGCCGCTTCCGCGTAGGTCAGGCGCGGCAGCAAGCGCGTGTTCGCTACGACACGCGGGTCGGCGCTCAACACGCCATCCACGTCGGTATAAATGGTGACTTCCGCGCAGTCCAATGCTTCGCCGATGACGGTCGCCGAATAATCGGAGCCATTGCGCCCAAGCGTCGTCACATAACCCCTGCTTGTGCGGCCGATAAAGCCGGGAGCAACCGGCACAACGCCGCGCTCAATCAGTGGATGAATAAGTCGTCCGGCATTGATGCGCGTTTCATGGGGTAGAGGATCAGCGCCAACCACTGTTCCAAATGAAGGCAGCGTATCAACCTGGAGATCAGCGGTAATAATGACTTCCTCGCGTACCGGCATGGCCTGAACGCCGATATCACGCGTAGCAGCAGCTACCAGCAGCACGGAGAGCCGCTCACCCCACGCGCTAATGGTCGGAGCAGCATTCAACGCCCAGGCTGTTGCATTATTCTCGTCTGCTTGCTCTTTCATTGCCACGCCTCGCCCGGCTTCTACCGCGCTGACGTCCTGTTCAAGCACACTGAAAGCGACTTGCAGATCGTGTTGCAAAGCCTGTCGCCCCTCGCGCTTATGCACAGCTTTGTCAGCCGCTTCCAGGTGCTTTTGCCTCAGAGCGTCCAACTCCTGCTGGCACGCCTCGTGTTCGCCGGTACAGGCAAAACGCGCGATGCGCAACAACTGGTCGGTGACACCGGACATAGCCGAAACCACGACGACAGGAAACATGCCCTCGGCGTCGTGCAGGTGATGCGCGATAATGGTTGCCACGCGCCTGATGCGTTCACCATTGCCGACCGATGTGCCACCAAATTTTAAGACTTGTACGCTGCGTTCCATAAGATTGCTCCCTGTAACTATATTCCCCGCGCCCCGGTTCTCGTCGTAGTCATTGTAAGGGCGGGAGTGGAGCGGACGTGGGGCAGGAACCCTTGCGGTCGCCCTCGTCCTCCCTCCTGCCTCACAACAAAAACAACACTATGCGGTCGCCGGTTGGCTGGCCTTGAGCGTCGCGGCCTTCAACGCCTGGTCAAGATCGTCGATCAAGTCGTCAACGGTTTCCAGGCCAATAGAAAGGCGGATGAAATCGGGCGTTACGCCTGTCTCTTCCTGCTCTTCGGGCGTCAACTGCGAGTGCGTTGTGCTGGCCGGGTGAATGATGAGCGACTTGGCATCACCGACGTTCGCCAGGTGCGAGAAGAGTTCAACGTGGCGAATCAACTGCTTGCCTGCTTCCAGGCCACCCTTGATACCGAAGCCAATGATGGCTCCGAAGCCATGCGTATGATACTTCACCGCTAGCTCGTGCTGCGGGTGGCTCTTGAGGCCGGGATAGCTCACCCATTCGACGGAAGGATGGCCTTCCAGGAACTCCGCGATACGCAGGGCGTTCTGGCTGTGGCGCTCCATACGCAGTGGCAGCGTCTCCAGTCCTTGCAGGAAGAGCCAGGCGTTGAACGGCGTGGTGGCCGCGCCGATGTCGCGCATCAATTGCACGCGCGCTTTAATAATGTAGGCCAGGGGTCCCAGCGCCTCCACAAAACGCAGGCCGTGATACGATGGATCAGGCTCAACCAGGCCGGGGAATTTCCCGTTCGTCCAGTCGAATTTTCCGCTGTCCACAATCACGCCGCCGACTGATGTGCCATGCCCGCCAATGAATTTGGTGGCGGAATGCACCACAATGTCCGCGCCATGCTTGAACGGCTGCACCAGGTAGGGAGTTGTCAATGTATTGTCGATAATGAGCGGCAGGCCATATTCATGCGCGATATCGGCGACCGCTTGAATGTCCAGCGTATCCAGGCGTGGGTTGCCGACGATTTCGGCGTAGACCGCTTTGGTGTGTTCGTTAATGACGGCGCGCAGGTTCTCCGGGTTGCGGCTATCAAAGAAACGGGTGGTGATACCGATTTTGGGCAGGGTATAGTGGAACAGGTTGTAGGTGCCACCATACAGGCTGGCCGAAGAGGCGATTTCATCCCCCGCTCCGGCGATGTTCAGGATCGCCAGCGTTTCGGCGGCCTGCCCCGACGAGGTGGCCAGTGCCCCCACTCCACCCTCAAGCGCGGCGATGCGGCGCTCAAAGGCATCCTGGGTAGGATTCATGATGCGTGTATAGATATTGCCGAATTGCCTGAGGCCGAAGAGGTCAGCAGCGTGCTCAGGGCTATCGAAAACATACGATGTTGTCTGGTAAATGGGAACGGCGCGCGCGTTGGTCGCGCTGTCTGCCGTCTCCTGTCCCGCGTGTAATGATAAGGTCTCAAAACCGTACGTGCGGTCGCTATTTAGTGCCATAGTTCCTGTTACTCCTTGATAACATTCAACGCGTCGTTCATCTGCTTCCACTCTTTAAGGAAGGCATCATGACCGTGCGGGGAATCGAGTTCCACATAGGTTGCATCTCCCCCCACCGCACTCACCTGTTCGGCAAGCCAGCGCACGCGCGCCGCCGGGAAGAGAAAATCCGAACGAATACCAATAAACAACGCCTTACTGCGCACGCGGCGCAGCGCGGCTTCCAGCGAAGGATAGTCCTCGCTTACGTCATACAAATCCATGGCCCTGCTCACGTAAAGATAGCTATTGGCATCGAAACGCTTCACCAGCGCGTTGCCCTGGTAGTAGAGATAGCCCTCCACATCGAAACGTTTACCCAGATCGGGGTAGCCACTGGGTGGAACTACGCCAGCCTGCCGGGCATCGCGACGGCCAAAGCGCAACTCCATCGACTCCTCACTCTGGTATGTAATCATGGAGAGCATGCGCGCGATAGCCAGACCTGCCTCCGGCCCATCTCCTGGTTGATAATTGCCATTTTGCCAGCGTGGATCGGTCAGGATAGCCTGCCTCTGTACCTCGCTGAAAGCGATGGCCTGCGCGGTTAGGGCTGCGGTAGCCGCTACCACGATGACTTTTTCAACCAGTTCAGGGTACGTAACGGCCCATTCTAACGCCTGCTGCCCGCCAATCGAGCCACCCGCGACCATCGCTATGCGGCGCACGCCCAGATGTTCGATCAGCCTGCGCTGCGCCCGCACTATATCGTGGATCGTAATGACCGGGAAATGCGTGCCATAAGGCCGCCCGGTGCGCGGGTCTCGCGAAGATGGGCCGGTGCTGCCATAGCAGCTACCCAGCACATTCGAGCAGATCACGAAGTAGCGCGAGGTATCGAAGAACCGCCCTGGGCCAATCAGGGGATTCCACCACGCCACTTTGCTATCATCCGGTCGTTCGGCATCGTGCGCGTGCGAATTTCCGGTCAGCGCGTGCGTAATCAGCACGACATTATCGCCAGTAGCGTTTAGCCTTCCCCACGTCTCGTATGCCAGAGTCACAGGGCCTAAGTGACTTCCCAGTTGCAACGGCAGCGCATCGAAAGTGAAGGTTTTTACCTGATGCATAGATGTAGACTCTACGTTTCTCACAGCATCGTGTTCAATATGTGTCACCATAGCCACTTCCCTCTTTCCTTTCTTTGCAAATTCAGCCTGCAATTGAGTACAAAAAAACCCTCACCCTGCAGGGGCGAGGGGTAAACGATCTTCGCGGTACCACCCTGGTTTGTTGACGCCTCACGACATCAACCTTGATAAGTGTTGAACAGCGGCATGCTTCGCTGTATACACTCTAGCCTGTAACGGGGCTGCCCGGCTCAGTCTACTAACCGTGATTGGCCTTCAACCTGCAACTCGGAGGTCATATTCAACGCTGGTGCGACGCTGGCATCTCATCATCGCCAACTCTCTGTAGTCGTCCATGTCGTTTACTCGTCCTCGTTAACGTTATTCTTGTTTTGCGCTGTCTTTGGAGGCTGCTTGACGCAACCTGGCGCAAACACGCGGGCAATAAAAAACCCCTGCATCTCAGGGGTTGTAGCTCCATCGCTCTCCCCTCATCTCGCGGAAATATTCCGCCGGAATTGGCACCCTTCCCTGCAACGTTGCAGAGTGGGTTGTCGGGCTTCACAGGGCCGTATCCCTCCACCTCTCTTGATGAGATCAGTATATGCCGCGCGTATTTTTTTGTTGATGTGCAAATAACAGTAAGCTAAGTATACCGGACACATGTAAGGCTTGTCAAGCTTTTTTCAAAACGCCGGCTTTTCGCCCCACACCGGGAGATACCTTCGATATTCGAAACCTGACGATGGGTATTATATCCGGGTGAATTGTATGTTACAATACGCTGTATTAGATCATAGAAAGTAGTAACATATGCGACATATTCGAATCACGCTTGTCGGCTTTGGCGTCGTTGGTCAAGGCTTCGCTGAACTACTCGTCAACAAACAAGCATATCTCCAAAAACAGTACAATCTCTCACTGACGTTGGTGGGCGTCGCTAATGCGCGGCATGGCTTTATTTATCGCGAGGATGGGCTGCATATTCCACAACTGCTTCAGTTGGCGAGACAGGGGCAATCCCTGACGGAGCATCCCGACATACAACATTGGGATACAGCCTTGGAAGGTTTGCGGGCTACACCGGCGAATATACTGGTCGAGGCATCACCCACCAACCTGCGTGACGCTGAACCGGCGCTGAGCCATACACGCACTGCGCTCGCGCAGGGCATGCACGTTGTCACCGCCAATAAAGGGCCAGGCGCGCTGGCCGCCAACGAACTCTTCGCGCTGGCAAAGAAGCATGGCGTGCAACTGCGCATGGAATCCTCGGTGATGGCCGGCACACCCGTCATCAGCGCCATTCGCGAAGGCATGGCAGGAGCCAGTATCACCTCGATTCGCGGCATCCTTAACGGCACTACCAACTACATCTTGAGCGCTATGGCTTCCGGGCGCGCATATGCCAACGTGCTGGCCGATGCGCAGGCAAAGGGCTATGCTGAAACCGACCCGACCGCCGATGTTGAAGGCTATGACGCCGTCGCCAAAACGCTCATCCTGGCAGCGCTGGTCTTCAACCATCCACTACGCGTCGAGCAGGTGGGACGGCAGGGCATCACCGCCATTACACGAGAACAAATGCAGGCCGCTATCGACTCCGGGAAACGCATCAAACTCATCGCTTCTTTACACCAAACCGCCGGGTCAAATGCACTGGAAGCCAGCGTCAAGCCACTCGCCCTCCCTCTAAATGATCCACTGGCGCGCGTTGATGGCGCGATGAATGCCATCTCAATCCAGGCAGATACGCTCTCCGAGGTGACGATTATAGGGCCGGGAGCAGGACGCATCGAAACAGCCCAGGGTTTATTGGCGGATGTGCTTGCGTGTGTACGATAGAGCATCCTCAACGAATATTTTCACCTTTTACACCAAAAAGTGCGAATCTCGCGAAAATCGGGGTTGACAAAGATTCATCACTGGTGTATCCTTTTCATAAGCGAAGAAGCGTAATAGAGAAAACAGCGAGGTTGCTGGCGTTCTCTTGGACGCCTTTTTATTTCATCAAATTTGGAGAGCAGCAGCATGTCAGCATCATGGAGTACAATGTCACAACCAGCAATGGCTGCTGGTAAAAACTGTACCCAGGGTATGCCCTCGACCGCGCACATGTCATCGATATGTGCCGCAGCCGCTGCTATTGCAAGCATCCAACTCATCGAAACCGGCGTAGTAACGTCGGTTTCTTTGTTTGTGCGCGTGCTTTGTCTTAGTCTCGTTCTTCTTGTGACCCTTGTGGCACTTATTAGCCTCGTCCTTAGCGGCCTTACCGGACGTATTGTTCTGGTAGGGCTTACAAAGGGGCTAGCCCCAGGCACGACGAAGGGAGACTAAAGGAAGCAACGACGCGACCTATCCAAAGCAGGTATCCTTACAACGAGGACCTCCCAAGTTCGGACGGTTCTCGTTTTTTTATTGTCTTATTCCGGTTTTACGGTTCTTCTATGGCTATGGCTAAACACAAGGAGGCATTATGCAGCGTACTGCAACAATTCCACCGATGGCGGAGGAAGCGCGCGCGACTCACGCTCATCACGTACATGAGGCAAACGACGCCCGCGAACTGGCAGGCAGCCACATCCTTTGCGAAGCGTTGATACGCGAGGGCGTTCAACTGCTGTATGGCTATCCCGGCGGCACGATCATGCCCTTTTATGACGCGCTCACCTCGTATCCCACGCTAAATCACGTGCTGGTCAGGCACGAGCAGGCAGCAGCCCACGCAGCCGACGGCTATGCTCGCGCCACAGGCAAAGTTGGCGTGTGTGTCGCTACCAGCGGGCCTGGCGCAACCAACCTTGTCACCGGACTGGCAACAGCGTACATGGACTCTACGCCCATCGTCGCCATCACCGGCCAGGTCGGACGACCCCTTATCGGGCGCGATGCCTTTCAAGAGACCGACATCCTGGGCGTCACGCAGCCCATCACCAAACATAATTTCCTGGTGCAGCGTGTCGAAGACCTGGCGGAGATCGTGCATGAAGCGTTCCGGCTGGCGCGCAGTGGACGCCCCGGCCCCGTACTGATCGATATTCCCAAGGATGTACAGTTCGCCAAAACGTTGTATCCGACACCCGTCAGTTCCATTGAGCATCACCGCGTGACGCGTATTCCGCAGCCCTCAGCCGCGGCCATCGAGAAGGCCGCCAGTTTGATCGGCGAGGCAACACGCCCTCTCATTATGGCTGGTCACGGCGTCATCCTGGCAAACGCCTACCCGGAACTGCAGGCCTTCGCCGAGAAGACCGGCATTCCCGTGATTACTACCCTGCTGGGTTTGAGCGCGATCCCTGATACCCATCCTCTGGCAATCGGCATGCCCGGCATGCACGGCCCCGCGCACGTCAATCGCTCCATCGGCAAGGCCGACCTGATCATTGGCGTCGGACTGCGTTTCGACGACCGCGTCACGGGCAAGGTGAGTGAATTCGCGCCGCACGCGCGCTTCATTCATATCGACATCGATGCCTCGGAGATGCACAAGGTCAAACGCGCCGCCGTGCCTATCGTTTCCGATGCGAAGGCTGCCCTGGCCGCCTTGACCGCTGCTGTTGAAAAAGGCGATCAGCGCGCGTGGCTGGATGAAATTCGCTCCTGGGAAGCCAGAGACAACGAGCGCATCGCGCGCATCGCGCGCAACGAGGAATATCCCGATCACATCTGCATCCTGGAAGCCATTCGCGAGGCAAGCGGCGGCGAAGCAATCATCGTCACCGACGTGGGGCAGCACCAGATGTGGACGGCACGCCACTATACCTGGACGCGCCCCAACAGCCACATCACATCAGGTGGACTTGGCACAATGGGCTTCTCGCTGCCAGCAGCCATGGGCGTCAAAATGGGCATGCCCGATGCCACCGTGTGGGTCGTAGCCGGCGATGGTGGCATCCAGATGAACATTCAGGAACTGGCTACCATCAAACAGCAGGGCATTACCATCAAGGTGGCCATCATGAACAACGGCTACCTGGGCATGGTACGCCAGTGGCAGCATTTCTTCCACAACCACAACTACTCCGAAACACCCATTACCGGACCCGATTATGTCAAACTGGCCGATGCCTATGGCCTGACCGGCATGCAGATTACCCGGCGCGAAGATGTGCAGGCTGCTGTGCGCAAAGCCATGGAAATTGACGGTACAGTAATTCTTGATTTCATTATCGAGTCCGAGACGAACGTCTATCCCATGGTTGCGCCAGGTTCCTCCATCACCAGCATGATTGAAGAAACCGCCGGTGAAAGTGAGGAATAATTTCAACATGACTGAGCAAGTGGACAATCGCAATCCCGCGATCGCTGAAAGAGCGGGCCAGTCAGATGCTCCAATGGGTAGCGGGCGCTCGCATATCCTGGTCATTCTGGCGAACAACCAGCCAGGCATGGTAGATCGAGTAGTCGGGGTGCTGCGCCGCCGCCGCGCCCAGGCCCAGACCATCTCCATAAGCCAGAGTGAACTGCCGAACGTCTCGCGCATCACAGCGGTGGTGAATGACTCCGAAGTGGGGATAGAACAACTGGTTGAGCAACTGCGCAAAATTGTCGATGTCCGCCAGGTTGTGAACCATTCAACGGAACAAAGCGTCGCGCGCGAACTGGCGCTGGTTAAGGTGAACGCTGCCGCAGAAGCACGCGGCGAGGTCATCGAAGTGGGCAATCTCTTCGGAGCGCACGTGGTAGACCTCGCGCAGGAGACTCTCACCCTGGAAGTGACCGGCAACGAAGAGAAGATCGAGAAATTCGTTGCACTTTTACAACGCTTCGGTGTGCGCGAAATCGCCCGCACCGGTTCGGTAGCAATGATTCGCGACATGTAGGGACGCGATTTATCGCGTCCGCTACACATGCGATGCGCTACACATGCGTCCGCTACACATGCGATGCGCTTACACATGCGATGCGCTTACACATGCGATGCGCTTACAGGACGCGATAAATCGCGTCCCTACAAGGGTGGATGGATCGTTTGATTGGATCAGATTATCGCATCCATGAAATAAACACAGGAGAAATACTATGGCAACTATCTACTACGATGCAGACGCAAATCTTGAACTTATCCAGCAGAAAAAGGTAGCCGTGATCGGCTACGGCAGCCAGGGACACGCGCATGCCCTCAACATGCAGGACTCCGGTTGTAACGTGGTTGTCGGGCTACCCAAAAACAGCAAGAGCCGCGCGAAAGCCGAAGCCGATGGCGTGCGCGTCATGACAACCGCCGAGGCCGCCGAGTGGGCCGATGTCATCATGATTCTCATTCCCGACCAGAATCACAAGGAGGTCTTCGAGCGCGACATCCGGCCAGCGCTGGCTCCCGGCAACATGCTGATGACGGCCCACGGCTTCAGCCTGCATTATTCGCAGATCATGCCGCCAGAAGATATAGACGTGGCGATGGTCGCGCCCAAAAGCCCCGGTCACATGCTGCGCCGCCTCTATACTGAGGGCGTTGGCGTGCCCTCGCTATGGGCGGTCCACCAGGATGCCACCGGCAACGCCGAGGCGTTGACCCTGGCCTATGCGCGTGCTATCGGCAGCACGCGCGCGGGCGTGCTGCGCACCACCATCGCCGAAGAGACCGAAACCGACCTGTTTGGCGAGCAGGCCGTCCTGTGCGGCGGCGTCACCGCGCTGATCCGCGCCGGCTTCGAGACGCTGGTTGATGCCGGCTACCAACCTGAAGTCGCTTACTTCGAGTGCATGCACGAAATGAAGCTGATCGTAGACCTGATGTACCAGGGCGGCATGAGCTACATGCGCTACTCCATCAGCGATACCGCCGAATTTGGCGACTATGTCTCCGGCCCGCGCATTATAGACGAGCGCGCGCGCGACGAGATGCGCCGCGTCCTGCACGAAATCCAGGATGGCACCTTTGCCACGCGCTGGATTCTGGAAAACCAGGCCGGTCGCCCCAGCTTCATGGCCATGCGTAAGTCCAACGCCCAACATCAGATCGAGCATGTTGGCGCTGAACTGCGCGCCATGATGCCCTGGCTCAAACCCGTTGATAAAAGGCCTGAAATTACTGAGAAGAAATTGTAGGGATACCACGCGGTATCCCCGAAGGACGCGATGAATCGAGTCCCTACAAGGAGGAAAGAAATCATGGCAGACCCCGCGGTTATTCGAATTTTTGACACCACTTTGCGTGATGGCGAACAGTCTCCCGGCGCAACTATGACCACCGAGGAGAAACTTCAAGTTGCTCAACAATTAGTGCGTCTCAATGTAGATATCATCGAAGCTGGTTTTCCCGCCGCCTCACCCGGTGATCTTGCCGCCGTTAAAGAAATCGCGCGCCAGACGAAAGGTGTCGCTGTGGCCGGACTCGCCCGCGCCTCTATCAGTGATATAGATGCGGTCTGGGAAGCGGTCGGCGAGGCGGAAAATCCGGTTATCCATGTGTTTCTCGCTACCTCTGAGATTCATCTCAAGCACAAGCTGAATATTAGTCCTGAAGAGGCATTGCAGCGCATCAATTCAGCGATCTCGTATGCGCGTAACCTCTGCCCGACAATCGAATTTTCGGCTGAGGATGCCACGCGCACCGATTGGGACTATCTCTGCCGTGTCTTCGAAATCGCCATTAAAGCTGGCGCGACAACGGTGAATATCCCTGATACCGTCGGCTACACCATGCCGCACGAGTACGAGGCGCTGTTCCGCTACCTGCGCGAGCGCGTACCCGGCATTGAAGATGTGGTGATGAGCGCGCACTGCCACAACGACCTGGGCATGGCGACCGCCAACACCATGGCCGCCATCAAAGCCGGAGCGCGCCAGGTCGAAGTCACCATCAACGGACTGGGCGAGCGCGCGGGCAATACCGCCATGGAAGAAGTGGTGATGGCTTTACGCACGCGCCCCGACTATTATGGCAATATCGCTACACGCGTCAACAACCAGGAATTCCTGGCCGCCAGCCAGCTTGTCAGCCGTCTGACGGGCATTCCCGTCCAACCCAACAAAGCGGTGGTGGGAGCCAACGCTTTCTCACACGAAGCCGGTATTCACCAGGACGGCATGCTGAAGAATCGCCTGACCTACGAAATTATGACTCCCCAGTCCGTCGGTTGGGGCGATACAAAACTGGTCCTGGGCAAGCATTCTGGCCGTCACGGGCTGGATGCGCGCCTGCGGCAACTGGGCCATCGCCTGGACGCCGAGCAGCTCAAATCCGCCTACAAACGCTTTATTACCCTGGCAGACCAGAAAAAGCATGTCACCGACGCGGACCTGCTCTACATCGCCGAAAGCGGCAAGGAAACACCAGCAGCTATCTAAGGAATATAATACATAAGGAGCCTACATGCGTTCAGATCAAATCAAGCTTGGCTTCGAGCGCGCGCCGCACCGCGGACTGCTGCGCGCTACCGGCGTCGTTGGCGAAAACGATTTCAACAAGCCGTTCATCGCCGTCTGCAATTCCTATGTAGACGTGGTGCCAGGACATGTCCACCTGCAAGCCTTCGGCAAGCTGGTCAAAGAGGCCATTCGCGCCGCGGGCGGCGTGCCCTTTGAATTTAACACCATCGGCGTTGATGACGGCATTGCCATGGGCCATATCGGCATGAAATACTCGCTGCCCAGCCGCGAGCTGATCGCCGATTGCGTCGAAACAATGGTCGAGGCGCACCGCTTCGACGGGATGGTATGCATCCCCAACTGCGACAAAATTGTACCCGGCATGCTCATGGCAGCCATGCGCATCGACATCCCCACCGTCTTCGTGAGCGGTGGTCCGATGCAAGCCGGCAAGCTGGCCGATGGGCGCTCGATAGACCTCATCAGCGTCTTCGAGGGCGTCGGCGCGTACCAGGCCGGCAAGATCAACGACCGCCAACTGCTCGAGTTGGAGCAACAGGCCTGCCCCACCTGCGGCTCGTGTTCGGGCATGTTTACCGCCAACTCCATGAACTGCCTGATGGAAGCCCTCGGCCTCGCGCTGCCGGGCAATGGTTCGCGCCTGGCAACCAGCGAAGAGCGCAAAGAACTGGTTCGCCTGGCCGGTCAGACCATCATGCGCCTGATTGAAACTAACCTCACGCCGCGCAAGATCGTCAACGCCGAAAGCATCGACAACGCCTTCGCGCTGGATATGGCCATGGGCGGCTCAACCAACACCGTCCTGCACACGCTGGCCCTGGCGCGCGAGGGCGGCTTCGAGTACTCGCTCGAACGTATCAACGAGGTGGCTTCGCGCACGCCGCACCTGTGCAAAGTCAGTCCTTCAGGTAAGTGGCACATGGAAGACGTTGACCGCGCTGGCGGCATCAGCGCCATCCTGCACGAATTGTCGAAGAAACCCGGTACGCTCAACCTCGACCGCCCAACCGTCACGCTCAAAACGCTCGGCGAAAACATCGCCGAAGCTGAAATTCAGGACCCCGAAGTCATCCTTTCGGTAGACAAGCCCTACAGCGAACGCGGCGGACTGGCTATCCTTTTCGGCAACCTGGCCCCGGATGGCGCGGTCATCAAAGTGGGCGCGGTCTCCCCCTCCATGATGCGGCATAACGGCCCGGCGCGCATCTACAATTCGCAGGAAGAGGCAGCCGCGGGTATCCTTAACGGCCTGGTGAAAGAGGGCGATGTAGTGGTTATTCGCTATGAAGGCCCACGCGGCGGACCCGGCATGCAAGAAATGCTGGCTCCCACCGCCAACATCATGGGCATGGGGCTGGGCGAAAAGGTCGCGCTGATTACCGACGGGCGTTTCTCCGGCGGCACGCGTGGGGCCTGCATCGGGCATGTGTCGCCAGAAGCGGCGGCAGGCGGCCCGATTGCCGCGCTCGTCGATGGCGACATGATCTCCATCGACCTCTACGAACGCCGCCTGGATGTCAATCTTAGCCCCGACCAGATAGAGCAGCGCATCAAACAGGCCATACCGCCCGTCAACCGCGTCCAGAGTCGCTGGCTGCGCCGCTACGCCTCGATGGTGACATCCGCCAACACCGGAGCAGTGCTGGCCGACGTGTAATCATCGCGAGAGACCAGGGCGGGAACAAGCCCCATAGGCGCGAACTTAAGCCGTTTTTCCAGGGCGACCGCAAGGGTCTCGCTACGCAGTAGCCCCCCTACCCTGGACGGCTTCACAGGCCCACTCGTGGTATGGTAGGGGCGACCCTTGCGGTCGCCCTGGATATGCGGAAATAATAGGAAACCAAATTAGGAGATCCAACAATGCCAAAAACCATGTTTGAGAAAATATGGGACGCCCATGTTGTACGCGATGTGCCCGGCGAAAACACCGTACTCTACATTGATCGCCACCTGGTACACGAGGTCACATCGCCGCAAGCGTTCACCAGCCTGAAGGCGTCGGGGCGCACGGTACGCAAGCCGGACGCCACAATTGCCGTGCTCGATCACAATATACCAACGACGCAGGGACGGCGCATGCTCGACGTGATAGACCCCGCCCTGAACGAGACCATCACCACGCTTGAACGCAATGTGCGCGAGTACGGCATCACCTTTTTTGACATGGCGAATGCAAAGCAGGGCATCGTGCATGTCATTGGGCCTGAGCTTGGCATTACACTGCCCGGTATGACCCTCGTTTGTGGCGACTCGCACACCTCGACACACGGCGCGATGGGCGCGTTAGCCTTCGGCATCGGCACCAGCGAAATCGAACACGTGCTGGCAACCCAATGCCTCTTGCAGCAGCGTCCCAAAACTATGAACATCCGCGTCGAAGGCAAGCTGGCCCCTGGTGTGACCGCTAAAGACCTGGCGCTGGGTATCATCGGCCAGCTGGGTACAGCAGTCGGCACAGGCCACGTCATCGAGTTCAGCGGCTCGGCTATTCGCAACCTCTCGATGGAGGGGCGCATGACGCTCTGCAACATGGCAATTGAGGCAGGCGCGCGCGCGGGCATGGTCGCGCCCGACGAAACCACTTTCGCCTACATCAAGGGCCGCCTATACGCGCCAGCAGGAGAGATGTTCGAGCAGGCCGTAGCCGCCTGGCGACAACTTGCCAGCGATCCCGACGCGCAGTTCGACGCGGTGTACGAGGTCAACATCGATAATCTGGGGCCGCAGGTCACGTGGGGAACCAATCCGGGCATGGTGGTTGACGTTACCGGCGCGATCCCCGACCCACAGCAGCAAGACGACCCTGAGACGCGCAGAAGCATTGAGCGCGCCCTGCAATATATGGGTCTCGCGCCGAGCCAGAAGATCGCCGACATTCCCATCGACACCGTCTTTATCGGCTCCTGCACCAACTCTCGCATCGAAGACCTGCGCCTGGCCGCGCAATATGTCAAAGGCAAGCATGTCTCGCCATCGGTGAGAGCGCTGGTAGTGCCTGGCTCAACGAATATACGTCGCGTCGCCGAAGAAGAAGGACTGGCCGACATCTTCCGCGCAGCCGGTTTCGAGTGGCGCGAGGCAGGATGCAGTATGTGCATCGCCATGAACGGCGACCAGCTCTCCGAGGGCGAGCGCTGCGCCTCTACCAGCAACCGCAACTTCGAAGGCCGCCAGGGACGCGGCGGGCGCACACACCTCGTCAGTCCCGCCATGGCCGCCGCCGCCGCCATCGCCGGGCATTTCGTCGATATTCGCGAGTGGTAAGAAGGGTATATGATTGTGTATTTTATACAATCATATACCCCTTCCTTCTAGTACTCCTCTGGCAATACTCAGTTTTTCTCATGATTTCATCAGTAAATCTCCCCTTTTCATCAAATAAGGATGAGGTTTTCGCAATTTCTAGTCTGCAATTTGTGCATAGTGCATAAAATTGTAAACCCTACTTCTTCTATTTTGCCAGTATCATTAGAAACGCCAGCCATTTATACTCTGATAGAGAGAAGCTAGAGATAGGCAATGATTGCCCCTCAAACTCTGCGCGTAGCGGTGCGGCTTGATAATTCGGGTAATGATACCTGTGGTACGGGCATTACAGTCAAGAAGGGAAACAGAACATGGCTTCTCAAGCTTCGACAGACACCGGTATGAAGCCCTCGTTGGGCCTTACCGCGGTCACCATCAACGCTATGGCGCTAATCGCGCCCGGCGCTTTCCTCTGGACCACCTACCAGTTACAGGCAGCCCCAGGCTCGGCAATGAACATGTGGGCTTCGGTCTTTGTCGCAACAGCTATCGCATTGCTCACAGCCACTGCCTATGCCGCGCTCTCTAAACGCTATCCCGAAGGAGGAACAGGTAGTTCCTACTATTACACCGAAGCAGCAATTCTGCATAAGGAAGAGCACAAACACTTCAGGTTCGCTCGTATAGCCAAATTCGTGGTTGGCTGGGCATCGCACCTCTATTACTGGGTCTATCCCGGCGTGATGGTGGCTTTCATGGGACTACTCATCACCTACATCATTCAGACCTTCAATCCCAGTTTCGGAGCAGCCTGGCAAGAGGTGCTGGTATGTGTAGTATTTGCCGGTATCGTCGGTGCGATTGCATACGTGGGTGTCACCGGTTCCACCCTGGCGAATATAGTTATTAACGTCATCCAGATCGTTGCACTCCTCACTTTCTCCATCCTGGCCATTGCCTACCGCCTGACACACCCCAACGTTCACTACCTGCATCCCAGCGCCTTGAGCGTCATCACCCCGCACGACCTGAGCGGACTCATCTTCCAATCCACCATCGCCATCCTGCTGGTCGTGGGATTTGAGTCTGCAACCGCGCTGGCTGCCGAAGCAAAGAATCCAGGCAGAGACATTCCGCGCGCTGTAGTTTTGTCGCTTATCATCCAGGCAGTCGTCTTCTACTTCATCGAATACTTTGCCGCGAACTTTTTCATCAACACCGGCTATCATAACGCCACTGGCGTTGGTTTCAGCGCCGCTTTTGGTTCAGGCGCGCCCATCGGTGACATGGCGCAGATCCTTGGTAACACGATGTTGGGCGGCAACGGCGTAGCCTTCGCCACCATCCTGGCTGTCACGGTCGTAATCGCGCTGGTTGGAACCGCGCTCTCCTGCCTGAATACGGGTGTGCGCGTCACCCATGCGATGGGTAAAGATACCGAACTGCCCGCCGTATTCGGCTTCTTGCACGGCCGCTTCCGCACCCCTCACGTTGGCGTGATTGTATTGACCGTCATCTCTGCTGTAATCGGGTCATATGGCGTTCTGAGCATCGATCACCTCACCCAGGTGACACTGGTCTCCAACATTGGAACTTTCCTGCTCTATGGCATGACCTGCCTCGTCTGCATCATTGCCTTCGCCGGTATCAAGAAACGCGGCATTTTCACCACCATCCTGGCCCCCTGGT
>DATLSI010000060.1:0-5997 GCA_035534255.1 Ktedonobacteraceae bacterium | reverse complement strand
GAAACTGTTCAGATTACCCCTTATCTGATATACTCTGGACATGATGACAGCAGAAGAGACGATAGCATCATTAGAAGCCCAACTCAAGCAAGCCTTAGAGCGGCTCACTGAAGTCACCGAGCAATTGCGAGTAGCCCAGACACGCATCGAGGAACTGGAGAAGCTGAAAACGCCTCCGCCAGCCTTCATCAAAGTGGAGAAGAAAAAGCCGCAAGAGGAGCAGAAGAAGGCGCGAAAAAAGCGTGATGCGAAGCATAATCGGGCGAGACCGCGCTCCACGCCGACCCAGATCGTGGAGCATCGTCTTGTGAATTGCCCGGAGTGTCAAATGCGTTTGGGAGGCATTAGTCTAGCTCGTTCACGAGAGATCATCGATGTGCCCCCACCCCCGCCAGTTGAGGTGACGGAACATCGGATCTACAAGGGGTGGTGTAGCGGGTGTCAGAAATGGTATGAGGCCCCAGTCGATTTCCACGAGCAGGTGATAGGTCAAGGACGTCTGGGAGTGCGACTGGCCAGTCTGATCGCCACATGGCGCACGGTGATGCGTCTGCCCATTCGACAGATCCAGGTGTCTCTGCTCACGCTGCACGGAGTCACGATCAGCAGTGGCGAGATTGTGGAACTGCTGCATCGGATGAAAGCACAGATGCAACCCCAGCTTGATGCGCTCAAAACGGAGATTCGCGCGAGTCCGGCTATCCAGGCCGATGAAACGGGGTGGCGAGAAGATGGCAGCAATGGCTATATCTGGAGCGTCTCCACTCCCAGTGTGCGCTATTATGAGTACCATCACTCGCGGGCGGGAGAAGTGGTCAAGTACCTGATCGGCCAAGAGTATGATGGAGTCCTGGGCAGTGACTTTTATGCAGGATACAACATGCATCAGGGATTGCATCAACGCTGTTGGGTACACTTCTTACGCGATGGGCATGAGCTCAAAGAGAAGTATCCGCACGATGAGCAACTCTTCATCTGGGCCGCGTCGGTGAAGGCGATTTATGATGCGGCCGTCGCCTGGGCAGAGCATGGTCCTGACTTGTCCCTCTCACCACGCCAGCAGAGCCTCGCTCGCGTGGCGCAACAGCATACCCTTGAGCAGCCACTCTGGCAACTTTGCCAGCCCTACGTGGGTACCCTCACGCCTCAACACACCTTGTGTGAACGCGTGGAACGCTTTTTGCCCGAACGCTTTGTCTTTGTCGCGATCCCTGGCGTCCCAGCCCACAACAATCTGGCGGAGCGCAGTGTTCGCCCACTCGTCGTTGCCCGCAAGATCAGTGGAGGAACCCGCAGTCCGAAAGGATCAGCGACCCGTATGGGACTCGCCAGTCTCTTTGGTACCTGGATGGCACAAGGCCTCAATCCTTTCCACCAATGTCTGGCTACCCTCACCCTAAAATCTTCTTTAGGTCAAATGTGAACAATATCGCAGATGCTATTGGCTTTCATTTCATTCCCTTGCATAATTGTCCTTATAAAGAGAGAAGAAACGGCATACTGTTTTGGATCTAGCCAACCCATATGATGGGTGCAGAAAGGGGTTATTCCTGTGGCTGATAACAATTATCATTTTATTACACGCTGGCGCGTTGAAAGCACGCTCAAGGAAGTGGTCGAAATACTGAATGATCCGCTCGAGCTGGCGCGCTGGTGGCCTTCTGTGTATTTAACCGTCAAGGTGCTGGAACCGGGAGATGAGCGCGGCGTCGGCAAGGTTGTCAGTCTGTATACAAAAGGCTGGTTGCCATATACCCTGCGTTGGGATTTTCGTGTCACCGAGGTACGAAACGACGGATTTACCCTGGTTGCGTCTGGCGATTTCGACGGACGGGGTATCTGGACGTTTGAGCAAGATGGCGCATATGTCAATATCGTGTACGACTGGAAGATCAAAGCGGAGAAGCCGCTGCTACGTTACTTCTCTTTCATCATGAAACCGCTCTTTTCCGCCAACCATCACTGGGCTATGGCCAGAGGAGAAGAAAGCTTGAAGCTGGAGATTGCTCGTCGTCACGCCATGAACGCAGAGGAGCTTGCCCGCGTTCCCGCACCGCCGCCGCCGACATTTATGTTCCTTACCGCCCGTTGAATGAGTCACAAGTGAGCGGCGTTGCAGGGTTGTGTTGCAAAAAGAAAGCTGATCTGTCAAAATTTGGTATGGTGGTTCCCAAAGTCAAGACAGTTTTGGGGCAAAAATAAGACAAAACTCAACCATACGAGAATCTACTTATTTTCCGGTATAGACCTGCTGGTGTTTGATAGTCCAGCGCTTGATGCAGTCGCTCGTGATTGTAAAACGTGAAGTAGTCACGCAAATTGCTCACCGCGTCCGCGACACTCTGATAGTCTTTGAGATACACCTCCTCATATTTGACACCGCGCCAGAAACGCTCTACAAAGATGTTGTCTAAGGCCCGTCCGCGGCCATCCCAACTGATGCGGATAGCAGCAGCCTTGAGCCGTTTCGTAAACTCAGCACTGGTGAACGGCACTCCCTGACCGTTGTTGAAAATCTCGGGTGTGGCGACCCGCAAGGCTCGATCCAGGGCCTCCAGGCAAAAACTCATATCCAGCGTGACGGAGATTTCCCACGACAAGACGTAGCGGCTCTACCAATCGATCACTGCCATCAGATAGATGAACCCGTGCGCCAGGCGGATGTAGGTGATGTCACAACTCCAGACCTGATTGCATCGCTCAATGCTCATCCCTCTGAGCAAATATGGATAGCGCTGCTCTGGCGTTCCCTGCACACTCGTTCTCGGTTTAGGATAGATCGCCTCCAAACCCATCATGCGTAGCAGTCGCGTGACCCGTTTGCGATTGACCGCGTAGCCCTGGGTCTCCAACCAGGCGGTCATCTTCCGTGTGCCATAAAACGGCGTGCGCGTGTATTACTCATCCAATAAGTGCATCAAATGCAGCGTGTCCGCGCTTTCTGGCACCAGCTCGTAGTAGTAGGTGGAGCGCGCCAGGCCTAGCAAGTCACATTGCTGCGCAATACTCAGATCCGCATGCCCAGGCTCAATCAGCGCTCGTTTGGCTTCAATGCAGCGCTCGTGATTTTTTTCCAACCAGCTCACCTGCACTTTCAGTTGGCCGATTTCCTGGTATAAGCTGGCAATTAAAGCCTCTTCACTTTTGTGCTGGCTACTCGCTCGCGATGAGAACACCTCGGGCAAGCCGTCTAAGGCCTGCTTCTTCCATTGCGCGATTTGCGTGGGATGCACTCCATACTCGGCAGCGATTTCATTGGCTGTCTTCTGGCTTCTGATCGCTTCCAGCGCCACTTTGTACTTCAGCTCTGCACTGTATCGTTTGCGTTGTCCTGCCATTCATTTTCTCCTTTTCCTGCCTTTCTCGATACAGCTATTTTATCTTATTTCCCTGTCCACTTTTCTGGGACCATTATAACCATCTGTGACTGTACGAACGTATTGCCCCCACGGTTTGCGAAACCCTGTGTATTTTACAACAATCACAATCCTGTCTCAGATTTCAGATAGTGAATAGGTGATATTGATCTGAACCTTGTCCTATGGTACCCTATTAGCATTGAAGCATCATAATTGGCCCGGATGGTTCTCACTGTGAGAGTCGTCATGACAGGTTTTGCTGCACAGCAGACCCCTGTTATGACGTGTTATCTGTGTACCAGCATAAAGGAGGCATTTGCCATGCAAACGATGGGCAGCGAGATCAAGGATGAAGTCTTTGTAGATGAGTACACAGGAGGGATTATTGGCCCGAGTCTCGGCTTCGCGGGAACAGTCAAGGATGGAGGATACATCCGTTGTGTTGTTCCTCCTGGCTGTTGGGGACCAATGATCACACCAGAATTCCGTGGTGGTCACGAGGTAACGCGCCCCGTAGCGGTGGAGGGAGCCAGGATCGGCGATGCACTCGCCATCACCATTGAGTCCATGCGCGTACTTTCACTGGCTACGGCCTCCGGTACGATGGTGACGAACCAGGCCGCCTTTGGCGACGATCCGTTCGTTGATAGGAAATGCCCAGGATGCGGCACACCCTGGCCCGCTACCCGCGTTGAAGGAACCGGAGCGGAGAGCATTCGCTGTGTCAAGTGTGGAACAACCGTCAACCCGTTCGGATTTGAGGAAGGGTATACCATCGTGTTCGACCACGATACCTTTGTTGGGTTGACAATGGATGCCGCCACTGCGCACGACTTTGCGCTGCGCGCCCGCGAGGTCGCGGCTCTGCCAGCACATGCTCACCAGCATCCCATTCTCCTCTTTGAGCCACACACCATTCCCGGCACGCTTGCCCGCCTGCGCCCGTTTATCGGTAACATCGGCACAACGCCGAGCGCCGATATGCCGGATTCGCATAATGCGGGAGACTTTGGCAACTTCCTGGTTGGAGCGCACCATCCCTATGGCATGTCACTCGAAACGCTCAATCGCGCGAAGACCGACGGGCATCTCGATACCAACGAGGTTCGCGCTGGAGCAGTCCTCATCTGCCCGGTCAAGATTGACGGCGGCGGCGTCTACATCGGCGACTGCCACGCCAACCAGGGCGATGGCGAACTGGCACTGCACACCACCGACATCACGGCAGAAGCGCGTGTGCGTGTCAACGTTATTAAGAACCTGCCATTGGATGGCCCAATCCTGTTGCCTGTAGCGGAGGATCTGCCTTTTATTACACGGCCTTTCTCGCAAGAGGAACTGGCGGCGGGTGAGCGGTTGGCTCAACGCTACCATGTCAAATTGCAGCGCAACGTCGGGCCTGTTCAGTTCATCGGCACGGGGCCGACCCTCAACGAGGCCACCGATAACGCCATTGAGCGCGCAGCCACCATGTTACAAATGACGAAAGCGGAAGTGCGCAACCGCTGTACGATTACCGGCTCGGTAGAGATTGGGCGTCTCCCTGGCGTCGTGCAGTTGAATATGCTTGCGCCACTGGCACAGCTCGATAAGATTGGCATAGGGTCGTATGTTCGCCAGCAATATGGACTGTAAGCTGAGGTAATGGAAGAAAATATCCGCGTTACCAGGGCGGCAGATCTATATGAGGAGGAAGGGTAGAATCGTGCAGTTACGTGTCGCACTCTTTGGCGGGGCGCGTGTAGTCGCCGGCAAGTCAGTCGTTGAGTTGTCGTTCGAGGCATCTGCCGTTACACTCGCACAGATGTTGGAGAAGTTGATCGCCAGCTATCCTCTTGTGCGACCGTATCTGCTGGACGCATCGGGCATGTTACACACATCTATCCGGGTGCTCATCAACAATGAGCGGCCCGAACCCGATGCTACCCTTGCTACCCTGCTACACGCCGGAGACCGCATCACCTTGCTCGTAGCTGTGGCAGGTGGGTGCGGTGCTTGAGTATATTTGATCTGTAGAAAGGAGAACTATCGACACACACCCTTACTCATTTTTTTGTCCCGTAGAATGCTTGATGATATCTATCGCCTTCTCAAAGCGAACCATGCCAGAACCATCATCAAGAAGTTGTGGATAACAGATGTATCCTCCTACTGAGCAGACACCAATGTTTGCGACATGCAGATGTCTCTGTCTTGCTCGTCTCGTGACGAAAGGTGGAAACCTTCATGGCTCAACTTGCAGCAGAAACTGACCGCGCCGCCTCTGCAGCGCCCGCTTTCGCCAATCCCTCTCCTCTTGGTCTTTGTGGCTTCGCAATGAGCACATTCGTCCTCAGCAGTATCAACGCAGGTTGGTTCCCTGCCGGAGGAACCAACATCATTGTTGGTTTGGCCTTCTTCTATGGTGGCATTGCCCAGCTCATCACAGGCGCATTGGAGTTTAGGGTGGGTAACACTTTTGGTGTTACTGCCTTCACCTCCTACGGAGCCTTCTGGCTAGCTCTGGCATTCATCTTTATCCCTGGTACAGGTATCCTCGACGCACTCACCAAAGGAGCCGCAGTTGACCAGGCACTCGGGCTCTTTCTGCTGGCCTGGACGATTTTTACAGGTATGCTGCTCCTCTGCACGTTCAGGC
>DATLSI010000059.1:0-2593 GCA_035534255.1 Ktedonobacteraceae bacterium | reverse complement strand
CATATTGGCGCGGCGCTCAATCTGAACATGACGGACGAAGAAACCGATCAAGAGATTGAAAAATACCGGCGCAAAATCGAAGCGGGAGCGCACTTTATCATGGCCCAGCCAATCTACGAGCTATCTCCGCTCCTGCGCTTCCTCGATCGCGTAGGCAAGCCGCCTATCCCATTGCTGCTCGGCAGCATGCCGCTCCATAGTTCGCGCCATGCCGAATTCCTGCACAATGAAGTGCCAGGCATCACGATTCCCGACGATGTACGGGCGCGAATGCGCGCCGCCGGGGAGCGTGGACACGAAGAAGGGCTCAAGCTGGCCCAGGAATTGCTCACAGAGGCGCGCGCGCTCATCCAGGGCGTCTATCTCGTCCCATCATACGGACGCTATGATGTGGTCAGCAAGCTAGCGGAGATGCTGCAAGAACAACAGATCGCGTGATGCATCCCTTACTACAGCCACTTATTGATCATGGCCTGCGCGACGACGCAGGCGTAGGTCGCGCCCTGGATACCCGCGCGGCGGTACTTTTCCAGACAGCCGGAGAGGACGAGCAGTCCGGTATCGCCCAGGCTGTGACGCTTGCTGTAAGCAGCCATGCGCAGCAGGTTTTCAGCCGCGATGGCATTCTCGACAAGCGGTTGCTCGCGCAAGACGAGTCGCCCCTGCGCCAGTTGTCGCGGAGGATAGTCGTCAAACAGGCCGCAGTCTTCGTCAAGCAATTCTTCGCAGGCGAAATGCATCAAGGCGATGGCCGTTTCAAGATAAGCTTTGCGCGGGTAGAGATCATAGGCATCGAGCAAAGCGCGCGTCATCCAGACAAGATCGGTCAGTTGCCCCGGCAGTTCGGAGCGCCCGCTGAGATGATAGTGATACATGCAGCCTTTGGGATGTACCATATGCTCGCACAGCCAGTCGAGGGCGCGCAGAGCGATGGTTCCCAGCGAGGGTAGGCGCAATACCTGCGCTGCCAGCAGGTAGGACGAAATCATACGCGCATTCCCGGCGGCATAAACCGTTGTATCAACGAACGGCGGCTGTAACAGAGAACGCGAAGAGGAACCCGGTATGTAATATTCCTCGTCGGCGCTCTGGCTGCCGCTAAACACGCCTGAGCCTGGCTGCAAAAGCGCGGCATTCACATACTGCACCAGACGGCGCGCAAGATCGTGCCATTGCTGGTCTCGTGTGGCCTGCGCCGTGAGCAAAAGCGAGCGCAGCATGGCGGCATTCTCCTCAAGCATCTTCTCTGTATGCGGCATACTCCAATCGCTGGCCGCCGAATAGCGGAAAAAGCCGCCTTCCTCGTCGTCCCACAAACCGCCGTCGCGCATCTGTTCCAACGAATAGCAGACCATTGCCAGGGCGTCGGGCTGATTTTGATACTGTGAGAGCATGATCAGTAATTCGAGCGGCTCTGGATGAGGAAATTTGAGATGCGGATGAATCTTGAACCCGCCATACTCTTCGTCGTAGAGGTCTCGCAATACGCGGCCCGCTTCGACGGGCAAAGCCGTCAACGCGGCGCGATCCTCGTCCAGCAGGGCGCGTCGCCTGTTACGAGGCGCGGTCTGCGCTGGCTGCTGACCGAATCTACGCTCTTGCAGGGCGCGCGCCTGCTCGCGAATTTCCTGGTGATGCTCGCTATAGTAGCGCCGGATGTAGCCAAGATAGTAAAGCATCTGCGGCAGGGGTACATAGATGCCGCCCCACAGAATTTCGCCTTCGGGCGTGAGCAGCACGACGCTGGGCCAGCCATTCTGGTTGTAGCGTTGATTGACGTCCGGGCGCAGATCGCTATCAACGCGAATGGGGATATAGTCCCGGTTCAGGATGTTAATAATGCCTGGCTCAGAAAGCGTTGTTTCATCCATGATATGACACCACTGAGACCAGGTGGAAGTGATCAACAAGAAGATCGGTTTGTCAAGCTGCTCCGCCTCATGGAAGGCTTCATTACCCCAGGGCCGCCAGCCAATTTGCGCGGCGCGATGAGAGCGAGGAGAAAAACGAAATACTGTCGATGTGGCCGTGAGCACCGCTGCCCACGCGTAGTCAGAACCGGAATCACCGTCCATATGCACCCTCCCTGGATGCGCCCTTGCTTTTAGCCAATAGAAGTGAATCTGAAATGCCCGCTATGCTGTGTCAGGAAACTGTGTATAACAAGTATAGCATAAAAATCGATATTTGTGGGAGAAAGTTCAGGGCAACCGCAAGGGGTTGCCCTGAACGCCCCGAAATTGGCTCGACAACCCGTTCAATTGGACATAATCCTTTATGGTCTTCGTAGCATTGTAACATATCTTAGAAAGGAAAACGTAGCATTGAACTGGCGACAATGGTTGATGCAGCGGCAATCGCGCCGCCGCGCCCTACAAGCATTTGGTACGGTAGCCGGGCTTGGCCTCGCGCTCGAAGCAAGCTCGCTGGCTGGCGGCAAGTCTCTTCTCTCTGCCCTCGCTGCTCCCAGCGACTCACCATCTTCTCCTGCCGGTAGCGCAAACCCTATCCAGCATGTGCTGATCGCCTGCCAGGAGAATCACTCGTTCGATCATTATTTCGGTTATTATCCTAAAGCAGGCAAATTCGGCGT
>DATLSI010000058.1:0-10552 GCA_035534255.1 Ktedonobacteraceae bacterium | reverse complement strand
CTGTCGCATGGGACGGCTCCGGCTTGTAGGTAATCCGAAGCAGCAGATTGCAGCATTCCCTCTCAAGCAGATCAAGCGCGTCAGGATTGTGCATCGTGCTGATGGCTACTATGTGCAATTTGCGGTCAAGGCTGACCGCGTGATCGAGCATGTTCCCACTGGCAAGCAGGTAGGAATTGACGTGGGGCTGAAAGCCTACTACACCGACTCTGAGGGCAACACGGTTGAGAACCCACGTCACTATCGCAAAGCCGAGAAACGCTTGAAGTGCTTGCATCACCAGCTTTCCCGTAAGCAAAAGAAGAGCAGCAACCGCAAGAAAGCCAGAAAGCAGCTGGCTAAAGCCTATTTGAAAGTGCAGCGGCAGCGTGAAGACTTTGCCCGCAAAACGGCAAGCACGCTTGTCTCATCTCACGATTTGATTGCCTACGAACACCTTCAGATACGCAACATGGTGAGGAATCATCACCTTGCCAAGTCCATTCACGATGCAGGATGGGGGACATTTCTGCGGTGGGTGAAAGCCTATGGACTGATGCACGATATCCCTGTCATTGCTGTAGCTCCACAGTTCACCAGCCAGGAATGTAGCGCCTGTGGCACGATGGTCAAAAAGTCTTTGAGTGCGCGTACCCACATCTGTACAAGCTGTGGCGTGGTACTGGATAGAGACCATAATGCGGCGTTGAATATCCTGGCAAAGGCAGTAGCATGTACCCTGGGGCACAGGGAAACATCCGGCTCGCCGGAAAACGCTTCTGGACAGACTGCCTCTACTCGTACACCCAAACGGGCTACGAGCAAGCGGGCTGGATGAAGGAAGAACCCCCGTCCATTTATGGCGGGGAGTGTCAGAGGTCGTTAACAATGCTGTGATATGCTTATCTCTGTGTATCACAACCGTAAGCACGGCAGATACGTATAAAATGTGTAACACAAGCTCAGGATGCGTGATAAAATAACCACATGAGCAACATATCACTCGTAATAAGCGCAGGGAGTCGCGAATGAAAATTGGCCTTGTATCACCGTATGATTGGAGTTACCCTGGGGGAGTGCGGGATCACGTCTGGCACCTGGCTGAACAATTTACATTGATGGGTCATGATGTGCGCATACTTGCTCCTGCATCGGGACGCATGGGCAAAACACCTGAAAAGAACATTCTCAAAATGGGAGGCACAACTCCCATCCCTATAAATGGTTCTATTGCCCGTATTATCCTTGATCCGTCGCTGGCTCTGCGCGTGCGCGCGGTATTGGCACGCGAACGGTTTGATGTCATCCACGTGCATGAACCTCTGGTGCCGGGTCTTTCACAACAGGTGCTGCGCTGTTCGCGCGTGCTGACGGTGGGAACATTTCACTCCGCTTCGTATTCAAATATATATTCCACCTCGAAGCTTGCTTACGCATCGGCCTATCCACTGCTGCGGCCATTGTTTCACAAACTGTCGGGTCGTATCGCTGTTTCTACGGCTGCTCAGCAGTTCATCTCACACTATTTCCCTGCCGATTATCGTATTATTCCCAATGGCGTCAGCCTTGAACGCTTCGGGTCTGATATACTTCCATTGCCACAATTGATGGACGGGAAGCAAAATATCCTGTTTGTCGGGCGCTTTGAGAAGCGCAAAGGGGCGAAATACCTGTTACGCGCCATCCCCGCCATTCGCGAGCAACATCCCAACACCCGCTTCATTTTTGTGGGCGAGGGTCGGCTGAGGCGTGGCTTTCAGCAGTATGTCGAGCGACGTGGCTGGCAAGATATACTCTTTACAGGCTATGTCTCTGAAGAAGAAAAACCGCGCTATTTCGCCAGCGCGCATGTTTTCTGCGCGCCAGCCATCGGCGGCGAAAGCCTGGGTATCGTGCTGTTAGAGGCGATGGCGGCAGGCAAGCCTATCGTAGCATCAAATATCAAAGGCTACGCGACAGTTGTTGACTCGGAGATCGATGGCATATTGACCACGCCGCGCCAGCCCGACGAACTGGCCTGGGCCATCAGCCGCCTGCTCAAAGACGAGAAGCTGCGTCAACAATTTATCCAGGCTGGACTTGTCAAGGCGCGCGACTACGCCTGGCCAGAGGTAGCTCGTAAAGTCATGAATTATTATTGCGAATTGCTGAATGAACGCGGCTATACAACACCGCGACCCATTCCACGCGCTCTGTAAAGAGTGCTTATAGAGAAGAAGTGAAATAGCATGGAACATACCTCGTTGGAGACTGAACAACAACTATCGATTTCGCGGAAGCATGTCATACCCACCGCGTACAGCCGCGCCGATCTCCACATGCATACAAATCTGGGTGATGGCTGGGCCAGCCCCGCTAAGGTCATCGAAGTGGCTCTGGCGCGCAAGCTCGACCTGATCGCCGTAACCGATCATGACCATGTAGAGGGCGCGAAGCGCGTGGCAGACCTGCTGGCGCAGCACGATTACCCGCTGCGCATGATTACAGGGGTCGAGGTCTCGACACGCCAGGGACACCTACTTGGTTTGTTTGTGAATAAGGCCCCCAAACATATGCGCCCCGTTGAAGAGAGTATCGACGCCATTAAAGAGCAGGGCGGGCTGGTCATCGTGCCGCATCCTTTCGGACGGCTCGTTCCCAGCTTGAATCGCGCGAAAATCGAAGCGCTGCTGGGAAAAGGCTACGCCATAGACGGCATCGAGGTATTCAACCCTACGCCGGCCAATGCATCCATGCGCCCGGCGGTACTGACCGCCAACCAGGAATGGAAACTTGCCGAAACCGGCTCGAGCGACGCGCATTTCTGGCAACATATCGGCTCAGCCTATACACTTTTTCCCGGCAACAGCCCCGAAGAACTACGCCAGGCCATCCTCGAACGCACAGTGCGCTCCGGCGGCCAGGAACTTCCACCGGTGCATCTGTCACCGGGCATTTACGTGGCCCAGTGCGCGTGGAGCTGGTTCGTTGACCCACCTCGCCGTGTGATGCGCAGGCGGAGAGAAAAACGTGAAGAAGCAATGCAACCGGCGACGTAACAGCAGAACAACCCTTGTGGTAGCTCCACCGTTACGTCGCCGGCATATCCTCTACCCAGAGCGGCGAAAACATTACCCATTGTTCGGGGCGAGCGCGGATGTTCTCTTCCAGCGTTTCTAGAACTTTCTGCATGACTTTGTCAGGGTCGTTGCGCTCGTCTTCGCTCATAGCAAGCGTTACAGGTACGATTTTGCCGCCCATGCGCCCGTGTGATTCGTACCAGCCAAATCCGGCCAGCAACACGGCCCCTGTGCGCTGCGCCAGCGAAAACGGTCCATTGGGGAAGAGTGCCGGCGCGCCAAAGAATGGTCTCTCAATGGTTTCTCCTACAATAGCGCGATCAAGGGCAACTACTACAATCTGGTTTTTTCGCAAAGCCTGTATCATGCTGCGCAGAGGCGCGCTCCCACCCAGGGGCACAAATTGCAAGCCCTGCGCGCGCCGTAACTTCAGCACCAGTTCAAGCAGGCGCTCATCTTTGAGATTTTCCACCGGAACAGTGAGGGAATAATTCTGGAAGGCAAACCACTGCGCAATGTAATCAAAAGGTCCCATGTGGATAGACAGGATTATTACACCCTTCCCTTGCGCCAGGGCCGCGTCAAGATGGTCAAGCCCACCTTTATAGATGAGCCTGCGCATGAGGTCTTCGCGTTTTAAGCGAAGCAGATACAGCGATTCCAGGTAGTTACGCGCATTGTTCAGAAACATTTTACGCACAGTGCGACGCAGCGTTTTGCGACCCGCGCGCGTAGCCTTTACCTGCGGGCCAAGCACATGCAACATATTGATAGTAGCCTGTTTTCTGGCCTTGTGCCCCAGCAGCCAGGCAGCGAAACCGATGAGCCGGCTCAATGCCATCACAAAACTGTGCGGCAGGCGAGGAACGACGACCGAGGCAAAATAATAAAGTCTATACATGCATTTCCATCACTCTGATGGCCAGAACTGGCGGAACATGTACCACTGCGTCGGCCAGGCGCGCACCATCTCCTCAATGCAGTCGAACATGTACTGCGTCAGGCGCTTAATTTCACCGGCTTTGTCAACTCCTGACCGTGGATAAATGGGTGGGAAGACCCGAATGAAACACTCATTGTGGTGTCCATACCACATAAAACCTGGCACAATGGCCGCGCCGCTTTTCAAGGCCAGCGCCGCCGGGCCGCCCGGCACATACGTCTTATGCCCGAAGAATCTGATTTCAACACCCTCCTCGCGCGAAACGGGCCGGTCAACCGCGATAGCCACCAGCCTGTTCTCTTGCAAGGCGCGCAGGATGCGCCGCGCCGATCCCTCCATGGGGATCAAGCTGATGCCTCTTTCCGCGCGTTGACCCAGCACAAGATCGGTCATCTGGGGATCGTTGAAGTTTTCCGTCACAACCGAAAAAGGGAAGTGACGGGCGACATATGCCGCGGCCATGTCGTAATTGCCAAAATGCGCCGAAGAAATCACGATGCCCCGCCCAGGCTCCAGAGCCTGCTTGATATAGTCCCGCCAGCCGCCCGGCGTCTCGGTGAGATCGCGCATCTGATATTCGAGGCGATCAAAATCAAAATGGGGGAAATACATAAAATCGGCGATGATGCGCCCGTAATTCTTCCAGGAAGCCGCCGCCAGTCGCTTGACGCGCGGATCATCTATAGGATGACCACTGACATGAGCCATATTTTGCTGCGTATTGATACGCTTTGTTTTCCATCCCAGGTAAATAGCAGAGCCAATGAAACGGCCCAGTCCGTGCCGCGCGCCCTGCGGTGTCCACTTCGCCAAACCATATCCGGCGCGCGCCAGGTAATAAATTGATGACACGGTATCCTCCAACACTCTTCAGTATGCCTTTATGGTACGCCGTAGGGTTGGTGAGTGTCAATGTCGAAGTTATTCTCCATATGGTATCCAGATATTCTTGACCTGGGTGGATTCGCGCAGGAACTCCTGCCCTTCGCCTTGTACGACATCCAGCCAATCCCGTGTATGACCATAGCTGACCCATGTGCGCTTCATATTGCCCGCCGAGGCCAGTTCGACGCCTCGGCAGCCTTCGAGCGGGCCAAAGTACCACATAGAGTCCACGTCGTCATGCTCGGCAAGCACCTGGCTCAGCGTGTCGCGATCACCCGTCACGATATTCACCACGCCGGAGGGCAAGTCAGAGGTCTCCAGCACTTGATAGCAATCGATCGCGCTCAAGGGTGCCAGTGGAGACGGAATAACCACCACCGCATTACCCATAGCAATGGCCGGGGCAACCAGCGAGATGAAACCCAGCAGTGGATACTCATCCGGGCAGGCCATGCCGGTCACGCCGACAGCTTCAGGCAAGGCCAGCACCGCGCCGCGCATGGGCGGGCGATGCACAACTCCTTCGTATTTGTCGGCCCATGCGGCGTAACTGAACAGGCGCGATATGGAGACCTGCACCTCGTTCGATGCATCGGTACGGTTAAGGCCCGTTTGCTGAACGATGCAACGCGCGAACTCGTCTTCACGAGCCGACAGGTTCTCCGCGATGTAATAGAGAATTTGCGCGCGATTATGCGCCGCGCTGCTCGCCCAGCCACTGGCTGCATGCGCCGCCTCAACCGCGTTACGGATATCTTTGCGGTTGCCCTCACCTACCTGCCCGATCACACGTCCACTCCTGTCATACACGTCGCGGCTATAGCCCGAATCTGGCCTGACCTGCTTGCCGCCAATAAACAATTTGGGCGTGCGATCAATCGCCGGCAACATGTTATAATAGCCATGCGTTCCATTTTCCGCACGTTGATAGCCATCTTCCTCGCTAAGACTTTGCTCATCAACAATTTCGTCTTGAACAGCGGGTTTCGCTCCATTCGTTGATACAGAGTCAATGGCTATATGAATTTCCTGCTCCGCCTTTATCTCCCAGGTCGGGCGCACGTACTCGTACAGGCCCTCTTTGCCACCCTCGCGACCAAAACCACTTTCACGATAGCCGCCAAAACCGCTCGATGCGTCAAATAGATTGGTGCAGTTTATCCATACGCTGCCCGCTTTGATTTTGGGAGCGATGTCCAGCGCAAGATTGATATTATCGCTCCACACACTGGCCGCCAGCCCGTAGCGCGTATTATTCGCCAGCGCGACTGCTTCAGCAGGGGTTCTAAAGGTCATCGCCACCAGTACCGGACCAAAGATTTCAACCTGGGCGATGCTGGTAGCCGGGGAAACGTTGGTAAAGAGCGTGGGCGGAAAGTAGAAACCCTCGGTCGGACATGCCCACGAGGGCTGCCACATCTCCGCGCCTTCCTCGATACCCTGGTCTACCAGGCGTCGGATTTCTTGCAGTTGTCCGGGCGAGACGATGGCTCCGATATCCACGGCTTTATCGAGCGAATCGCCGATGCGCAAGTGTTCCATGCGCGCGCGCAGTTTGGCGATCAGGCGCTCCGCGATATTCTCCTGCATGAGTAGGCGCGAACCAGCGCAGCATACCTGTCCCTGGTTGAACCAGATGGCATCAACGACGCCCTCTACCACGCTATCCAGGTCGGCATCATCGAAGACGATGAAAGGCGATTTGCCGCCCAGTTCGAGCGAGAGCTTTTTGCCCGAACCTGCCGTAACGCGCCTGATGCTGCGCCCCACATCGGTCGAGCCGGTGAAGGCGATCTTGTTGACATCGGGATGACGCACCAGGGCCTCGCCAACCTGTGAAGCCTCGCCCGTCAGGATATTGACGACTCCCGCTGGCAAGCCGACTTCCTGTACGATCTCGGCGAATTTGAGCGCCGTGAGCGATGTGTAACGCGCCGGTTTCAAGACAACGGTGTTGCCCATCGCCAGGGCGGGCGCAATCTTCCAGGCCAGCATGAGCAGTGGAAAGTTCCAGGGGATGATCTGGCCCACCACGCCAACGGGCGCGTAGCCGGGCATCTCCTGTTCCATCAGCTGCGCCCAACCCGCGTTATAGTAGAAATGGCGCGCCACCAGCGGGATGTCGATATCACGCGTCTCGCGTATCGTCTTGCCGTTATCCAGTGATTCCAACACGGCCAGCAGGCGCGCGTGCTTCTGAATGTGACGCGCGAGGGCGTACATATAACGGGCGCGTACATGTCCGGGCGTCTTGCCCCACGTCTCAAAAGCCGCGCGCGCCGCTTTGACAGCCCTGTCAACATCCGCGCTATTGGCAGCCGCTACACGGGCAAGCGGTTTACCCGTCGCGGGATTGATACTCTCGATATACTGCCCACTGGTAGGCTTGACCCACTTATTATTGATAAAAAGGCCAAAGGGCTGGCGCTCTTTGATCCAGGCCAGTCCAGCATTAGCGGCCTCTGGAGCAGGCCCATATTCCATCGTATCAAAAATTTGCATAATATTCATCGTTCGCCTCCCAGCTTACACCATTGGGTTATGATAGGCCGCCGCGTAATGGCCGGTAACAAAGTACGAAAGCTGCCGTTCGATATCCGAAAGCAGGCCGCTGGCCCCCAGACGGAAAAGCGCATTGTTGAGCCAATCGTTACCCAGTTCCTCTTTCATCAAAATCAGCCAGTCGAGCGATTGTTTGGCGGTGCGAATGCCTCCGGCAGGTTTGAAGCCCACTTTGTAGCCGGTGCGTTCAAAATATTCGCGAATGGCGCGTGTCATCACAACTCCGACGGGCAGTGTAGCATTGACAGGTTCTTTGCCGGTTGAGGTTTTGATGAAATCGGCCCCGGCCATCATGCATACCAGGCTGGCCATATCCACGTTGCGCAACGTCGCCAGTTCGTGGGTCGCCAGGATGGTCTTCATGTGCGCATCCCCGCAGGGGGCGCGAAAGGCCCGCACCTCGTCATACAACGCTTGCCAGTTGCCCGTCAGGACGTGCGCCCTCGAAATAACAATATCTATTTCCGCCGCGCCCGCCTTGACCGATGCCTCGATCTCTTGCAGCTTTTGCTCAAAGGGATTCTGACCAGCCGGAAAACCCGTCGAGACTGCGGCGACGGGTATACCCGACCCGCGCAGAGCCTCCACAGCCACAGGCACCAGGTTATGATAGACGCAGACCGCTCCCACTTGCAGGTTCATCCCTCCAGCTCCCAGCGCATCCAGCAATTCCTGCCGCACCGGGCGACGCGCTTTGGCGCATAAGCGCAACACGTTGCCAGGCGTGTCGTCACCACTCAGCGTAGTGAGATCGATACACGTGATGGCCCGCAGCAGCCACGCCGCCTGCCACTCTTTCTTGACGGTGCGCCTCGTCGGGATGGTGGCCGCCCTCCGCTCAACCGCGCTGCGATTGACACGCGCCTGCCGCACCCAATCCATGTCAAGTGGCATGCCAGGATTGCGCGCTGGCTGCGCCTGCCGTATAGATACTGGCAATGGTGTTATCTCTTCAGGTTCGGTTCTTTTTCTGGTGGTGGTCATACACTTATTTCCTTTGGGAATACCTGGAAGCAATGCCGCATGCAAGATTATTGTTATATGGGTATTGTATCATAGGTTTTTTGGTGTCAGGGGCATCTCTACTGGTGCATCAACGCATCTTTCAGCGCGAAAAACGCCGGTTTGGGGCGATACTCCGCGTCAAAAATCAGAGGATAGTCGGGATGCCCGGTGAAGAGGGGAATCCAGGAGTGCGCGTCGGTAAAGCCCCACATTACAAAGGCGGTGCAGCGCGTTACAGAGAGACAATCGTTCAACATCTCACCGTAAAGTTGCGCCTCCGCCTGCATCTTCTGCTGCATTGGACGTGGATCATTCTGGGTTTCCACGTCCATCTCGGTGATCTGCACTTCCAGGCCCAGCGCTGTCAAGCGCCTCATATTTGCCAGCACATCCTGGGGGTTGGGGTAGCTATCAAGGCTGACGTGCATCTGCAAACCAACGCCCGCAACCGGCACACCGCGTTGCAGTAGTCCTTTCAGCAGGTTATAAATAGCGTCAGATTTGCGCCCCAATCCTTCGCCGCCATAATCGTTGTAGAAGAGACGCGCCTGTGGATTAGCCTCGTGCGCCCATTGAAAAGCCATGTCGATATAGTCCGGACCGATGCCGCGCAGCCAGATCGAGTCGCGCAATGTGCCATCGTAGCCTACCGCCTCGTTCACCACATCCCAGATATTGACCTGTCCGCGATAGCGCGACACTTCGGTCATGATATGATCGCGCAAAATAGCTATGAGTTCGTCGCGGGTAAAATTGCCATTCGTGAGCCACGCGGGCAAGTCGGTGTACCACACGAGGTTGTGCCCGCGCACCTGCATTTGATGCGCCTGCGCAAAGGCCACCAGATAGTCGGCGTCGGCAAACGTATAGACATCGCGCTGCGGCTCCGTCTCGCTGAATTTCATGGAGACTTCGGGTGTCACCATGTTAAATTGGCCTGCAAGCGTCGCGCTATATACTGGCTCCGAGCGTAATGCCTGTATGTTCACCGTCGTTCCCATGAAAAAATGTCGCGACTGTGCCAACGAGCGCAATGTAGGAGTCAGTAACTGTGGAGATTCTTGCGTGGACGTCAGGGTTGGGGTCAATTTGACAATCAGAGTTGGCGTACTGGTAGATGAACAGGCAGCGATGCCAAATACCAGCAATATGCAGAGCAGCTTCATCAGACGCAGTAACAGTTCGCGATTGCCCCTTTCCACGTAAAAATTTTCCTCCAGATTATTTGGCCCTGGGCCGAATGAATTATATCAAATTATGGTTCATATCGCTAGTATTGATGCCCTGGGGGGTGCGTGCTATTTTTTTGCATTGATGAGTTCTAAAGGGCGCCCGCAAGGGGACGCCCCTACAATGACTCCGAAGCGGGTACCCGTATGAGCATCCGTCGGGTCATTGTAGGGGCGTCCCCCATAGGCGCGGACTTAAGGGCCAGGGCGACCGCAAGGGTCGCCCCTACCCTACCACGAGTGGGCCTGCGAAGCCGTCCAGGGTAGGGGCGACCCTTGCGGTCGCCCTGGAAAAATGGCTTAAGTCCGCGCCTATGGGGGTCCCACCCATCATCCACTCACCCCCGCCCTGAAGCAGCACCCGATTACTAATGGCGCAGGAAGAACGTCTGGATATAGGACACAGAACATCTGTGCTATACTGCTTGAGGTACAGCGTTTTGTAAGTATTTTTAAGGAGAGTAGCATGATGGAATTTCAGGCGAATGGTAGAATAGCTAGCGGTTATCTGGCCGTTCCCGAGCATGGCAGCGGACCGGGTGTGGTGGTCCTGCATGCCTGGTGGGGGCTGACGGAGCCATTTCGACAGGTCTGTGACCGGCTCGCGCAGGCGGGTTTCGTGGCGTTCGCTCCCGACCTCTATCAGGGCAAGACAGCCACGACGGTCGAGGAAGCGGAAGCGTTGGCCTCGGCTCTGAATCAGGAGGAGGAGCGGGTGCGCGGCGACATCGCGGGGGCGGTACAGTTCCTGCGCCAACGGGATGCAACACACCAGGCGGGAGGTCACGGCAAGCTCGCCTTCATCGGCTTCTCGTTGGGAGGGGCCTACGCGCTGGACACGTCGGTCAATCTGGCTGAAGAGGTCGCCGCCGTCGTGATCTTTTATGCCA
>DATLSI010000057.1:0-38719 GCA_035534255.1 Ktedonobacteraceae bacterium | reverse complement strand
CTGATCAAAGATGGCTGACAACATCGTATCGACATCGTTACGCGAAAGAGGTACGAGCTGGATCTGCTGAACGAGCCGTTCGCGGTTGAGCTGTGCAAGCCAGCTTCTCAACGGTGGATGCGTCTCATCATGGCGATAGGTGACCAGGAGCAGAAGTGGCTGGGACGTACAACGCCGCGCCAGTGTGTGGAGAAAATCCAGGCTGGTGTCGTCACTCCAGTGCGCATCCTCAACGATGAGAAGCACTGGGGAGTGGGCTGACAGGTGGATGAAGAACGTTGCCAGGACCGCGAAAAGACGGCGTCTCTCTTGTTCTGGTTCAAGACGTGGGAGTGGGATCGTTTGGTCAGGGACCAGTTCAGGGAGCAAAGGAAAGCTATCACGAGCTAAGGCCTCTACAGCGGCAGCGAGCGTTTCTGCCGGGTTGGAAGCCAGAAGGGAGCGCAAGAGGTCAAGCAACGGTGCATAGGGATAGGTAAGATCTGTCGGAAAGCAATTTCCTTGCAGCAGAAGAAACCCCTGGGTTGCGGCATAGGCTTTTGCCTCAGCAACCAGGCGCGATTTGCCAACGCCTGCCTCACCGCATACGAGAGCGACCTGTCCCTGTCCGCTTCTGGTTTGATCAATGAGCCGATTGAGTGCATCACGTTCGGGTACACGTCCAATAAAGACCGGGCACATGACTGATGCCGAGAATGATCCCACGATGCGTATTCACCGCCTTCTGATAAAATGCGTAAAGAGCAGGGTGCTACTTTCTCCTCTTAAAAAGTGCAAGACAAGGCGACCGTTCTATGGTCGTTGTGAGTTTCTCCGACGCCACGTTCGTATTTCGGTATCAGCGGCTCGGAACAGCGGCCCGTGTTTGTAGCCCATGCGTTTCAGGTAAGCCCGGAGCTGCTGCACCAAGCGCGGATCGTCGAGCAAAATTGTTCGTCTCTTGCCACTCTTTCCCACGACGGTCAGGTGCTCATTGTCGAGCGAGAGATCGATATCCTCCACATACAGGGAGAGTCCTTCACTCGACCGCAGGCCGGTTTCCAGGAGTAGTCGGAAGAAAAGTCGGTCGCGCAGACACTCAGTGGGAATACCAGCGAGGATGCGTTCAATCTGGTCACGCTCCATGCCACGCGGTGCTGGCGGATCGAGCCTCACCCGCTCAATCTTGAGCATCGGGTTGCTGTCGAGCAGGTCGTGCTGATGCGCCCATGTGAGAAAGCGAGCGACTGCGGCTTGCTTGCGTGCTCTGGTGGCAGGGCTGAGATGAAGGTGCGAGCTGAAGAAGTTCCGCAAGACCTCCGCTGCCATCGCGTTCACTGGCCCGTGATAGAACGCACACAGTTGCGCTAAGTCCGTTGCGTAGGCGTGACAGGTGTGTGGAGAGCGGTTGGCATGGGCAAGGTCGCTGAGAAATGCAGCCGCGAGTTCGCTCAGTGGCTGCTCTTTCATCATGGTCTGCTCCATACGCTTGCTCCTTATTCCTGTGATAACGATAAAAAGCGACATGCTGAAATGGTCGCTCACCGTGCTTGAAATCGGGCCAGTTGTCCGATATTCCTGAGATAATAATCATTCTAGCAGGAATCATTCTAGCAGGAATCGGTGCGAAAAGATAGCGCAAAACGTTTCCTTCTCCTGTGACACTTTTGCCTACAATCACTTCAAACGATCCATCTTTGCGCTGCGTCTTCGAGCGTGCCTGAACGTATCCGCCATCAAGGCTGACTGTCAGAGGCGCAGCCGGTTCAGGCAATTTGTACCATTGGTCAGGGCATCCTTCGATGAAGGAGAGTTGCTCGTCGCCCAGCTCCTGCTCACGGCGCTCAGCTATCTGATGAACGTGATGCGAGACGTTTGAAGTACTCAGTTGGTGCTCCATCGGCAAGATATCTCCCAGGAGCTTGGTGGTCAAGCCATATGATCAGAGTTTATTCTATTCTCGCCCTTTTTACAACAGAGCCGCTCAGAACGCAAAGCTCTGTTGGATAATGTCACGTAACTCCTCCGCTCCAACTGCTCTCGGACAGTTGACCAGTAGACGCTGCTGTTTGAGTGTGCCGTCAACCAGGGCAGGTACGTCGGATTCTCCAAAGCCGAGCGCGGCAAGACCGTTCACGATGCCGGTATCGCGCATGAGCGCGAGCAGCGTGCGCGGCAGTATCTCGCGCTGTTGCTCCTCGTTCAGCCCACTCACCTGCGCGCCGAGCAGTTGCGCCGCGCGCAGGTGCCGCTCTGGATTGGCCGGGTAGGTCCAGCGAAAGGTGGCCAGGGCGGTCACAACGACGGAGAGGCCATGTGGAATCATCGGTTCGTCGCGTGGATAGTCGGGCGGCGAGAAGTGTTTCACCATTCCGGCGACCGGGTAGGCAATGGCATGGGGGACATGCACACCCGCGTTGCCGAAGCCGATGCCCGCGTAAGTCGCCGCCAGCGCCATGTAAGTGCGCGCTTCTACATCCATACCGTTGAGTACAGCGCGCCGCATGTACTGGCCCAGGTATTCCAGCGCTTTCTCACACCAGAAATCGCTTATGGGATTGCTGCCGACGTAGACCGGACGCTCCTCAGGCGAATGCTGCGGGCGCGCATTATAGGGCCGACTCGTGTAGGATTCAAGCGCGTGCGTGAGAACATCAAATCCTGGGTAGGCCGTCGCCATCGGCGGCAGCGTCACAGTATTGAGCGGGTCGATGATAGCAAATGCGGGACGCAGGTAGCGATGAGAGATGCCGGTCTTGATCTTGAGTGAGAGGACATCCAGCACTGCTACCGCCGTCGTCTCGCTGCCTGTTCCCGCCGTCGTCGGCAGGGCCACCAATGGCTTGAGCCGACCAGGGACGGGCAGCCCTTTTCCGATGGGTTTATTGATGTAGTCCATCAGGGGAGCCGGGTAGGTGGAGTACAGGCTGGCCCATTTCGCTGTGTCGATGCTACTGCCGCCTCCAATCCCCACAAAGCCATCGTAGTCGCGCCCGCTTACGAAGTTTGCGATCTCCTCAAATGAGCGGTCGGTTGGCTCGACATGTACGTGGTCATAGATATCCGCGTGAACGTCGGCCTCTTCGAGCAGGCTGCGTACCCGCTCTGGCAAGCCGAGCTTCATGATGCCAGGATCGGTCACGACCAGCGCGCGGTGAACGCCCAGGCGTTTAAGATCATAGGCAACTTCGCTGGTAGACCCCGGCCCAAATTTAATGGGGGTCATCTCCATTGTAAAAACGGTCTCGTTTGGAATATCCAGGCATCCCATAGTTATCTTCCTCTCAGTAGATGTTTCATGACCTTGCCGCCTGGATTGCGCGGCAATTCGTCCCGCACTTCGACAAGGGCGGGAACCTTAAACTTCGCCAGTCGCTGTGCCACGAAGTCGCGCACCTCGTCGGCATCAATTGATTTGCCAGGGCGCTGCACCACTACCGCCTTGACGATCTCGCCATAGAAGGCGTCCGGCTGGCCCACTACCGCGACTTCTAGAATAGACGGATGGCTGTACAGCACGTTTTCAACTTCGGCGCAGTATACTTTCTCACCTGCGCGGCTAATCATGTCCTTCTTACGATCTACGATGTGGGCGAAGCCTCCGGGATCAATGCGCGCCATGTCGCCTGTTAGAAACCAGCCATCCTCCAGAAATGCCTCGCGTGTAGCCTCCCCGTTGCGCCAGTATTCTTTAAAGACCATCGGGCCGCGTATCGCCAGTTCCCCAATTTCGTTGGCTGGCAGCGCCTCGCGCTCGTCGTTGACGACCTGCAGTTCGGTGACGGGCAGCGGCAGACCAGCCGAGCCGGGACGCTCTAGCTTGTAGCGGTCTGGCAGGCAGGTCGCGGGCGAGGTGGTTTCGGTCAGGCCATAGAAGTTCAGGAATTTGACCTCTGGGGCCTTCTGCGCCCAGGCGTGCGCGACATCCGGCGGCAGGGGCGCGCCTCCCGACGCGGCCAGGCGCAGGGACGAGATATCACGCCGGTCGAAATCGGCGTGGTTCATCAGCATAATATACATGGTCGGCACGCCGAAAAAGTGCGTCACGCGCTCCTGCTCTATCAGTTCCAGCGCGCGACCCGCCCGGAAAGGCATGCGCTGCAGCACAATCGTGCCTCCCTGGTAGAGAAACTGCGCGAACTGCGCGGCCAGCCCGGTAATATGAAAAATCGGCACGCCTAGCAGCGTCACGTCATCTGCCTTCAGCCCTTTGACCAGTTCATAATTGAGCAGGGTGTGAACGAGGTTAAAATGCGTGCAGACCGCGCCTTTGGGTAAACCCGTCGTGCCGGAGGTGTAGCAGAGGTAGAGTGGGCTATCCGCGTCTATCTCTACCAGGGGTGGTACACTCCCACGCAGGACTTCCTGCCAGGGGCGGGTTCCGCCGCTCGCCCGCGCTTCTTCATCGATCAAAAAAACGCCTTGCAGTTCTGTCAGACGGGCACGCTCTGATACGAGTTGCTCCCAATGCTCCGTAGTGGTGACGAGAACCCTGCTGCCGGAGTTATCGAGCATATAGTGCAGTTCTTGCGCCCGCAGGCGTGAATTGAGCGGCACCAGGATTGCGCCGAGCAGAGAGGTACCGATGGCGGCGATGGCGAATTCGGGAAGATTGCCCGTCAGGACAGCCACGCGGTCTCCCTGTCCGATGCCGTAATCCTGGTGGATGGCAGCGGCGAAGGAGCGCGCTTCCTGCCACAGCTGGCGATAGCTCCAGCGCCGCCCCTCGAAAACCAGCGCCGTTTTCTCAGGAAAGGCCTGGACTGAGCGCTGGACAACGGCATTGAAATTGCGCGGGCGTTGCGAATAAGCGAGAACGCTTCTCCCGTAGTGTGTCTCGCGCGCGATCGCTGGAACCGGCAACAGCGCTACCTCTGGCATGGCTTCTCCTCTCTGCTGGCCCCGTGTTAGCTCTCCAGAATGGCAACAGCACGCACGGGTGATCCTGTGCCGTTGCGGATGCGCAGGGGAAAGCCGGCAAAAGTGAAACGTTTTCCCACAAGCTGGTCAAGATTGGCGAGATTCTCGTAGTGCGTGATACCACGCGCCCGGCACATCATATGGCAGGGGTAGGTACGGCTGATGGGGTTATCCGGGCTGGGCGAGTCCACGCCAAAGGTCTTGATACCTTGTTCAACCAGCCAGTTACTCCCTGCTTCGTCCAGGCCGGGATACTGGCTTAGATATTCCCTGCTGCCATGATAGCGATTGTAGGTGCCGGTATAGAGTAGCAAGATATCGCCCTTGAGAATCTCGACGCCTGAACGAGAGGCGGCTTTATCGAGGTCGTCGGCAGTGATATAGGTCTGTGGTTCCTTGTGTGAGACATCGATGCAGGTGGCCGGGCCGTAAAAGATATCGAGTGACATCTGATCGATGGGAGGAGCCTCCGGGCGCGGGTCGAGGTGACTCAGCGCGTCCACGTGTGTTGGACCGTGATCGCTGAATAACAATCCGCGAGATTGATAGGAGAAGCCGCCCTCGAAGTTCTTCCTGGTCTCTTCGTGCGAATGATGTTCCCACACCACCGTTTTGAGGTGGCCTGGATAGACAAACATACCCTGGTAGATTTCCTGTGACAGATCGATCAAGCGAGTCATTGCGATGCCTCCACGTTTGAACTGGCTATATAGGTGGACGTGCTGAAACTCAATACATGGTGATGCCCGCTGAGACGTTCAGGTCTTCACCCGTGATAGAACTGGCTCGCTCAGAGGCCAGGAAGACAGCGGCAGCAGCAACGTCCTGCGGCGGAACCAGGCGATTCATCGGCGAATCGCGCAAGAATGCCAGGCGCGCCTCATTGACGCTGATGCCCTTCACCTCGGCCTGCTTGCGAATCACCATCTCGATACGCTCGCCCTCGACGGGGCCGGGCGAGATGACGTTGACGCGGATACCATGCGGCCCGGTCTCCCATGCCAGCGTGCGCGCCAACCCTACAAGGGCGAGCTTGCTGGCGGAATACGGCGTGCGTCCCATCAAAGGCCGCTTGCCGGTCATCGAACCGATTATAATGATGCTGCCGGAAGACTGTGCAATCATGGCAGGCAGAAAAGCGCGGCAGCAGAGAAACGTTCCCCTCACGTTCACGGCGAAGGTCACATCCCAGTCATCCGGCGTGATCTCCCACAGGGGCGCGGTCGGTCCCGCGATGCCACTGTTATTCACCAGGATATCCACGCGCCCAAAATGCTCGCTCGCTTTTTGCGCGAGCGCCGCAACGCTCTCGACATTGCTGATATCGGTTGGCGCCACCAGCGCCTTGCCTCCCTCATCGGCGACCATGCGTTGCGTTTCTTCCAGCCCCTCAACGGAACGCGCGGCGAGGACAAGCCGCGCTCCCTCGCGAGCATAAGCTAGCGCAATGGCGCGTCCGATGCCGCGCCCACCGCCGGTAATAACCGCGACCTTATCCTTGAGTAGCATAAGCAGCAACTCCCGTCTTCGCATGAATGTAGGGGTGACGCCTCTCATCGCCCGCCATGCGTCCTCGCTAATGCTTTTCGTGCGCGATGGCGGCGCGGGCGACGACAGGCGTCACCCCTACGGTAACGATATCGGGTTCGGTGGGCAATGACAAACATTATCCACCAATGTCAGGTCCCCTGCCGTGCCTGGGCCTCTTTGACCCAGCGGACGATCTTTTCCGGAGTGATGGGCATTTCGTCGATCTTCACACCGAACGGCTTGAGGGCATCCTCGATGGCGCTGGTGACAGCCGGAGGCGCGACCATGCGCCCGCCTTCGCCGCCGCCTTTGACGCCGTAGGCTGTGAAGGGCGACGGCGTCTCCTGGTGGTAGACCTCGATGTTCGGCACATCGTTGGACGAGGGCAGCAGGTAATCGACGAAGGTGGAGGTCAGGTTCTGTCCATCCTCGTCATAGCACACCTCTTCCAGCAATGTGATACCTATGCCCTGGGCGATGCCGCCGCGAATCTGCCCCTGCAGGGAACGCGGATTCAAGATGGTACCGACATCGTGAACCGCCACGTATTTCTTGAATGTCACCGCGCCTGTTTCGACATCCACCTCGACGACGACAAGATGCGCCGCGTGTCCCATGATCGGGTAGAAGGCTCCCAGGTCTTTGCGGTCGTCGCTTGGCTTGGTGGTGTATGGATGATCGTAGGTGAAAGTCCCTTCGAGACCGCTCTCCATATCTGCTGGCAGGTCAAGTTTGAACCAGTAAGCCCTCATGCCGATATCAGCCAGGCTGACGGTGGAAGCGGGCGCGCCCTTCACGCGCACGTGACCGGCGACCATCTCCAGATCATCGGGGCTGGCTTCGAGCATGTGCGCGGCGATCTTGAAGATTTTATCTTTCAAGCGTGTCGCGGCCCCATGCACCGCGCCGGAGAGCATCACCGTCATGCGGCTCCCGCCGGGTCCCGCGCTAGGCAGCGCGTGTGCTGTGCTGTCGTAGGTGACGTTGATCTCGGACGGGTCGATGCTCAGCTCCTCGGCTGCGACTTGCGCCACGACTGTTTCGGGGCTGTTCCCCCAGAATGGTGAGAACATTGTCACCGTCACGCCGCCGGTCGGACCAACGCCAATGCGCACGCTCTCCGGCGTGGAATTCAGGCCGGTCGCGGGTCCCGGATTGTGGAGCCAGAACTCGGTCGAGCTATACGTGCTGCGCTGCTGCGCCGTTGCCAGACCAATGCCCAAATAGCGTCCCTCCTGCCGGGCGCGCGCCTGCTCCTCTCGCCAGGCGTCGAGATTGAAGTGTTCGAGCGCCAGGTTTAACACGCCGGGATAGTTGCCACTATCGTAGATATTCCCGGTCGGCATCTTGTAAGGGAACTGATCGGGCTGGATGAAGTTGCGGCGGCGCAGTTCAACACCATCAATGCCGAGTTCTCCGGCGGCGGCGTCTACCAGGCGTTCCAGCACCCAGTTGCCCACGTCGGACCCGGCTCCCCGGAAGAGCATCTGCTGGTTCTTGTTCGTCAGCACGGCCTTGATGCCTGTCTCCACGCTCTTGAAGGTATAGGGGCCGGTGATCTGGGCCATCATATTCGTATTACCGGTAATGGCGAAGATGAAGTACGCGCCGTAGTCGTCGACGGTGTGCAGGCGCAGGCTCAGAAATTTGCCGTCCTTTGTCACGGCAAGCTGCGCGTCATAGATGCGGTCAGGCCCCTGCGAGTCGTTGGCCGTCAGGTTGTCGATGCGGTCTTCCATGAACTTGACCGGGCGTCCCGTCACTTTGGAGAGCGCGCCCGCGATGCCGATGGTCTTACCCAGGAAGTGCTTGCTGCCGAAGCTGCCGCCGGTGTACATGGGGTAGAAGTTGAGCTTGTGCGGCGGAATCTTCAGCATGCCGGACATGACCCACGAGGCCGAGTTCAACATGTTGGTGTTCGACCATATCTCCATCGTCCCCTTGGCCGGGTCGTAGGAGCAGACCGCGCCGTTCGGCTCCATCGGTGCCGCGGTCGCGCGCGGCCAGCGCAGGCGGCGCTCAATGATATGGTCGGCCTGGGCAAAGTCGCCATCCACGTCGCCAAAGGTGAAGACGTGATCGTAGACGACATTTGAGGTAAGGTTTTCGTGAACCAGGGGCGCGTCCGGCTGCATGCCGCTCACCGCGTCCGCCACGACCGGCAGAGGTTCCCACTCGATCTCGATCAGATCGAGCGCGTCCTCCGCGATATAGCGGCTCTCAGCAGCGACGACTACCACCGCTTCGCCGGCATAGCGCACTTTGTCAATGGCGATGGCCGGCTCAACGACTGGCTCCGCGCAGAAGGCTGGTACCGGGCCAATCACCTCGGCGGCGTCCTTTCCTGTCAGGACAGCATACACGCCGGGCAGTTCGCGCGCCGCTCTGGTGTCGATAGAAAGAATACGCGCGTGGGCATAGGGGCTGCGCAGCACGGCAGCGTGCAGCATGCCTGTGACTTTGAAGTCGTTGACATAGGTGGCATGGCCCATGAGCAAGGAGGGGTCTTCGCGCCGCTTGATATCCTTACCGATCCATGCTCGTTCATTCGCTTTTGTTGTCATGGCTGATCTCTCCTCCTCTTACCTTCAGGCTGTCGTCCCCGATGGCGTGGTAGCTGCGGCCTGCTCCTGCATGCTTTGCGCGGCGAGGCGAATGGCGTCGACGATATGCTGGTAGCCGGTGCAGCGACAGATATTGCCGGACAGTGCGTAGCGTATCTCTTCCTCGCTCGGATTGGAGTTGTGTTGCAGCAGTTCATAGGCGGTCATGAGGAAGCCAGGTGTGCAGAAGCCGCACTGGAGACCCTGCTTCTCCCAGAATGCCTGTTGCAGGGGATGCATCTCGCCGTTATGCGCCAGGCCCTCGACCGTCATCACCTCGTGATTGTTGGCCTGGACCGCGAGCATCAGGCAGGCGCGCACGCTTATACCATCCAGTAACACGGTGCATGCGCCGCAACTTCCATGCTCGCAGCCTACGTTCGTACCCGTCAGCCCGATATCTTCACGAATGACATCCAGAAGCGTGCGGCGCGGTTCGACAAAGAGGCGGTGTGTGGTGCCATTGACAGAAATACGCACCGGCATGAACTCGTCTTCCATTAGCGGTTCCTTTCTGCGCGCTCTGCGGCGAGGGCTAAAGCACGTTGGGTCATGACGCCTGCCAGGTGGCGTCGATAATCGGCGGAGCCATGAATATCCGATGGCGGCTCGTTCAGCGCGTCAATGACAGCCTCAGCCGCCACCCTCCACGCCTCGCGTTCGGGGCGTTTGCCCTTGAGCAATGCCTCGGCTGCGCTGGCGCGTACCGGCGTCTGCCCGACACTGCATAGGCCCAGGCGCGCAGAGGCAATGCTGCCATCTTCATCCAACGCGACGACGGCGGCAACGCCAACCAGGGCGTAATCACCTTCGCGGCGCGCGAATTCCATAAACGCGCTGCCGCTGCGCGACGGCAATCCAGGCACACGCACCTCTGTCAGTATTTCGCCATGTTGCATACTGGTCTGGAACGGCCCCCGGAAGAATTCCCTGGCAGCGATGGTGCGGCTGCCAGAGGCACCGCGCACCTCCATTTCGGCATCCAGGGCCAGCATGACGGCGGGCAGTTCCGCCGCAGGGTCGGCATGCGCGACGCTGCCGCCAACTGTACTGCGATTGCGAATGGCGGGATGGCCGACGTGACGAGCGGCTTCGATGAGCAGGGGCAGGCGTTCGGCGCTCAGCGCGTCGCGCTCAAGGTCCGCGTCGCGCGTCATCGCACCCAGGGCCAGTCCTCCATCCCAGGGCCGAACATAGGCGAGCGAGCTGATCTCGTTGAGGTCGATCAGCACAGAAGGCCGGGCCAGACGCAAGTTCATCAGGGGCATCAAGCTCTGGCCGCCGGCCAGCACGCGCGCCTCCTCGCCCTGCTCCGCGAGCAGCTGCGCTGCCTCATCGACGCTGCGAGCGAGAAAATAGCGAAAACGCGATGGCTTCATGGATAAATACCTCTTCCTTTCTGATGCTTGCTACGCAACTTTGCGCGTCCCTCGACCTCCTCGCCAATCAGGTGGATCTGAAAATCCCCCTGGTTAACCAGGCACCAGGAAAATGGAAGCTCTCGGGACGCGGGATCTCTCGCATACCCAACACCTGAGTATAGAACTGGCGCGAACGCTCGACATTTTTAATGAGCAGGGCTACGTGGTCTGCTTTGCGAATGTCCATCACATACCCCTCAAAAGGGCTTGTGGAGAAGTCCAACTGCTTACAAGCATACCATATAGCATCCGATAATACATCGCGCAAACGATAGTGAGGGGAGAATACTTTCAGGGGACGATGTCTCCCCCAAAAGAGGGATATACAACAATTACTGTTCGGACAGGGGAATCTCGACCCGCACCTGTGTTCCCTCAGCAGGAATGCTGCTTAGCTCCAATATGCCTCCAAGATGTATCGCCCGCTCGCGCATCGAGTGCAGTCCCAGGTGTCCGGGGAACGTCGAGGATGTATTAAAACCTACACCATCATCGCGCACTTCCAGTACGATAGCTCCCTGGCGCTGGAACAGAGAGAGCTGGCAGCGGTCGGCATGAGCGTGCTTGACAATGTTGTGCAGAGCCTCCTGAGCAATTCGGTAGAGAGCTTCCTTCGTCTCAAGTGGCATATCAGGCTCGTCACACAGGTGTGTTTCAATCTGGAGTTCATGGCGCGCGCTGATAGCCGCCGCGCGCCTGGAGAGCGCCTCCACAATCCCCTCGCTCTCCAGCGATTCGGGGTGCAGGGCAAAGATTAGTGAGCGCATCTCCGTGTGTGTTGCTTTAGCCAGCGCGAGCACATAATCGAGGGACTCGCGCGCGTGTACACGATCTGATTCCATGGAAGCGCGTGCCGCCTGCGCGCCCAGGGTAATGCCGTACAATGCCTGGGAGACCGAATCATGCAGTTCGCGAGCCAGGCGCTGGCGCTCTTCAAGCGCGGCCTTTTCCTGGGCCGCGACGAGGAGGCGCGCATTCTCGACGGCCACTGCCGCCTGGTCCGCGATGGCCGAGAAGAACGCGATCTCTCCGTCACCCGGCGGCGGTCCTGGCGGGTAATAGACGGTGAAGACACCCCGGCACTCTCCCCGGTAGATCAGCGGGACACACACGACAGTATCCCAGCAGACCGCTTGCAGGAAACTATGCACCGGAATGTAGCGGGCGTCGGCGAGGAGCGCCTGGCGTAAACACTCCGCGACGACAATATGCCGCTCCTCGAATGCCTGCAACGTTGGTAGGAAAATCCCATGTTTTACCAGGCTGCCCAGGCTAGCCGCGTAGCCTTGAGGGAGGCCGTAACTGCCAACGACACGAAACAGCGGAGGGGTTCCACTTATCAATGGAACGAGACAGGCCACGACTCCCGTCGCCTGCACGACACTTCGTGCCAGCGCGTTCAAGGTAGCTTCCAGGGAGTTCGCGCTCACCATAGTGGTCGCAAACTGTGCCAGCACCTCTGCCTTGCGTTCAAGCTGGCGCAGGTGGGTCAAGTCGCGCAGCACGATGATGGTGAACCACTCACCCTGACTTTCGACCACAGTTTGCATGCACTCGATCTCGCGCTTCTCGCCGCCAGGGCGCAGGATCACGGATGACCAGCGGTCGGCGCGCAGGATAAACTGGTCCCCGACCACGCGCCCTCTCTCAGGAAACAATGCATTCATTGGCTGCCCCTGCATTCCGCCAACATCCCGGCCAAAAATATCGCAAGCGGCTCTATTGCTGTACAAGCAAACATGCTCAGCATTACAGATAATGTACCCGTCCGGGGAAATATCCAGCAAGGGCGCGATAATAGCTGGATCAAGGCGACTGAGGCGCAGCAGGTACTGCGTCGGCAGGTCGTTCCAATCCTCTCTGGCAGAGATAAAAGTAGATCGCGAGCTGTCTGACATGATAGCATCTCCCATTCAGGATATCTCTTCCTGGGATAGGTTCCAGGGCTGCGACAAACGTTAGCTGGCGGACATCAACCCATTGCGCATGGCATAGAGTACGGCCTGGGTACGACTCTGTACGCCGAGTTTATGGAGAATCTTGCTGACATGTGTCTTCACTGTTTCTTCACGCAGTTGGAGGGAGCGCGCAATTTGCTTGTTGGACTGCCCCTGGCCAAGCAAGCGCAGAACATCTTTCTCCCGTTCAGTGAGTATCTCGATCTGTTCGGGCGAGCGTAGTTCGCGCATCAAGCGGGCGAGGACCTGCGGAGCCAGTTGCACCTGTCCGGCTGCCGCCGCGTGGAGCGCGCGACAGAGTTCGTCACCATCGAGGTCTTTGAGCAGGTATCCAATGGCCCCGGCACGCATGATCTCGACTACTGCTGTGTCTTCAAGCACGCTTGTCAGCCCCAGTACTTCTATCTGGGGGTGTTCATTCCGAATGGCCGTGGTGGCCGAGATGCCGTCCATCACTGGCATGAGGATGTCCATCAAGACGACATCGGGTGTCAGCTGGCGAGCAAGCTTAACGGCCTCTGCGCCATTGGCTGCCTCCCCAACTATCTCGATGTCCGGGTCCACGCGAAGAAATAAGCGCAGCCCCTGACGTACTACCTTATGATCGTCAGCGATCAGGACACGAATCGTCACGCAGGACCTCCTTTCGCAGACTCTTGCTCTCAAGGAGATAGGAGTGCGAACGATAGGCTCAGGCCAGCAGTGTATCATCTATGTATTAGGCAAACGAAAGGACAACTTCTGAAGCATAGTATATCATACAGTTGAAGTTCCTTCGAAGCATGATGTCTCTGGCAGCAGGGTCTTTTAAAGGGGGTCATTTCCACGCACTCGCTTTTCAGAGTGCCAAAGAAGCTCTCCATGAGCGCGCTATCATAACAATCCCCTTTCCCGCTCATGCTCACGACGATGCCGTACTGCGCGAGCAGCTCCCGATAGTCAGCAGCGGTATACCGATTAGGAGCCGTTGCCGTAAACTCGCGGTTGAGCAGGTTGGGAGCCACCGGCTGCTCGTGTTGGCTATCGGTCGTTCTGGTGCGATGCCGGCGTGGCTTCGCACTCAGTCCGTGCTCATGCATGAGCCGTGCTACCCGCTTCTTCCCGCACGCTTGGCCTTCGGCTCGCAGCACGGCGTGAATGCGCGGGCTTCCATACACTTGTCGATTCGCGTGATAGATGCGCACGATGCGCTCCCCCAACCCTGGTTCTTGCCTGCTATTTAGCATCGCGTAAAAGCTTCCAGGGTATGGTACAATAGCCAGGCACTGCAAGGTGACAACCATAAATTCGAGTGCTAGCTTTATGATATTCGATGAACCGCCCAATCATACACAACGATTCGAGCAGGCCATAGCAACCGCGTTCGCCTGCCGTACCATCATTAAGTACAACTCTACGCTCGGCGAAGAGCAGAAAAACGAAATTCTCGTTGATCTGGATTCTACCCTGCAATTTCTGCAGCAGCGCTTGATCGCCAACGCTGCCATCGAGTCTCATTCGGTCATTCCTCCTCTACAATTGGCTGAACTACTGGCGGCTAGCGCGGAAGATCACGAAGAGGAGGGGGAGGGGGAGGAAAGCGAGATGATGACGAGCGGCGCGGCCTGGGCGACCCATCAGGAAATGCGGGAACTTTCTGAGCCGCTGATGCACAACCTCTACAAACTGTACCATGCTTACCTTACTACCCAACCGGGTAAAGGCATGCATGCGTTAGAGACGCGCTACAAATTAGTCATGAGCATTCTCGACGATGTGGAGGCTGTTATGAGATTGCAACGCGATACCTCTGCCGGAGAGGACAACGGGCCGCTTATCCACCGCGTGCGGGGTTTCATCACCGCCCTGTATAGTATGTTTCACGAATTCGCTGCCGTGCTTGCCGAACTTTTGGAAGGCAAGAATATCATGACAGAGACCGATGAACTGACGGTCTTACAGAAATTCGCTGCCGGGGAGATTCACCACCAGCACCTGCTGCGCGATATTACGCCTCTCATGCGTGTCTACGGCGCTCACCTGCAACTAAAGCAAAGCAAAGGGTCGCTTACTACCCTGGGAAACGATGCAACAGCGTTTTTCATTTTCATAGAAGAGCAGCTGGCAGCGGATCTCCCTAAGCGGCAAGAAATCGTGGAAGGGTTAAGGTCGGTGGCCGAACTCTTTCACGATCTTGCGTCCCTGCTGTTAGAGTATGAGCAGGCGTTTTCCGCTACCCTACCACAGTAAGTGTCACGCTCACCGTTTGCGGACTACCCTGAACCGTTATGCCACTGCTATCTACTGCGGTAACCGTGATATGCGCTGTATATGCGCCAACTATTTTATTGGAATGGGCATAAACGGTAACAGAACTTCCAGAGCCGTTATCACTGCCGGTCGTACTTGAAAATTGTATCCACGAGGAGTCGGCTGTTGCCTTCCACGTTACGGGTTTTCCACAATTGCCGGTTGTTTTCAGCGTGATCGATTGTCCAGGCGGGTCTGGTTGCAAGATGGTCGCCATAAACGACAGGTGGGTTGGCGCAGCCTGTAAAACACAGGAAGTCGGAGGGCTCGGGGTAGATGTGGGCACGGATACGGGTGTAGGTGTACCTGCTCCAGGCGTCGTGGTACCTGCGGCGGGTGTAGGTGTACCTGCTCCAGGCGTCGTGGTACCTGGTGAACTCGAACTTGTTCCGGTTCCTCTACCCGTTCCGCTTATTGGGGAGAAAACAACACTCGTGCCGCTAATGGCTGCCATGTCCGTTAGCGATCGAGTATGATGCCGCATGACATTCGTCGAGAGCAGGATACCACCTGCAACCAGAGCAATCGCTCCCAGCATGATAAAAACAGGCAGCATAGCGCGCGGGCGGGCGGGGAAGGGTTTGCGGGTAGAATCGAGGTCCCTTGCTGGCTGAGTCGTGCGTTCCGATTGCGCCAGGCCAGAAGGTTGCTGGCGTTTCAACAGGGATGCCCTGCATTCATCACAAAAGATAGCATCCTCAACGCAGGGCTGATTGCAATGGAGACAATGATGCATATGTTCCGTATTCTGAGCCATCTTCTATCTACTTCCTATGCTATGCGAATCGCTGGCGCATTGGACGAACTTTGCTTGTGCGACGTTGCGAACGCAGTAACGCTGCGTGTAGAGCCGCCGAAAGGATATGCGAACAGCGGGCCAGGCCCTCTCGTTACATGGGACAAACAGGGCAACCATTTTCGCGATCGGCATCCTTCCAGGGAGCGCGCTGATAAAAAAAGTTCGGTTTGAGTATCGTATTTTTATAGTGGGTGATGGGAAATAGCGGGCTGGCTGAACCGGAGATAGGCGGAACAAGCCAGACCCAATGGGCCGGAACGATCCGCCCGGCTCGTTTTTCTTGCTCGTCGTGTAATAAAAACTGGCGCGAAGCCGTATGATGATCTACTATGGTGACTCCGTGTTTGGCGAATGAGGACAGCACAGCCACGTTTAATTCGACCAGCGCTCGATCTTTCCACAGAGTTCGATCTGTATGTATGTCCAGCCCCATTTTTTCTGCAATGAGGGGAAGTAGATTATACCGGTTGATGTCACCGAAGTTGCGTGCTCCAATCTCGGTGCCCATATACCACCCGTTGAAAGGCGCGGCAGTGTAGGACACTCCGCCAATTTCCAGGCGCATATTGGCAATCACCGGGAGCGCATGCCATTTGAGACCCAACTCGGCAAACCAGGGATAATCGGGATGGCTGAATGGAACCTCCAGCACGGTATCATCTGGCAGTTCAAAGAATCTGGGCCGCTCGTTCGGCATCTGGATAACGAGCGGGAGGAGATCAAAAGGTGTCCCTCTCCCTCCTTTCCAGCCTAATCGCCGAATAACTTCGGTGAGTTCCACGTGCAGAGGGTCTCCGATGATAGAGCCATCTGGACGACGGTAGCCCGCGTAACGGATGAACTGTGGATTCCAGATACGGATGCCTGGTTGCTGCGGTGCCTGCGGGGCGAAGACGGTGATCGTGGAGCGAATCTTCCCGCTATTTGTTGCGAAACGAATATGCTCCACGAGAGCGTCGAAGATCTCCTCCGCAGTCGAGAGGTGGCGCATGTCCCGCACGACGAGTGATTTCCAGTGAAGTCTGCCAATACAGCGCGTGTTGTTCCTCCAGGCAACCCTCGCACCGTAGGCAAGCTCTTCATACGTGTGCCAATAAGTGCCGGTGAGTGCGATCTCTTTTTGAACTTGAGCAAGCCGCCTGGCATAGTCGTCTAGCGTCCCCTGCTCGCAGTGGAACAGGCGTAAATACGTTTCGGCTTCGCTCAAACATGCGCCGTGATCCCGCGGAAGGATGCACGAAGGATCTGCAGCCGGTCGGCTTGGGTGAAAAATATGTCGCTTTATCATATCTGTCTGCTCCTCCCTCTCCACAATAAAAGAAAGTCTATCGATCCTATTGAGGCCTGCTTCTATTTGATAACAGCGAGCGTCAGGTATATCGCCCGCATTTGAAGTCCCTATCTCCGCTGTAGTAGATCGACACCCGCGCCATATTGTCGTTGGGTATCTGCACGCGCAGGCGTCGGGATGCGCCAGTATCTGCGCAGTGTAAGAGTATCGCCAGGCTGGTTAGCAGTGCTGGCAATGTGGCCGGCGAATTGTAAGTGATGCAATGCCTCTAGCAGTACGCTTGGCCGCAATTGGTGCGCTGAAACCGGCCAGTGCTGCATGGTTCGTTGGAGATCGTAGAGTGTCATTCCCCCGGCATCAGGCAGGGCACTCAAGACCAGGTTCGCAAAGCGCTGTCGAGCCTGGATGTTTGTCACCTGCTGAGGTGTTTCAGGACAAAAGGGGAGGATTGAATTGTGGACAAAATGAACCTCAAAGAGGCACGCTGATGCTCCCTGTTTCATACAAGCATGCTCGAAAATGTTCGCTCGCTCCCCAAAACGCTCAGCCGCGCCCTCAATGGCTCCATAAAGAACCGGGCAGAGTTGGCGATGACTATCGTAGACGAGCGTCAGGCCGTTGGGAGCATGTGCGAGTATTTCACAGCGGAACACTGGAGGAGTCAACCCGTCGGGGGTATGGCGCATCCGGGCGTGCGCCTGGCGCATCGTCAATACCAGGTCGCGCCCGCTGTGAACCTGGCTGAGCAAATACGCGCACAGGTGGCTGGTCAGGCCATTGACTAAAAAATAGCGACCATATGCTCGCAACAGCGATTCAACTGGGACCCCGGCTAAATTGCTCGCTGCTCCTACTCCGGCCAACAAGAGTGCATCGTCATACACGCGACTGGTGAGGGGAACGTTAGCCACACTTTCTCCAATCGTCTCTCGATACAATTGAAGAAACGCGCTGCCAAATTGGTCGTTTAAGTACTTCTCCCACGTGACAAAAATAATACCCTGCATATATTCCTCCCTTACTACTACTACCAACTTCAAAAAGAACAGACATCCTTCCCAATCTGGGTGGAGAATTCGAGTCGACGACATAGTGAGAGGGTGACATGCTCTCCTACGCTCTCCGCCTGGTCAAGAAGTCTGTGTTTGCTGCTGATCGAGCGTCTTATCGCTCGTGTCAATGCTCTTGCGTGTTCGCCCAGCGATTGCCCTGTGGTGTATTCCCATCTCCCTACGTTCCAAATTTCCCCTCATTTAGTCTGCGGTTTGCCGATTAGCAGTGAGCAAACTCTATCAAAGTATTCAAACATTTGCATGATAATCAAAAACGAGAAAAATGTGAAGTGTAATAGGACTTTTAGCGATTCTTCATACACTGGCGCACGAACTGAGGTAGGACCAGGATCCTTGCAAAAATCGCTCATAGGGGTTTATGCCAACCAGGATCTCGACAGAGGAATCAGGAGTTCTGAACTAATGTTTTGCTCCTGATTCCCCAGACTGTCAACAAATGAGTGTCAGCGCGGAAGTCATCACGTGCCATCTCTAGCAACCCCTGCTCATAGAGTGCATCCAGACGCTCTGGCGTGGTTTTCACCATTTTGAGCAGAAACGGCTGAACGAGTTTCAGCGCAAAGCGGAGGTTGGAATAGATTACGGGATGGGCTGCTGTTCCTGCCGAGAAATCAAGCGTATGCCACTGCTGGTGGATATCCCGGCATCCTGCCTCGCGCAGCAACTGGTCCAACACTGCTGTCACCCGTGGTCCTGTCCCAGAATAGAGGCCCGCCAGGTAGACCGCCTCACGGCACAGTTCGATCAATTCCTCCAAAGCCGGGCTGTTGGTGTTGCCCTGGCTGAAGATATCCGTCTCGGTGAGCACGATCACCCCCCCCATTCGGGTGAGTCGCGCACATTCTTTCACGACCCCAGGCCACTGATCTCTCACCAGAAACGCGGCCATAAAACGAGCATTGACAAGATCGAAAGCCCCATCGGAAAATGCGAGAGGGATACGTGCATCCATGACCTGAAAACTGGCATTATCGAGCAACTGTATCCGCGCTCGCTGCTCAGCGAACTTGATCATGACCTGGCTGATATCAATTCCTACCACCTGAATATGAGGATACAACCAGGCTACCTCTAATGCCCATCCTCCCGGACCACAAGCGACATCGAGCGCTGTGTGGACATCAGCAAGATCGACGCTCTCGGGCAACAAGTCTCCCATGGCCTCATTCATGCAACGGCTCTGATCAATTAGCCGCGCCATTTCAGCCGCACTCTCAGTGTCGATGATATAGGTGTTCTCGCTGTTTTCATTGCTGGCCATCATGCCTTACCAACTTTCTCTAATGGTTTTGCCTGTTCTGCCTCGTACAGCATCATAACACGGCTTGCGCAATTCAGCAATACATTCTTTCCAATCACCACTTCTCCATGATAGGGCTGCTCAATTTGGAGCGATCAGTATAGTATACTATAATAGTAGAAGTAAGGAAGAGAGATCTTGCCTGGTGTTGTCGAGTTCAATACATAGGCGGATAGCGATATGCGGGAAGGGGTCACTCCATGAAACACACTGGGATGCTTCGATTTTGTAGATGTTCTCTGCTCGTTGTGCTTGCGATCGTTGTTCTGATCCAGGTCCCCCGCTCAGCGCATGCCGCGACTGACGCAGGGATATGTCAATCGTTCACTGTTCCAGTTGCCCTGGGTGTAGGACAGCCCCTCCAGTATTCGATTTACGGTGAACTTTGCAACCCAATAACTGGAGCAAGCCACACTGTTCAACTGCTGATACCGGGGGCAACCTATGGGCATATCTACTGGGACTTTCCCTACGAGCCGCAGACGTATTCCTACGTCCGTGCTCTCAACACCGCGGGATATAGCACTTTTAACATCGACCGTATCGGTACGGGGTTGAGTTCGCATCCAAACCTCAGTCTGGTGGATGTAACCATGGAGACGAATGCGTATGTCATTCATGAGATCGCGCAGGATCTGCGCAACGGGCTGATCGGCAATGGACCTTTCTCGCGAGTGCTCTTAGTCGGTCACTCCCTCGGATCGGCTGAAGTGTGGATCGAGGCGGGAACCTACCACGATGTCGACGGCGTGATCATCACCGGGCTGCTGCACCATCTGAACACTATCAGTCTGGCGGGCGTCCTTGGGTCATTCTATCCGGCGGTGCTTGATCCGCGTTTCGCCGACGCCGGGTACGGTGCGGGCTATTTGACGACGGAACCGGGGACACGCGGGAGGGATTTCTACTATCTCCCCGGCGCAGACCCCAGCGTCATCGCGGCCGATGAAGCGACCAAGGAGACCACCACAGATGGGGAGGCTGCGACCTTCGCGCCTGTGTTGGTGGATGGCATCTCGGCACAGATCAGGGTGCCGGTACTCCTGGTGGATGGCCAGCAAGATAGTATTGTGTGTGGCTTACTTGCCACCAATTGCAGTAGTGCAGCAACGGTCCGGCAGGCCGAAGTGCCGTACTACGCTCCACAAGCGCAGTTACAGGTGGTGGTGGTCCCTAACGCGGGTCACGATCTCAATTTGCACGAGACGGCGTCTCTCTGGTTCGCGGCAGCGACCGCATGGTCGTATCAGTATGTTGCGCCTTAATGAGCGGACAGAATCTATTCACGTGGGGCAATGTTTACTTTCCTGACATTTCGCTTTCCAGACGGTCCTGGGTAAGAAGAACTGTTCAACTCCATCTTGCAGGAGTTTCACACCGATTTTGTAGCGCAGTCGCTCCTGGTGCTCGGTACGGAAGAAAGTAACGTCGTGACCCCCAGTATAACGGATGAGATTCCAAGTTCTCCGACTCCACGAAAGTGGGGCCACCCCACGATATTGCAGCCATTGATAGTCCCACTGGATGTAAAAGTACCGTCAGACTGTTCTGCCAGTCCAGAAAGACTAAAAAAAGCCCCTCACCGTCCGTAGGACTGCATATCTACGCACACTGATGCGAGAAAAACGCATGTGAGGGACGTATCGTTCTTCATCCCTCTCCAATCGCATATGCTCGCCACGTCAGGACACGCGCCGCAGCCAGTTCCATATCGATTGCCCGCCTTGCGGCGCACTGCCCGTCTCGCGCCGTTCGAGCCGGAACGTCGTGGCAAGAAGCTGATCGAGCTCTTCCGGCGTGACGCCGCGAGGCCGCTCTCTTCCGGCTACAGGCAGGTGAGCATAGAGCAGAAACAACGCCCCTGGCAGAGCCTGTTCCGCCGCCATCTTCGCATAGTCGGCATACAGGGCCGGTGGAATACCGTTCAGGCAGCCCAAGTCGAGCAGCAAGGAAAAGCGTTCGTCGAGAGCAGGGGGCGCAAGCCGGGTGACATCCGCGACAAGGAAGCGAGCGTTGCCGTCGGCACGCGCGATGTCGTCTGCTAGTACCTGCGCCTTCTGTATGGCGGTGTCAATGGCGATGCGGGCGAAATCAACGCCGACCGTGTGCCAGCCACGTCGCGCCAGAGTAAGACAATTTGTGCCAGTTCCGCAGCCAATGTCCAGCATGCGCCTGGGAAGCCCTGTGGGTGGGTTCTCTATCGCTTCCAGCAATTCCGGCGGGCTGATCCCCGTATCCCAGGGTGTTTCTCCTACACGATAGCGTTCGTCAAACATCTCATGGATGTCATTCTCAATGGGCATGTTTCCATCTCACCTTTACTCAGCAACACAGACGATCCGGTCTGTCGCGCGTGTGTTCTCTCTAACCAGCTACCTCGCGTGGTTCGTGTATGTATCATAGCGCACAACAGGCGGCTTGCCAAGAGAGACAGAGCAATAAAACTTGCTGTCTCGTAAAACAATGATACGTTTGAATGCCCACATGATAGATTTTTCTCAGCAAGATCAATACCAGGTGATGCACAGATTGCTCAATGAGCGGTTGTGGCGGCTGTATGTGGCGACCGAGGCCAAGCGGAGAGGGACAGGAGGGATCAGCGAGGTGGCCCGCGGAGGCGGGGTCACCCACAAGACGATCCGCAGGGGATGCAAGAATTGGAGGCAGGAAAGCTTTATGAACCGCACATATCGGCATTCACCTTTTTAAAGTGCGTTTGCGGCGTAGCCAAGGGCATTTACCAGAAAGCCAATATCACGTTCACCCCAACCATTGGTTACTGCTCCTTGAAACAATTGGAGGCCGATGACCGAGAGAAACATGGGTTGATTCACCTCCTGAGCCATTGCAAGCGCAAGCCGCATATCTTTGAGCATCAGTTGCATAGAGAATGTATCTTTTAGCGTTCCTGCAATCCATTGCGGAACACGTATTTCCAGTACCGCATTACGACCAGCACTTGGGCTATGCTGGATAGCCCTTTGTAATGCGCCAATGTCAGTACCCAGCCGCGTCGCCAGAGCCAGCACTTCCGCGACAGCAGCACTGTTGAGTCCCGTCAAGATATTGTTGAGCAGTTTTGCCTGGCTACCCGCTCCAACACGCCCAAAAACGACCGGCGCACCCAACAGCGAGAATACGGCGGTGGCAACCTGGATGTCCTCTTCTGCTCCTCCTACAAGAAACGTCCAGGCACCAACCTGTGGTGGACCACCCAACACTGGTGCTTCGACGTATCGGCAGTTACACAATGCGCAAAGTTGCGCTGCCTCTTTCGCCGTAGCCACATCTATTGACGTCATGTCGATTATCAAGTGGTTGGACGTGGTAATCTGAGAAATCACCTCGCGTACCTCTACGGGACCCGGCAATGCCAGGACCAGTACAGAGGCATCCTGGAGTTCCGTGATCGAAGCAAACACGGAGTATTGCGACCGAGCCGCAACCTCGCGGCGAGCGGGGTCGCAATCGTAGACGAGAAGCGACCATTCGCGAGCCAATAGGGGTGCCATCGCTTCCCCCATACGCCCGAAGCCAATCAGGGCAAGCCGTTTTGCTTCCATGTATTCTTTTCCTTCCTGATCTGAGCCATTCCATGGCTCACCCTAACAGTGAGATAGCTTACTAGCGGTACACATGGCGCTCCGGCTTTTTCAACGCATCACGGCGGGCAGGCAAAGGGAACCGCTCAGGGTCCACAGGGATACGAATGATACTCGCTCGATCTTTGCGCTGCAAAGCTGCTAAGACGGCTTTCTTGATATCGGATGGGGTTTCGGCGCTGCTAGCATGGACATCCATGGCCGAAGCGAGACGGACAAGGTCAGGTGAGTGGAGATTCGTGCCAACATAATTCGCGTCGTAGAAATACTGTTGATTCGCTTTTTCGGCTCCCCAGGCTGCATTGTCAAAGACAATCCCGACAATGGGAATAGCATATTCTACCGCTGTGAACAGTGCTGAAAATGACATTGAAAACGCACCATCGCCCATTAGAGCGACAACAGGACGCTCTGGAGCTGCCAGTTTTGCGCCTAAAGCTGCCGGGAGCGAAAATCCGACACCGCCAAGCCCTAGTGGCGGCAGGAGGGTCCGCGGACCACTGTACGATAACATACTATAGGCAAACGAAGGACTACTGCCAATATCGACCGTTCTGATTGTGTGCGCTGGTAGTATTTCAGCGAGTGCTGCATAAGCAGCTTCCATCGACAATGATCCATGTCCACTCCACTGGCTCTGTGCAGCCATTTCTTGCTGCCACTTTGTTCGCCACTCCTGGACTTGCTGCAAGCTGGTCATCGAGTCAGACTGAGAACCCAGTCGGGCAAGCACCGATTGGGCAAACAGTTTGGCGTCTGCAACAATACCCAGGGTGATTGGGTAGTTTTTCCCAATCTGCCGGGGGTCGTTAGCGACCTGGATAATGGCCGCGTTATGAGGAAAGTACGGTTCCCCATAGTAGGGCAGGAAAGAAAAGGGATCCATCCGTGTCCCCAGAGCTAAGATGAGGTCAGCACGCCTGAAGGATTCCATGGCCGCCTTCGATCCACCGCGACCTAGAGATCCAACATACCAGGGATGGTTATTGGGAACGGCATCGTTATGTCCATAGGTTGTACAAATGGGAGCAGACAGCCTCGTAGCTAAAGTACCCACCTCTTCAGAGGCCTGTGCCCAGGCAATACCGCCACCCACCAGAATAACAGGGGAATGCGCCTGTTGCAGTTGTAGTACCGCTTGCTCCAGCGCGGCGCTGTCAGGGGGACATCTGTGAGCGGCCATAAACTGGGTCGGCTTTTCGATACGTACATCTGCTATCTCATACAGGAAATCTCGCGGAACATCGACAAAGGTAGGCCCATAGGGCGGGCTTAACGATTCACGGATAGCCTGCTGAATAGCTTCCGCTATACGGTCTGCCCGGTTGACAAGATGACTCCACTTGGTGATTGGCTTCATGATATGCACATGATCAATTTCCTGGTACGTCTCTGTGAACAGTTGCTTCGAGGTCGGTGATCCGCTGATGACGATCAGAGGAGAACGTGCGCGATACGCAGTTGCTACTGCGGTGACCAGGTTCGTGAGCCCTGCACCATTTTGGACAAGACACACGGCTGGTTGTCCGCTGACACGGGCATAGGCATCGGCCATATGTCCTCCCACCTGTTCATGTCGTACACCTACATAGTTGAGGTCTGTTTGCGGTAGTAAGTCAAATACCTCAAGCACGCTTGAACCGACAATACCAAAGACGTACTGAATACCGGCTTGAACCAGGGATTGTACGATAGCTTCTCCGCCGTTCATTTGCATGTTATATTCCTCCTCCATTGAGTATGTCCTTCCCATCAAAACGGGCCAGGGCCGGCTCATGAGAAGGGAACACGATAGCTTTCCAACCTTCCAAATTGGTTAATGTCTGACGAAATTGCTGCATATTGCAGGCAATGCCATTGGGAACCGGTGGGATGGTTTGCCAGTTGCGATATAATGGCACAGCATCTCCCGCCAAAATGAAGCGGCGTGTGCCATCATCCAGAAGCAATCCTTGAGAGCCGGGAGTATGTCCCGGCAGAGGAATAAGCTGCAATCCTGCAGCATCAGCCAATGGCATTGTGCCTTGAACCTGCGTGAAGCGATCCGCCACGATATACCCAGCAGGGTGCGCATGATAGTCAAAGTATTTCTGATGGGAAGGCTCAGGAGCCAGCGCAAAGCGCACTTCCTCGCTTTGAACAAGGATGGTTGCACGTGGAAACATGCTCCAATTGGCGGCATGATCCCAGTGCAGGTGCGATAGAATGACCAGATCAACATCAGCTGGGTCAATACCAAGTTGCTCTCGCAATTTTGTCTGAGGTGCCTCTGCGGCACTCCTCTGATAATGCGCATGACCTGTTCTATACGCAACTTCAGGTGCAGTACCTCCGGTATCAAAGAGTATGAGACGCGTATCCCATTCAATCAGCCAGATGAGGACTGGACAGTGCATGATCTCCTCTGGTGGCGCTGGTGGATAAAATGTGTTGGTGTTGATGCTGAGCCATCCCACCACTAACGGGATGAGTCGTCTCACGATGATGTCTCCTTCAGAGAAATATGCGCTGCTTCCTCCCACCACGCAGCAATCGCCGCCACATCTTTGTTCCCCCACCCTAGCAATTGCAAGTTTCGGAACACCTGCGTGGTCAGTGAACCGGCGAATAACGGCAATCCTAAAGCTGCTCCATACTCTATGATGAGTGTCAAATCTTTCACCGCCAAATCAATGGCAAAACCCGGCGCGTAATTGCCTGACTTAATGTTCGCATGCCACCGGCGTTCGAAAGCCGCGCTAAAGCCACTGCCGGTCCGTAAAACACGGTAGATGGTTTCTGGAGAAACACCGGCTTTTCCTCCTAATGCAAGCGCTTCGGCAAGAATAACGGTGTTGCCCAATGACATATAATTGTTGAGGAGCTTGAGAACAGCAGCCTCAGAGGGTGTATCGACAACATGAATCTCCTTCCCCAGTGCTGTCAGGTACGGGCGTACAACCTCAACGGTTGCTGGTTGCCCACCGGCAATAATCGTCAGAGATCCCTCACTTGCGCCTTTTTGTCCACCAATGACCGGGGATTGCACATACGCGATATCCCGCGTCAGGAGTTGCTCAAAAACATGGTTTGCCGTGTCAGGATCAATCGTACTGGTATCCGCGATGATTGATCCGGCACGTACACAACTGCCTAATGTATCAATGGCAGCAATGACTTGTGCTGGCCCCGGCAAAGAAAGAAAGATGATGGGACATTGCTCACCAAGCGCCTGCATATGCTCAGCTCGCTGGATAGAAGAATCGGTTTTCTCCCACACAGATGGGTCCACGTCATATCCCAGCACCTGACCTGCTGCATTGCTGAGATGAGCCGCCATGTGACGGCCCATGACGCCAAGGCCGACAAAACCAATTGGCAAACGTGATAACATCATTGACCAACCTCCTGCATACCCACATTTGGAGACGGAGATGTTTTCGCTCGATCATCAAAAAGCGCTTCCAGAGATTTCCCTTTTGTTTCCCTGCCAAACACCAGCATGGCAATAAAAGCGATAAATGCATCCGCAAAGAAGACAAACATAGTTCCCTGAAGCCCAACAGATTTGAGTAAAAATGGGAGGATGAGGATACCGACAATCGAGCCAAGCCGTCCCATTGCTGCGGCAAAGCCTGTTCCCAGTGAGCGTATTTCGGTTGGGAACACTTCAGGGGCAACCACCCCTACCAATCCCGCCGGGCCAATCCAGGCAGCAAGTTGGAAAACGCTGAAGAGAACCACCAGAACATCGAAGACGAGCGAATGTGCTATCAACGCGATGACAAAATCTACCACCGCCAGTAAGCCAAAACCCAGGACGGCAAGCGTTTTACGCCCTATCCTGTCAACGCTCAGGTACATGATCACCGAGCCAACGACTGCAAAGACCGCGACGATCATCCCGCCAAGCAATGAGTTGGCGGCGGTAAAGCCAAGGGTCTTGAAAATGAACGGCGTGAAGTACCCAATGCCATAGGTATTGACGGTAATACAAAACCACATGAACACGATATAGAGTGTCCGGCGTGTTTGATCTGCTGTGCGAAACAAATCCCCAAAGCGGGCAAATCTGCGCGTAGGTGAAGTCTGGACTACTTGTGCGCCAACCGGTGTGGCATGCTGGCTCGCGGTGCCGATGGCCATCGCGACAGCGCGGTTCGCTTCCTCTGTTCGTCCCCTGGCCATCAACCAGCGAGGAGTTTCAGGTAAAGCGTGACGACCAATAATGACGATAATCACCGGCAAAATGGACAACAAGAACAGAACACGCCATGTCTCTTGACCAAAAACCGGATTTAGGAGATAGCTAATAGCATAGGTCAGTAGGCTGGCGACTGTCCACATCACCCAGGTACTGGCATTCAATCTCCCCCGTGCATGACTCGGCGCAAATTCCGCAATAATCGTAAAACTGATCGCTTGATCGGCCCCGATGGCTAAACCGAGTCCGACACGCGAGACAACCAACATGGTATAGTTTATAGCCAAACCACTGAGCAAGGCGAACAGGCCATAGAACACCATATCCCACATGTACATGTACTTCCGACCCAGTCGATCTGCCAGATACCCAATGCTCCAGGCACCGATAAATGTTCCGATGTAGGTGGAGACGCTCAACAGGGAAATCTGGGCTGCATTCAGTTTGAAATATGGAACCAGAAAAATGAGCGCGGAGGCGATATTTGTGAAATCGTACCCCTCCAGGAATACGCCCATGCCAGAGAGAACCGTTACTGCTCTGTGAAACTTGTTGACCGGTGCCAGGTCCAAATCATGGAGGTTCTGGCTTTCGGAATCACGCTGCACCGCCATGTGCTTTTCCTCCTTAATAGGCCATCATTACCGTTACTACTTGCTCTGTATCCCAGACCGTGCAGGTAAATTTCGTGGCTTGCTCTATGTCCCTCCTCAACATTCACTTTCAAATCCCTTGATTTACGCAACCGCCGGGGTATACAATCATTTCTGCTCCAAGTATAATATGTTTTGTACCAGATTTCGCATGGCAAAACACAATCATTGATAAGTTTTGCCTATCACAAAGGGAAACATCATGCAACTGCGCCAGCTAGAGTACATTGATGCTATTATTCGCTGGGGGACGATCCGTGAAGCAGCAAGGCAGCTTTTTATTAGTGAAGCCTCGATCAGTCAGCAAATTCGTGAATTTGAAGAGGAGGCAAGGCTCCAGCTCTTTGAACGGAAAGGGCACCATCTGAGGCTTTCGACTGAAGGCAATGAGCTACTCCCTTCAATCCGTAAGGTGCTCTATGCCACGCAGGAACTACAGAAAAATATTGCAGAGATGCGGGATGTGACCGCTGGCACAGTACGGCTAGGGGCGGTCCCTTCTAGCGCCGCTTGCCTCATTCCCGCTGTGGTGGCCGGTTTCCACAAGGTGTTTCCGAATGTCTCTTTAGAAGTCCATGAACGAGGCACTTATGAGCTAGTGGAACACGTCAGGTCAGGAGTGCTTGATCTCGCCTTTATCGTGCAGTCAGGGAAGGTTATACCAGATTTTACAGGACTGACTGTCGAGTCCCTGTTGCAGGGGCATCTCCTGACCGTAGCCTCAGAACACCATCGACTGGTGAAAAAAGAGACTGTCTCACTACTCGATCTTGCCCATGAACAATTGATCCTCTATCGACAGGGATACCTGGCGCGTGAATTGGTGCTTGAAGTACTGGGGCCGGAGACCGAGCATAACATTGTATACTCGACTGATAATACGGAATCAGCACGAAAAATGATACGTGCTGGCTTTGGAATTTGTTTTCTCCCGAATTTTATGATCGCTGCATGGGATAGTTGTGAACGAAAAGGGTTAGCTATCTTGAATGTGGATCAAACCCCATTCTCCCTTGAACTCTGCTGTATTTATGCGGTCCATCGGTACCGAGCACGGCTGCTGACAAATCATATTAAGAGTATCATTGCCCAAATCTAATTGGTTCGAGCATAATGTGAAGAAGCTGTACGTAAAACGCTGTAAACTGGCCAAAGAGCGTGTGGGTGCGTTGTGTCGCGACCTTTATCAGCAACGGTCGGAACTCGAATGAAAAGCGAATGGAGCAGTTACGTGCCGCGGTCAAAGAGCTGAAGGCGGTGCCCGATTCAGAGACTGAGGACTACCATCTGCGACAATAGAAAGCCTCCTACACGAGCGGTCAGGAGTTTGCCAGCGTGTAAGCGGTACTGTCGCGAACAGCGCGAACGACTGCGGGCCACGCGCGGGCCGCAGCAACAGGAACGGGAGATGTTTACTCTTCACGACCGCAAGGATCAGATCATGGTTGACTGCGAGGTGGCCCCGGAACAAAATCATCTGTGGAAGCGGTATAAGGTTTGGGGAGAAGCCTGCAACGAGAATCATACGACTCTCAGTTGCAGGCTTCATTCTTGTCTGTTAGCCGTAGCGGGGCAGTTAGACTTGCCTGCTCAAACGATGTCTATGCGGTGTACCCTGACAGGGAAGTTGACAGGAAAACCGATAGACAACAAACGATTTTCAACGAAACCAGTAGGCGCTGAGAGGGGAGCGCGAGCGCGGGATCGGCAACCACAGACATCTATGGATGGGTTATGCCGGTGGAGGGATTCGAACCCTCAACCCCTCACGGGGACTTGTTTTTGAGACAAGCGCGTATACCGTTCCGCCACGCCGGCTGGCGATGTGTGCATTCTACTCGATTGAGGGCTGGAAGTCAATATCTTTTTGCCTGGAATTGAACAGTTACTTTGTATCGAACGCGTAGCGCAGGAAGAGGTGGCTTGTTTCGCGTTTGACGCTGAGCAACGTACCCCACAGGGGATATCCAGGCGCGAATAGTTGACCGGCCACCAGCCCCGGCCTGTCAATACTCGTATCGCGTCCGGCGATTTGCGGAGCGAGCGTCAGGAACAGTTCATCCAGGCGGCGCTCTATGAGGAAGTCTCCAAGCAAGGTTGGGCCGCCCTCGGTAAGGATCAGGTCACACTGGCGGGCTTGCTGCACAGCATTCAGGATGGATTGCGCACTGAGTGTTTCACTTTGTGTGAGCGCGACTACCTTCGTTGATGGCGGGATTGCCTGTTCCCGAACGCGCTGTTCGCCTCGTGTTGTGGTGACAATCAAGACGGGAACTTTACCCGACTGGAACAAAGGCTGGCTGAGATCGATGTTTCCCTCTGTGGTGGCAATCACGTTCAACGGTGGAGTGGTCTTGCCTGTGGCACGACGAAGTTGCTGGTACGCGCCAGCCAGCGATGGATAAATATGTTCGGCAGTCCAGATATGTTTGGGGGATTTGCGCTGTGTGCCAGCTCCCACGATGATAGCATCGGAGACAGCGCGCAAAATGCCCATCACTATGTGATCGTGCTTGTTGTTGCCGCTTATATCACCTCCGCCAGCACGACCTGGCGTTTCCAACGATGCCACCCCGTCGAGAGAAGTGACAAAGTTGGCAATCACGTAAGGTCGATCTGATTGTAGCGGAAACTGGAGTTGACCATATACTGTTGCCAGTTCGGGTGGCAGGGGCAGTTCGCTTCCGCGCTGTGTGTCATACAGGGTTTCGAGCGGAGTTAATGCATCCATCAATTTTAGATCCTTGATCCTTTCATCAAACTCTCAGTTTCGTGGACGGGCGGCGTTTCACCCCCATGGCTAAAGCCAGGGGCACTCACGCCGCATTTTTGGTAGTGTATTGTAATCATCAAAACTTGTTCGTTGTCCAATACGTTTAGTGAGTATCTAGTTGGTAAGAGGAGAGTATATGTTACACTCTGTCCCCAGGTGGCTATTCTTGTTAATTGGACTGGTAATTATTATTATTGTGGGGAGTATTGTTCTCTATTCTACCAGAGTCACAAAACGGGCAGCCCTGCAAGTCTCTGCTACTACAACTCCCGGTCAAACTGACGGCCTGACGCCAACTGCCCGCATCAATGTTCAATCTGCTACTCCTCCCTCTGTAACGGGTAATAAGACGACAGTCTTCTTGATTATGATGGAGAATCACAACGGGTCCGATATTAAGAATAATCCATCCGCGCCATATATCAACAATACGCTTCTGCCAATGGCATCATACGCCAATCAGTACTACAATCCGCCAGGGAACCATCCGAGCGAACCGAACTATTTGTGGCTGGAGGCTGGCACCAATTTTGGCATTAGCGACGATGCCGACCCATCTGCCAATCATCAAAGCTCGACGCAGCATCTTGTCACGCTCCTGAATAATGCCCACATCTCGTGGAAGTCTTACCAGGAGAGCATCGGAGGCACTGATTGCCCGCTCAGCGGCACTGATTTATATGCTCCCAAGCACAATCCAATGATTTTCTTCAACGATGTCACGAACGACAACGATCCGAATTCGTCATATTGCATCGCGCATGTACGGCCATTCAGCGAATTGTCCACAGACCTGCAGCAGAATACACAGGCGCGCTACAACTTCATCACGCCGAACGTGTGCGATGACATGCACAACTACTGCGCGCCTCTCAATAATTCCGTGAAGCAAGGTGATACCTGGCTCGCTCAGAACATCCCACCCATTCTCAACTCGCAGGCATACAAGAATGGCGGTGTAATTTTCATTACCTGGGATGAGGGCGAAGGTGGAGATGGTCCCATCGGACTGATCGTGCTTTCTCCTGACGCGAAAGGTGGAGGCTACTCGAATACGGTTTACTATACCCATAGCTCGACGCTGCGCACAATAGAGGAGATTTTTGGCGTGACCCCGCTTCTGGGCGATGCTGCTCACGCGACTGACCTGCGCGACCTCTTCAAAGCCCTCCCCTAAAACTTCAATCTCCTTGTAACTATTTCATAAAGACTTACGTGTTAAAGCAAGATACCCTTCCTCTTAATCCGAAGTTGAGTTAGAGGATACTATCATGCAAGGAGGAAAAAGAGATGAGTGATCAACCTTACCCGCCCGATCCACGTTTGCAGGGCTATCAGCAGCAGCCCTACCAGGCTCCCACCGAGGGACAGCCATATATTGCCGCTGAAAATACTACCAGGTCAACCAGCGGTGACGGGTCTGATGTCCAGAGCCAGTATCAGAGCTACGTAGACCCTATGGGCAATCAGGTCGAGAGCCACGAGGCAGTCTATGCGAATGATAATCAACGTCGGGCCAATACACGCCAGTGGATTACGAATATCACATACTTTGTGTTAAGCGTGCTAGAGATAATATTACTGCTGCGACTCCTCTTCCGTTTACTGGGGGCCAGCGAGAGCAGCGGCTTTGTCATGTTCCTGTACAACCTGAGCCACATTTTTGTAGCACCGTTTAACGGCATCTTCAATGACCAGGCGCTGGGCAGAAGTGTCTTTGAGATCTCTACCCTGGTTGCCATGATCGTCTACGCGTTGCTGGCCTGGGGTATCGTATCACTGGGCAGGCTTATATTCGCTCCTCGCCTTCCAGGGAGCCAGAGCATAACAACAACTCGTCGCAGCCGACCATAGTAAGAATGGACTGAAGTATTCGGCGGCTAAATCTGGCTGAATACTCCGATGTTTCGGAACTTCTGGTAACGCAAGTCTAGTAACTCATCAGTAGGAATGGGTTTAATCTGCGCCAGGTATTTCAGAAGCGCCGCCTTCAGGTTGTCAGCCATAAGCCGGTAGTTGTGATGCGCGCCGCCCAGAGGTTCCGGAATAAGATCGTCCACCAGGTTGAGCGCTTTGAGTTCTTTGGCGCTGATGCGCATGGCCTCGGCAGCCTGGGGAGCATACTTGGTGTCGCGCCACAGTATCGACGAGGATGCCTCCGGCATCGCGACCGTATAAATGCTGTGTTCGAGCATTAGAATACGATCGGCTATGCTGATGGCCAGCGCGCCACCGCTGCCGCCTTCGCCGATCACTACCGCGATAATTGGCACGCGCAGGCGCGCCATCAGATAGAGATTGGCGGCGATAGCCTCCGATTGACCGCGCTCTTCGTCACCCAGCGCGAGGAATGCGCCGGGAGTATCGATCAGGGTGATGATGGGAAAACCGAATTTTTCAGCCTGCTGCATCAGCCTTCCCGCCTTGCGATAGCCTTCGGGGTGCGGCATACCCAGGTTGCGGAACTGCTTCTCCTTCATGTCGCGGCCCTTTTGATGGCAGACAAACATCACCGTCTGCCCGTCAAATTTGGCTGCGCCAGCTATGATGGCGTGGTCATCGCTGAACGAACGGTCTCCGTGCAACTCGAAGAAGTCGTCACTTATCAAATGGAGGTAATCGGCAGCGTAAGGACGGTCTTTGTGGCGTGCCACCTGCACCGTTTCCCAGGAGGTAAGGTTCTTGTAAATCTCTTCAGTGCGGCGCCGCAGATCGCGCTCGGCCTCCTGCAAATGCCTCAGCTCATCTGGTTTCAGACGATCACCCTTGCGCTGCAGGGCGATAATCTTCTTTTCTAACTCTGCCAGTGGCTTCTCAAATTCCAGGTCGTAGGCCATTGCTTTCTCCTGCTTAATGCATGAACTGCGCATTCTCTTGAGCGCGACCCTGTGTACGGCCGGGCGCGTATAAGCTGATGATACGCGCCAGGGTGTGTCGCAGGTCGCGCCGGTGAACGACCGCGTCAATCATGCCATGTTGAAGCACAAATTCAGAGTTGACTGTTCCCTCTGGCAGTTTGACATGCATGAACTGCTCGATGACACGCGGCCCTGTGAAGCAGATCAGCGCGCCCGGTTCGGCAAGGGCGATGTCACCTTGCATGGCAAAACTGGCTGTCACACCGCCGGTGGTCGGGTCAGTCAGCAGGCTGATGTAGGGAACGCCGACTTCACCCAGCTTTGCCAGCGCCGCTGAGGTCTTCGCCATTTGCATGAGCGAGAACACCCCCTCCTGCATGCGCGCCCCGCCAGAAGCGCTGGCGATCAAAACGGGTATGCGCCGCTCAAGGCCCAGTTCAATCGCGCGTGTGATTTTTTCACCTACTGCGGACCCCATACTGCCGCCCATAAAGCGAAAATCCATAATTGCCAGGGCGAAAGGCATATGCTCAATAGTGGCATGGCCGGTTACAACGCCTTCGTTCATGTTGACTTTTTTGCGTTCTTCAACCAGCTTTTTGGCGTATTCCTGCACGTCATCTTTAGTACGCGCCACAAAGTTGAGGGGGTCGATTGAAATAATATCGGCATCGGTTTCCACAAAACTGCCCGGATCAGCCAGCAACTCTATGCGTTCATACGCGGAAAGCCTGAAGTGGTAATTGCAACGCGGGCAAACTTTCAGGTTCTTTTCCCACTCGCGCGAGATCAGAATCTCTTTGCACCGGTTGCATTTGACCACCAGATTGTTTGAAGGTAAGCCTGACCCTGGCTGGTTACTGGAAGATGAAGATGTCGGGGGATCGGCAGCTTCTTTCACCATGTCATACCTCCTTGTCAGTCTTGCGCCAGGAGCGCAGCCACAAAGCTTTGTGGGTCGAAGGGTGTGAGATTCTCGACTTTTTCTCCCGTGCCGATGAATTTGATGGGAACGCCTAAATCGTCGGCTACGGCAAAGGCAAAGCCACCTTTGGCGGTGCTATCCAGTTTGGTGATGATTACGCCCGTCAGCCCGATATCTTCCGCGAATTTACGCGCCTGTAGAAGCGCATTCTGGCCTGTAGTAGCATCGATAACCATCAACAACTCGTGTGGCCCATCAGGAAGCAGTTTCTGAATAACCTTGTTGATCTTCTTCAACTCTTCCATCAGGTTATATTTGGTATGCAGTCGTCCTGCTGTGTCCACGATCAGAACATCACTTCCGCGCGTGCTAGCCGCCTGAATGGCGTCGTAAACGACAGAGCCGGGATCGGAACCTGGATTCTGGCTGATGACAGGCACGCCGACACGCTCGCCCCATACTTTTAACTGGTCAATGGCGGCTGCGCGGAAGGTGTCGGCGGCGGCCAGGATCACGCGGTGGTTCTCCCTGCTCAGTCGATAGGCCATTTTCGCGATGCTTGTTGTCTTGCCAGAACCGTTGACCCCGATTACCAGGATCACAGTGAGAGGTGATTTGGTGGCAAAACGCAGGCCGGAAGATTTCCCCAGTAGTTTGGTGAGTTCTTCGCGCATCGCATCTTGCACCTGGGAGGTGTTTCGCATTTGCTCTTCGACGACACGCTGGCGCAAACGCTCGATAAGCCAGGTGCTGGTACCGGGACCGACATCAGCGCTAAGCAATGCCTCTTCCAGGTCATCCCATAGATCGTCGGTAATGGGGGTTTGTTTGACAAAAGACTCGCTGATACGGCCAAATAATTTACGGGTGCGGCTCAAGCTGCTCTTAAAGGGGTTCGAGTTAGGGTCAGACATGGAGTCCCCTCCAACGCGCTCCTGGGTAACGATAGACTCGCTTTTCGGCTCTTCCTGCGGTTTTTGCCCAAAAAATCGGTTGAGCACGCTTGTAATGACTCCTTACGTGTTCTCGTTTCAAAAATAAAGGCAAAAGGAAAAGGATTTACTTACCTCTTGCCTTGACTTTGTCCCACTGGCAATGCGACACCTTACTGGCGGCTGCCGCGATACTGGTGGAGCGATCCATCACTGATGGGTTCATTGATGATGATATCGCCGTTACGGATCTTGATGTTGTACAGGCAAGAAGGGTTTGTGCATACCCACGCCTTATACTCAATGGAAGCTCCCTGGCTACCGAAATCCGAAAGCGGGACCAGATCACCTTCACTACACTTGCGACACCGGGGAAATGCATTCTCCACGAAATCGCCTCCTTCCTTCTCAAGAGAGGATAGTATTCACCCACCTGACCACGCAATTTCTGGCAAGGTTTGGCGAAGAAGTAAGCCGAGGGGGAGCCTCCGCCTCTGCATCCGCATCCCCACAGCAGTTATACAGTGTCACTCCATCGCTATCATACCATAAATTGTGCTCTGTGTCAGCATGCTTGTGAAGATTTTTTCATCTTTTCCAGGCATCTTACACAGCCACAATGCAGGCTACTTACAACAGACGATGTAAGCAGATGGCATGTGTATCTCTGCTTCTACACCTAGCATAACACCTGTTACAACATCCGTCAAGATTGATAAACATCTTTCTATTTGAACGCTCTGTGGAATATTCCCCACTTCTGGAAATCTGTTCGCCATTTTTACTCACCCCGGCCAGGCGACCCGCTTTGTTGTGGCTCCTCTTTTTCCGCGTTTTTGTTGCTCTGGATACTTCAGAAGCAGGGCAATATGCCGATTATGAAAGTGTTCTGAAGCTTGAATAGCGATGGGACATCTTGGCATATGATGCGCTTAATGCGCTTTGGCACGATTGTTGCAATAACAGTAAGTAGGAGAGCAAAACGAATAAAAATTCATTTCCGAATGATTGTGGGAATGCCTGTTGATTGCAATTTCACCGAATTGTCATAAAGCGTGTAGAAGGAGTACTACTCATGGTTGCTAAAGTATCAAAGGCGTATGATGTCGATAATAGTGTTGTGTTTTCATTTGGCAAGGGAACGGCTCGTTCCGCTAAGAAAGGGCAGACGCGCGAGCGCAATACGCGCGCCGTTAGCGATTTTGATTTCGATGGTGATATGCGCGAAGAGATCGATTTTGAGGAAGAAGAGGAATTTGTCGAAGAGAGCGAGCCGCGCGGGGCGATAGATGACTCGGTGAAACAATATTTGAAAGAGATTGGGGCGTACCCTTTGCTCACCGCCGAACAAGAATTACAACTGGCGGAGCGTATTTCGCGTGGCGATCTGCGCGCCCGGCAGAAGCTGATCGAGGCTAACCTGCGCCTGGTCGTCAGCGTTGCCAAACGGTACTCCAACCAGGGTTTGCCCCTGCTTGATATGATCCAGGAGGGCAACTTTGGCCTGATGCGCGCGGCGCAGAAGTTCGATTACCAGCGCGGCTTTCGCTTCAGTACCTACGCCACCTGGTGGATACGCCAGGCCATCAGCCGCGCCATCGCTGAACATTCGCGCACCATCCATATACCAGTTCACGTAGTCGAGTTTATTTATAAGATCAAGCGCGTCGCCCGCCGCATTTACCAGGAACAGGGCATCGAAGCCCTTCCCGAACAGATTGCCGCCGAGGTGGGCCTATCCAAAGATCGCATCATTGAGTTGTTAAGCGTCTCCGAACAGCCAATCTCCCTCGACGCGCCGGTGGCAGATGATGAGCAGTATCATCTAGCTGATGCTCTGGAAGATACCAGTATGGCCACGCCTGTGGACGAGGTGTCACAAAAGGCGCTGCGCTTGCATATCAATGAAGCTATGACTATCTTGAATCCGCGCGAACGCACCATCATCGAAATGCGTTATGGCCTGCAGGACGGTCACTTTCACACCCTTGACGAGGTCAGTGTGGAGTTCAAACTGACCCGCGAACGCATCCGCCAGATCGAGGTGAAAGCCCTGCGCAAGCTGCGCTACCCTGATCGATATTATGGCCTGCAAGATTTTGCGAGGGCCTGATGGTTATCCCAGCGGGGGAATCAGGTTTTGCAGGTGCCTATGCATCATGCGCTGCCGCATGCGATTGGGTTGCGCGCATGGTGAGTGTTCGCTGCCGACGTTGATATCCAACCGCACATCGGTTTGTCCCTGCTTGCCTGCAAGAGCGTTGATGGTGAATGCCGGGCCATCTGGTCCTTTGCAGATGGTAAGCCGATTTTCAAAGGCGGCAAAGCCTGCATGCACGAACCCACCATGCATAGACGAAGCGACACAGGCGAATTCGTAGGGGCGACCTTGCGGTCGCCCTGGTCGCTATACCTCAATCGCTACGCCGCTGGCTTTCATGCGCAGGTAGGCGAAGATGAACGGGTCTACATTGCCGTTCAGGTAGCCTTCGGTATCGCTGGTCTCGTAGTTTGTGCGATGATCTTTCACGATATTGTATGGATGAACCGTCACCGTGCGAATCTGCGCGCCGAAATCGGACTGCACAAACTCACCTTTGAGCTTTGCTGTTTCTTCTTCGCGCCGTTTCACTTCGCGCTCGTAGAGGCGCGCTTTGAGCAGCTTCAAGGCAACTTCACGATTCTGAATCTGCGAGCGTTCATTCTGACAGGTCACGATGATGCCGCTGGGGATGTGCTTCATGCGTACTGCCGAATCCGTTTTGTTGACGTGCTGACCGCCAGCGCCGGTTGCGCGATAGGTATCGATCTCCAGGTCTTCCGGGCGAATAGTAATCTCTATGCTACCTTCGATGTCAGGCAGCACTTCGACCCTGGCGAACGAGGTATGCCTGCGGTGCGCCGCGTCAAACTGCGACAGGCGAATCAGGCGCTGAGTGCCGATTTCCGAACGCAGGTAGCCATAGGCATAACGCCCCGTGACCTCGATGGTGACGCTTTTAATGCCGGCTTCATCGCCTTCGCTATAGTCGTAGATCTCGGTACGGAATTTGTGACCTTCAGCCCAGCGCAGGTACATGCGAAAAAGCATCTCGGCCCAGTCCTGCGCATCGACGCCACCGCTGCCCGCGTGAATGCTGACAATGGCGTTGCGTTCGTCATGTTCGCCGTTCAGCATCAGCGTAAACAACAGTTGCTCTACTTTTTGCTCAATCTCAGAGAGTGATGCGACAAGCTCGGCGTGCAATTCTTGATCCGGTTCTTCCTCCAATAACCCGGCCAATCCATGAAGGTCGTTCAATTGCTCATTGATGCTTTCCCAGGTGGTGACTTCGTCGCGCAGCGCCGTCATTTGCTGCATATGCGCCTGCGCCTTGCGGTTGTCGGACCAGAAGTCCTCGGCCAGGCTTTCCGCTTCCATTGCTTCTATCTGTGTTTTTTTGGTAGCCAGGTCAAAGACGCACCATAGTTTCGTGGACGCGCCCTTGCAGGCGATCGATCTGGTTGGTTAATTCATTCATAGCCCGCATTGTACCATGTTTTGGAGAGGTTTGCACCTGCCTTGCGTGGATTTCGTACTTTGATTATAATCAAACTATGAAAAGTGGATATGTATGAACAATGAAAAGC
>DATLSI010000056.1:0-2821 GCA_035534255.1 Ktedonobacteraceae bacterium | reverse complement strand
CAGACTTTAGTTTAGAACAGGTCAGAGAGCTTGTTTTGCTCCATCTACGTCTGGTTGCTGATGAACAGCATAGTATTTCAGAGGCATTCTCAAAAGTTCGTAGTCTGCAAATGGATTTCCTGCACTCGTATCAGGCTATGTATCCCGACGATATACCCATACTGGACCTTTTATCAAAGATGCCAACAGAACAGAAAACGCAAATTAAGCAAGAAATCGATGCATTTCACGAGAACGCACAGAGGACGATTGACAAGAAAATCTTTGATCTGTTCGATATCCCTGAAGATATTCGCACACTCGTAACTGATTTTGTACAGGTGCGCATCCTGCTTGATAGACCATCTGCATTCGAGCAGGTTATTCGAGAGCCAGACGAGCAGGAGCTTTTAGACTACGCGCGTGAACTCAGAGACGAGCTTGATGGTTTTGTAGGTGATGGCACTCATCACGGCATTAGCATTACTTACTCTCCTGATCTTATAGAGTGCATCATCGATGTGGTTGACACGGATACGCCAATAACACTTGACCCAAGTAGAATAAGACCGGGCGATATTACATCCTCTCGCATATTATCTGAACTGAGTGAAAGCCTCAAGGAACAGGTCAGTCAATGGATATATGTGCAGCGCGGATTACGGCTTTTTGATGGGCCGCGCATCCACATTTATAAGCCGCCGCGTTTGATAGACTGGACCCGCACTCAAGCCATGAATGACGCGGGCGATATAATCGGGGAAGTTATCACAGAACTGTAGGGCATATGAAAAGTAGTAAACCTGATCCTTCCCATTTTCAGTCATGGAAGGTAGCATTCAGGAAAAATGCACATCTACTTATCAGCGCGGGATATACGGCGGGTCACTATAAAATAGAGTCCAATGAGCATTATGAGGAGCATATCACTGAGTTCATCGTCTGTGGTATAAAAGATTGGATGCGCCGTCGTGACCGCCCTTTATGGTGTAAACTTTATAGCGTTCATGAAGAAGCTCCTGTGTCCGGTAAGGGGAGTCATGGCAAATCCAGGCCACGAACCGATATTTTTATCGAATTGATATCTCGCTGGAAGCGCCCTGAGTACGTATTTGAAGCTAAGCGCTTGCGCACAAATGGTTATGGAGCAGGCAAATACACGGGTTTGGAAGGGATGGGATGCTTCACTGAGGGCATCTATGCATCAGGATACGATGAAGCCGCTATGCTTGGATACGTGCAGAGCAATACCATCTTCGAATGGAAAAAGCTCGTGAAGACATCTATCACAAAAAATGCGGTCAACCTTTATTTACAGTCACCTCAACACGATGAGGTTATCATTCCTGAATTTCCGTTAGAGTGGGTGAGTGAACATGAGCGACATGACAGCAAAGGTCGTCCTGTCAGGATATACCACATTCTTCTGGATTGTTTGCCGCCAGAAAAATAGCGGACGCTACTTATGACGAGACAAGCAGAAGCATTTGAAACGGTGAAAGTTGACCTCAATACTGCTGAGAGTTAATACAAACAAACTTTTTTCATCCACGCCTTCTCCCCCACACATCACCGTTCACCACGTTCCCCGGCCGCTCGCCGCGCAGGGCCATAGCGATCTGTTCACAGCACATGACTTGCATACGCAGGACGCTGGCGGCGGTGTAGGAGGCGATGTGCGGCGTGCAGATGGTGTTGGGCAGCGCGAAGAGCGGATTCGTGGAAGGCGGCGGTTCGGGATCGTAGACGTCCAGGGCCGCGCCTGCCAGGTGGCCGGAGCGCAGCGCGTCGAGCAATGCGGCCTCGTCGATCAAGGCGCCGCGCGCGACGTTGATCAGGTAGCTTCCTCTGGGCATGAGGCGCAAGGTTGCGGCATTCATCAGGTGATGGGTCTCCAGCGTGGCGGGGCTGTGCAGGGAGACAACCTGGGCGCGGGGCAACAGTGCTTCGAGCGATGGCACAAGCTCTACACCCAAAGCGGCGGCTCGCTCAGGCGCGATGAATGGATCGAAGGCGATGACGGTCATGCCGAGAACGCGCGCGATCTCCGCGACACGGCTGCCGATGCGCCCCAGACCGACCAGTCCCAGCACAGTACCGTATACCTCGAAGCCGGGCGTCAGATCCACCAGCGCCGGGAACGGGCGGCCTGAGCGCACGATGCGATCGCCCGTCATGACGTCTTTGCACAGGTTGAGCAGCAGCGCGATAGCGTGTTCGGCGGTGGACTCGGTTGGCCCGTCGGGCGTGTTCAGTACCAGGATGCCGCGTTGGGTGGCCGCGTCGAGATCGATGCGATCAACGCCGATGCCCGTGCGCGCGATAGTGCGCAGGCGCGGGCCGATGCGATCCATCACCTCGCCTGTGACGAAGGTCGCTCCTTCAACAATGATCGCGTCAGCCGTCGCTGCTTCCGCGTACCAATCGTTGCGCTCGCCGACGACGCTCACAACTACCGAGGCCACGCCATCAAGGGCAGCCAGGGCCGGTGGCCGCAGAGGTTTACCCGTCCATACAATCGCTTGCGGCATATGCGCCTATCGCCTTTCTGCTGATTTATCCGCGCGCAATCCGCAAATTCTCCGTCGCGGCGGCGATCATGCTGCTGACGTCCGTGGTGACGCTGATCATCTGGAAACCTTGACGGACGCGCTCAGCCGAGGTTGTACCGTTGCTGCTGAAGATGCCCAGGGCGAGTTGGTGCTGCCGCGCGCTCGCCTTGATGCGTTCCAAAGCTGCCATAAATTCAGGTTCAGCGCCGTCGCTGCTTGGTGGAAGGCCCAGGTGCGCGTGAAGATCGTTTGGCCCGACGAACGCCACATCTATTTCTGGCACTGAGAGG
>DATLSI010000055.1:0-26574 GCA_035534255.1 Ktedonobacteraceae bacterium | reverse complement strand
CTTTGGGAACACGTTACTGCTTTTACCCAGGCGAACGATTTAGCCTGGAACCCAGGAAACAGTATTCTTTTCTTCAGGTGCTACGAGACTACAACCATTGTCTCACGCATGTCTAGCCTTTGGTTGCATATTCAGGCTTTGAGTATTCATAGTGTGAGTATGACACCTGCGGGTGTCTTTCTTTCATCCCCTGCTTGAAAGCCAGGGGTTTTCAGAAAGGAACGTTATAAAACGTGGCATGAAGATGAACCATAGAATAAGTGAGGTGGGTGAAAAAAGGCCGCACATCTGTAGGGACGCGATTAATCGCGTCCTCCAATGTCAGAGTCATCCCAACGCGGACGCGATTAATCGCGTCCCTACCGTATTATTTCTCCAACGAACTCTTTGTATTTCGCTCGCCGTCGTAGGTGAGCAGGATGCGCTTGCCCTCGAAAATGGTTTCCAGGTGGACGGGGCGACCCCAGAGGGTGTAGACGTGCTGGAGTGTTTTCTCGGCATAGACCATGTCAAGTTCCTGACCCTCGAAAAGGTGGTTGATATAGAGTTCGCGGTTGCCCCTGTAGTCGCCGTTTTCGACGACGAGGTAGGGGCTGCCGAAGTTGGTCATGCTGGCAACGATGCCGTCGCGCACCTTCTCCCAGTTTTTCTCGACGATTACCCACTCGTCGCCCTCTTTTTTGTAGAGGTAGAGGTCAAGCTCTTTGATGAGGTCTTCGGTGAGGTAGTTGCGCAGGAAGGAAACGTCGTTGTCCAGTTCGCGTACCTCAAAAATCTTCTTCAATCCTTGACCGGGCTTGCGCCCCAGGCGTTCCTGTTCTTCTTTCGTGGGATTGTCCCAACGCCGCTCGATATCCTCGAAGACCTTGAAGCCCACATAATAAGGGTTGAGGTAGGTGCGCGAGGGCGAAAGGACGCCTGAGTGCAACTGGGCAAATTCGATTGTGTCGGAATCAGAAATGTAGTCCATATCGCCCATTTTTCGCATGATGCGTGAGTGCCATATTGAAGCCCAGCCCTCATTTAAAGTCTTAGTTTGCATTTGCGGCACGAAGTAGAGCATTTCCGTGCGTACGATTTCGATGATGTCGCGCTGCCAGGGTTCCAGGTTCGGAGAGTGACGCAGCAGGAAAAGCAGGATGTCCTTCTCCGGTTGTTCGGGGAATTTGGGTGGCTTGCTAAGCAAGCGTTCGCGCGCTTCTTGCGCCTTCTTGGCCCTGGTGTCGAGACCCCACAGGTCATCGTATGGGCCGACCGGGGTGTTGGTGTGTTTCTCGTCTCTGTTCTCCGGCTCGTTCTCACGGATCAAGAGGTTATAGTCCACGTGCTCCTGGATGGAGAGCACGGCGTCCAGGTAACGCTCGACTTCGGACTTGCCGTGATCGAACTCGTATTTGGCGATGCGCTCGGCATGGATGCTGACCTTGTCGATCATGCGGCGCGAGGTGTGCTGGAAGTAGGCGTTGTTCTTGAAGAAGTCGGTATGCCCGAAAACGTGCGCCGCGACGAAGGTATTCTGGAGCAGGTCGTTCATGTCCATGAGAAAGGCGTAGCTGGGATTAGTGTTGACGACCATTTCGTAGATTTTGCTCAATCCGAAGTCATATTGCATTTTTTGCCGGTGGTAGGCTTTGCCGTGCGTCCAGTGGCTGAAACGTCCGGGCAGGCTGTACGAGGCAAATTCATACATAATAGACGCGGGTACCAGCTCGAAATGCGTGGGAAATGGATCGAGTCCGAAGTTGCGGGCTTCTTCCCATGCATGGTCTATTGCATCTCGCAGTCGTTCAATATCGCTATCTACCATTGAGAAACTCCTGTAGGGACGCAGTTTGCCGCGTCCCTACTGTTTTAGCGCGTTGGGACGGTGTCGCGCTGCGCGAAGAACTTCCTTAGCGCGGGATAGACCTCTTTTTTGTCAGAGATGGTGACCGAGGTGAATTTTTTATCGTTGATTTTGTTGTAGGCGGACATCAGTGTGCTGGGCGAGCGATAATGCCCCTCGCGAATCTCTCCGTAGCCAAAGATGTTACAGAGTTCCATCAGTTTGGTGACCAGTTGCACGCAGCGGTCATTGTCCCAGGGCAGGTTGTCGCCATCGGAAAAGTGGAACGGGTAGATGTTCCAGTCGTCAGGGTTGAAGCGTTCCTGAATGATTTGCAGGGCCAGTTCGTAGGCTGACGATACCTGCGTGCCGCCGCTTTCGCCTTTATGGAAGAACTCTTCTTCGGTGACTTCTTTGGCCTCGGTATGATGGCTGATGAAGACGATCTGCACGTTGTTGTATTTGGTGCGCAGAAAACGCACCATCCAGAAGTAGAAGCTGCGCGCGATGTACTTCTCAAATTCGCCCATGCTGCCCGAAACGTCCATCATGGCTATCACCACGGCGTTGGATTGATAGCGGATGGTTGGCTCCCACACTTTGAAGCGCAGATCATCGGACTTGATGTCTTTGAACCTGGCTTCGCCTTTAGCGGCGTTGCGCTTCAAGTTTTCCATGATGGTGCGTTTCTTGTCCAGGTTGGTGAGCGGGCCTTTTTTGCGCACGTCGGTGAAGCGCACGGCATCGGTCTGGAGTTCCTGCTGGCGTTTCTGTTCCAGGTTGGGCAAGCCGAGATCTTCGAAGATCATAGCGGCGAGTTCTTCCATGGTGATTTCGGCTTCGTAGTAATCGTATCCGGCCTCTTCGCCGGCCTTGCCCTTCTTGCCTTTGCCGGGGCGCGGCTCCTGGGCGATGACATCGCCGACTTTGCTTTTGCCGTCGCCCTCGCCCGCGTGGGTCTGGCGGCCTGGATCGTAGCGGAAGCGGTACTCGTCCAGCGAGCGGATGGGGACCCGCACCATTTTCTTGCCGTCAGAGAGGATGATGTTTTCTTCGCTGACGATGTCGCCGAGGTTTTTCTTAATCGCCTCACGGATTTTTTCTTTATGACGTTCCTGGTCTACCTGTCCCTTGCGGTGCAATGACCAGTCGTGTTGTGAGACAGACATGGAGAATACTCCTTATTTTGCCAGGGCGGCCGCGAGGGTCGCCCTGGTTGTCTCTATCTATTCAGCAAACTTCCTGTATAGCGCAAAATTTCGTTGGCGCATACATGGCAGTAGCCATGATCCGACATGAGGCGGTCAACGACTTCGTTGATCTTGCGTAGTTGCTCTTTGTCGGGCGTGCGGGTAGATGTGGTGATTTTCACCACGTCGCGCAGATCGGCGAAAAGTTTCTTCTCAATCGCCTCCTTTAGACGTTCGTGGCTGGTGTAATCGAAGGTCATGCCTTTACGAGCCAACGATGAGATGCGAATAAGAATCTCCTCGCGGAACCCCTTCTTGGCGTTTTCGGTGACGCCGATCTGCTCCTCGATAGAGCGCATCAACTGCTCATCAGGCTCCATCTCCTCTTCGGTGATGGGGTCGCGCAGGCGCGTTTTGTTGCAGTAGGCTTCGACGTTGTCCAGGTAGTTGTTGAGCAAGGTATGCGCCGACTCTTCATAGGAGTAGACGAAGGCGCGCTGCACTTCTTTGCGTGCCATGTCGTCGTATTCTTTGCGCGCTTCCTGAATGAAGTTCAGGTAGCGTTCGCGTTCCTCGCGTGTGATGCTGGTGTGCTGGTCGAGTCCATCGCGCAGGGCGCGCAGGGCGTCAATGGGATTGATGCAGGTGGTGTTCTGTTTGACCAGCGCGCTCGACAGGCGGTTAATGACATAGCGCGGTGAGATGCCGTCCATGCCCTCGCGCACTGCTTCATCCTGCAATTCCTTGATGTCCTTCTGCTTGAAGTCCTCGATGTCTTCGCCGTCGTACAGCTTGAGCTTCTTCATCGTACTCATGCCGGCCTTCTTGGATGCCTCAAGGCGCGTGAGTACTGCAAAGACGCTGGCGATACGCAGCGTGTAGGGGGCGATATGCACGTTTTGCAACGCGCTTTGCTTGAGCAACTTCTCGTATATTTTGACTTCATCGGAGGCGCGCAGGTTGTAGGGAACCTTGACGAGAATTATGCGGTCTTGCAAGGCTTCCGACTTCTTGTTGCCCACGAACGACTGGTATTCGTGTTCGTTGGTGTGGCTGATTACCACCTCATCGGCGTAGATCATGCTGAAGCGCCCGGTCTTGATGTTCTGTTCCTGACTGAGTGTGAGCAGTACGTACAGGAACTTCTCATCCGTCTTTAGCATTTCGACGAATTCCATGACTCCGCGGTTGGCGATGTTGAGTTCGCCATCGAAGCGGTAGGCGCGCGGGTCGCTTTCGACGCCAACTTCGCCGATAGTAGAGAGGTCGATACCCCCGACTAACTCACTGATATCCTGGCTGTTGTGTTGCATGAAACCATCGGCCACAAAGGAATGCGTTCCTGGCACAAGCAGATCATAGACAGGCTCAATACCGGCAGCGCGTATCTCGCGTACTGTCAGCCAGAGATAGTTCTGTTTGACCAGCGTAGCAAGCGAAGTGTGTGCCAACTCTGGCTGTTCTAATAGAACCGTGCGCGCACGGTTGAAGGAGAGCTGACGATTGCCAGAGATGATGCGTGCCAGATAGCCATCGCCTCCATGTCCATTCAACAGAGTTGTGCCATGTGGCAAGTGGTCGTAGTTGGTCTTGTTGCTGCGTGTCTCGCGCAATGGCGATGTAGCTTTGTTGCGCAAGGTTGGAATTAGTTCGACAAGATCAAGTACCTGGTCGCCTCGTAAAGTGACATTGTAGTACAGTTCGCCATCATCTTCATGGCTCCAGAAAGAGCCGATGACGCCCAAATTGAGCAAAGCGATATGAACCTGGCGGGCAAGCTGGCGCGACTTAGAGGTATATTTGAAGGTATTTGATCCTTGTTTGTTGCCGCGAATAGTAGCATCTCCCCAGAAGAGACCTTCCAGGAAGGCGAGCATATCCTGTTCGCTACTGGCGAGGACGCTAGCCGGTATGCTTTTGGCGTGCGAGCCACGCGCTATGCCCAGTTCGCCCTGCAACCATGAGCAGAGGGCCTTGTTACTAATCGAAACATTAAAGTTGTAGGTTTCGCCTTTGCGATGAGGCACGGCTTCCAGTCCGAAAAGATTGCGTGTCAACTCGACAAATCGGTTAATGAGGGTCTGGCTGCTATTAACGAACCACGTCTCGTAGTGAGTTACACTGCCTTCTGCTGTTAGAAGACCAAGCCAGTAAGCCAGTTCAGGCGTCATGTTGCACGGTTGGCGTGGCATGGGGTAGAAGCTCTGTGGTAACTCAGCGCTCTGTCCAAAGATGCGACTGCCGCGCGCCAGGGCTACATAGTCGTCTGGCTTGAGATCGCCAATTTTGGTCCAGGTCAGTTCGCCGCCATGTTGTAAGGTAAGCAGCGGGTGATTGGCTGTGCCCCGAATGGTATAGCCGAGATTGGTCTCAACCTCGTAAATGGGCTGAAAGCCACCGCAGTAGAACTTGGCGGCTTTTTCCGGGCCGTCAATACCCAGAATAGTCTTTTCAAAAGGCACAAACTCGTCTTCACGCGGCTTATTGGGCAGTTGGAGATAAATGTCCTCTATCGTCTGTAGCCCTTGATCGGTGAGTACCAGGGTGTCACCTGTGACGCATTTCGGGTCTGACGGCGTGAAGGTTCCCACGCCGACACGGTACTTCTCGCTAAACGCTATGCGCTTGACGGGAACATCTTCGATATGTCCCTGGAAATGGTTGTCGATCATGTAGCGGCAATGGGGGCACAGATCGCCCTCGATATAGAGGCCAAATTCTTTTTCCACGTCGGCGCGCAGATCATTGGGGATGAGGTGCAGCGGCTCCTCGTGCATGGGACAATCTCGGATAGCGTAGATTGCGCCTTGCTCAGTGCGGCTATACGCCTCCAACCCGCGTTTCATGAGGTAGACAATCGTTGATTTACCGCCTCCGACAGGACCCATCAGCAGCAGGATACGTTTGCGTACTTCCAGGCGCTGCGCGGCTGAATGGAAATACTCGACGATCTGTTGTAGGGGTTTCTCGATGCCGAAGATTTCCTGGCTGAAGAAGTTGTAGTTCGGCTCTCCGCTGCGGGTGTTTTCGATACCCGCATCCATAATCATATGATAAATGCGCTCGTGGGAAAGACGTCCCACTTCTGATTTCTTCGTGGCAATCTCAAAGTACTGGGCAAACGTCCCTTCCCACTGTAAATCCCGTTCACGGTCCCTGTATTCTTCTAACCGCTTCACCAGGTCCATAAGTCACCCTCTCTGTTCTATGCTGTCAGGACGATGATACGATCACTCACTGCTGAATTACTGCGCCAAGGCAACCGGTTCTATCGTAAGGATTATGAATCAATACACGATTGAACATCTCTATTGATTTCAAAAGGGCTGGTTTCTTGCTCGACACAGCGAGTTATAGAACCCAGCCCTTTCTTTACTAATGCTACATGGAAGGTGAACCGCTCGAAAAGTTGAGATAGAGAATCAGCCCTTTCATTTTCAAATCGTAACAGGAGGTGTTCTCCCTGCTGTTTTATTCTCAATGGCGGTCCCATTTTCCATGCCTGGCGGGAGATGAAACCTACGAGATTCTGCCAAGTATATGGCTAATACTGGAAGCATACAGTACAGATAGGCCGGTGTCAAGAGTAAAAAAGGAGCATTCACATAGCTTTCACACGTCTTTCACATATCCAATAGAGAGAGTATTGCTGCCTGACTCTGTTCAACTCTCCTGCAAGATGGGTATTTCCAGGAGCTAAATAGTCCCTTGAAACTATTCTTCAGGTACCGATATATGTTATACTAGCTCAAATAAAAAAGGGTTTTACATTTGAGCGGTAACGACAAGGAGCGCCGAGATGAATATAAATAGTGGTGGGCCTCATATTCTTCTTTTCGAGCGGGACCAACAACTCACAGGACTACTCATGAGTGAGTTTCAGCTGGCCGGTTATGAGTGTCACGCCGCCCGCACCGCTGTGGAAGTATTTGATGCGATAGCTCGCTATCCCATCCGGCTGGTGCTGGTCAATCTGGCGCAGGCGGCGGCAAACAGGCGTGAGTTCTGGGTCGCGTTGGATGCGCAGAGGCGAGGACGCGGCGTGCAGGTATTTACCTTTCGCTGTATGAATCTGGCGGGATATGGCCCGGATGACCCGGAGGAACGTTCGCGTGCCGTCTTGACGGATATGGAAGTCGACGGGATGCTGGGTGTGATGAACCTTGTGGATGCGGTGCGCTCTCGTATTCCCGGTGCGGTGACGGGTTCTTTCTCGCGTCTGGGCAGCGGGTCAAGCACAAATGGGCAGAGTGCGCCCAGGTTGGAGAGCTTAGATCGCTACAACCGGCAGCCCGAAGTAGATGCTCGTTCAGCGCAGACGACCGGCCAATCGACGGCTCCCCAGTCTGCGATGATGGGATCTAACCCCGCTCCTGCTGCGGCTCCCGCGAGTCAACCCGAACCGGGCGTCGCTGCGCGATCGAATGTGCCCGCGCCGACATTTACAGACAAGATTCGCGCCGTGATTTATCCTGGCAATCGCAGCTATTCGCCGACGCCTGAGACGAACTGGGCGCCGCATGCCCCTCCCGCGCCGCGTACCGCGGGCAGCCCGGATGCCGGATTGCGACCGCAGAACACTCTCAACACCACTGAAAGAGGCAGCGCAACAATCGAACGAGATGTCGCCATGCAAAGGCAAACGGGGCGTGATGCCGGGAACGTCGCGAGCGCGCCGGTGGAAGCGACAGGACTTGAACAGCTTTCGCGTATGGTGCGTGAAATCCCACCTGCACAGGTGGATACTGCTTCTCCGGTAAATGCTCATGTGACGACACCGCCTGCCGCCGCACCTGCACCTATACCCACTCTCACGCCAGAGCGGGAAGAGTCCAATAAAGGCCCTCAGACCGACCAGGTAGTGTTAAGTGATGTCGCGGTGGAAAATGTGGCTGTGCGGCCTGCCATACAGGTGCAGGCGCAGCCAGTTGAGCCGAAATCGATCACTGATTTCTCCTTGCGAGCTTCGCCTATAGAAGATTTGCCGGTTGAGCGGGAGCGGGTGTCCGAGAGACGTGCTATGCCAACAGGGGTTCCTTCGTCTACTGTGCCGTTGCCGTCGGTAAATGCAGCCCCAGTGCCTGAAATGCCTGTAGCGCCTGTAGCGCCTGTAGCGCCTGTAGCGCCTGTACCACCGACACCACAAGTTCAAGTCATTGAGGAAGTCGAGGCGCGAGTGTCAAGCAAGGTGGGTGATGCCAGCAAAAAGCAGGAAACAATTGAAAGAGAGCAGGAGCAGGTGATTGAACGGGTGCTGGTAGAACAATCGCCCGTGTTGCCATCGCCGTCACGCAAACTCGTGCCCCCCCCGGCAACCTCGGAAGATGTACTCTTAGATATTGTACAGAGCCTGCCGCCCATGACGGCCCTGCCGACTCCACCTCCACCAACGCCGGTGTTGAGTGGGCGCGCCACCCGTTCTTTAGGCAACGTGCTGCTTGAGGGGCATCTTGTACCGCAACATCGCCTGGATGTAGCGCAAAATATCCAGCGTATGTTGCGCGGCGTCGATATGAATTATCAGTTAGGTGAGATACTGCTGATGTTTAAGCTGTTAACGTCCGACCAGTTACTTGCCGCCAGCCTGGTAAGTTATGGATTGATTTCAGCGTCGCAAATCAGCGCGCTCGGGCGTATACGCCAGGAGTTGCACCAGATGGGTCTGGAATACGACCTGGAAAGTTTGCTGGTGCTGTTCCGTATTCTAACCCCTGACCAACTGCGCGAAGTGCGCGCCAGTTGGACATCGTAAACCTGTTTAGAGACATTTTTAGGAGCGTGAATTGCCAGGGGCTTCCCAGAGCCAGCGCAGGGCGTTCAGGCGGGAGGGCGGCGGCGCGACATGGCGCGCGCGGCGTATGACTGGCGCGCCCGGTGGTCCATCGGCCTTCCCCTGTTCGATGGCGTCCAGCAGATCGAGCAAAGCGTTCACGCTCTGCGCAACCCCCTCGACCATCAGGTAGCCGGACGGTTTCACCGCGTCTCCCACCAGGTATAACCCCTGAACTGATGTCTGCGAGGTCATATCTTCGCCCTGCGCGACGCGATTCACCGGCCACTCGCCGCGATAGGCGCTCATGGTGAGGATGCGACAGTGCTTCTCGAAGGCTTCCCCGAAGAGCATGTGCAGGTCGGCTAAGGCCAACGCCTTTTCCTGCTCGACGTTATTGCTCTGCATGACCTGGTGACTGATCAGTAAGTGTTTGCCAGGGGGAGCCAGGCGCGGGTCGCTGTTGGTTGGCTGCACCATGCCGGCGATGCGCTGCGTGTCCAGGCAATACATGATGCCTTTGTGCGGGATGAGCGAAACGTCACTGAGTATGTGTATTTTCAGGCCGATAGCTTCGTGAATCTGTGTAGGGACGCGATTTATCGCGTCCGCGTCAGGCAGGTTGGCGTTGTCGGGCGCGTCCGAGGGCGCGTCATTGGACGCGATAAATCGCGTCGCGGCTGCCTCGCCTGTGCGCGCAGGGTTTTCAAGGTTGTCGGAGGCTTGCTCGGACGCGATAAATCGCGTCCCTACAGAAGACACGCGGTGTTTCAATACATCAGCCTGGGTGATGCGTTGATTGTTGAGCAGCGCGTTGGTTGCGCGTGGTCCAAGGTCGCTCACGACCAGAGGGGCGCGCAGGATTGCTTCTTCTCCGTTGGTTTTGTCGCGGACGCGCACTCCGACGACGCGCTCCTCTTCTTGCAAGATTTGCTGCGCCTCGCATTGCAGGCGCAGTTCCGCGCCCTGTTCAGTAATGCGGCGCTGCAATTCAGCGGTGAGTGCGCCACAGCCACCCTGCACGATGCCAGGCGCGCCAAAGAGAAACATGTTTTTCGTGGTGCGAATAACCTCAGCGGTGCTTACCTGGTGAAGTTCGAGGCTGAGCGCGAAACGCGAGATGCGCTCGAAGAAGGCGCGCAGTTCGGGATTGCTGCGCACGTTGACATGGCGCGCAAGCCATTCATCGAAGGGCAGGTCGCGTTCGCTGGCGGGCAGGCGCTGAAAGAACATCAGGTAGCCGATACGAGCGAACCAGAAGAACTGGCGCGGGCCAAAGACTTTGAACGTTCCCAGGATGCTGCGCGAGCGGATTTGTTTGCCGCGCACGTGAAAGGATGCGAAGACATCGGCATCGAAAAAATGGTGCGGCACGCGCAGGCGTTGTAACATACTCGCCAGCACACCGCTGCTCCCGAATGGAATCATGTGGACCGCGCCGGTGCTGACCTGGACGCCCTGGAAGGTTTTGGCGGTGAAGCGTCCGCCGCAGTGGGGTAATCGCTCGATTATAAGAACACGTTTGCCGCGTTGTAGGAGTTGAGCGGCGCTGAGCATTCCGCCCAGACCCGCGCCGATGATGATAGCGTCATAATTGTTTTCGCGCATAAATGGTTCCTTAAGAGAATGAATTTCCGCACAAGGCTAGCCTTGTGCGGAAATTCATTCTCTTAATTATCTTTCCTCGCCGACCAGGCCGCGCAGCAGGCTTGTGCACTCGGCAAGCGTGCTAAGCACGTTCTGGTGTATCTGGAAGACTTTGTTCAACTCGCGGGCTTTGCGGGCCAGTTTAATGACATACTCGATGTCGCGCGGGTTATTCATTACATCTTCCATCAATTGAAGCAGTTCTGTCCATGCCAGTTGTTCGCGCGTGCGGGCGACATCCGCGATGGTTTTATCCATGCGATCAGAGACGGAGCGCACTCCCGACCGGAGCTGGTTGGTAGTCTGCGAGATGTCGGCCTCGTGGTTGCGCATGGCCTCCTGGGTCGCGTTCAACTGCTCGTTCAGCGAAGCAACCTGGCCGTCAAGCGCTGCCAGGGCAGCTGTCAAGGGAGCCACATCGGGCAAGGTGGGCTGCGGCAGGCTGGTCAGGCGGCTGAACGTGACTGCCGCACCGTTTTCGAGCGGCGCGGATGGCGCTTGCCGTGGCATCTCCCAGACATCTTCGGGTAAATTCTGGCCCGTGGCGGGAGCTGACGTGGGGGCTGGCGAAGGCTCGCTGGCGGATGGCTGCGAGATTTCTGGTTCGGGCGCGACCGGGACAGGGGGAGGCGTAACGGGTATCTCAGGCGCTTCGTCCTGCTGAGGTGAGGTTTGCTGCACGTTGCTTCCTCCATTCATTGAGCGCGTGCCGTATTCGTCGTCGGAACTGGTATTCATGTGTTCGTCTTCCTGAGTGCGATAGGTCATCTCAGTCGCCATCGCTGACGCGTTGACTGTCATGGTAGGCATGCTATCGATGTCTACCGCAGAAGATCGCGGCGTCTGGAAGATCAATTCATGCTCTCCGATGCCAATATGATCGCCATTCTGAAGAGCGCGGACAGAAGCTTCTTCCAATTGTTGTGAATTCACGAAGGTGCCGTTGGCGCTGCGCTCGTCGCGGATGGAATACTGGCCGTTCTCGTAAAGAAGGGTGGCATGGCGGCGCGATGTTAGCTTATCTTTAGAGAGAAGAATATCGCTATTAGGCGCGCGGCCAATACTCATCTCGAATTTATCCAGCACATAATCATTTAAGACCTCGCCGTTATCGGCGCGCAGCATCAGGTGAGCCGGTTCCTCAATTTTGCTCATGACCGCCTGTGCGACCGGGGCCGGGGAGTCAGCGCGCAGCGTGGCTGGCTCGAAAGACGTAGCAGCTACAGTGAGAAGGTCTGGATTATTCCAGGGATTTTCTGAGGTTGCTGACTGTGGGACAGGCGGTACCCAGTCTTCGGGTGAAGGAAGAGTAGCATCACTCATCACTGTCGGCGCCTGCTGGGGTGAGGGAGTTGATGGAAGCAGGCGATTGCCACAATTCAAACAAAAATTGTCCCCTGGCCTTGTTTCGGCGCTGCAAAAGGGGCATTTATCCATTGTCGATGTTCCTCCCTATGTCGGAATGTACAACTGGTATAGGATGATACGAACTTTCGCTCATTATACCAGACTCAAGCGCTAAGCGTCGAGTGGCACAAGGGTGATTACTAGAAGAATCGACCCATGCCACCGACTGAACGGCGTATTAAATTGCGGATATATGAGTATATAAACCAGGGGATTACGAAGAGTAGCACAATAAACAACAGGAACAAACAGCGCAGGCCGGGTATGAGCAGGGCCAGTAACCCAAAAAACAGCAATAGTACTATAGTAATCGCGATGATGGCTACCGCGACGGTGATTATTTTTTTTGCTGTCGCGTCGCCCCCACCGCCGAAGCCCAGAGATCCGCCTGCCGTCGGGTCGATCTGCGTGCCCCCTACCCCTCCTGCCTGCTGTGATTGTTGATAGGTTCCGAAACCGGCGTTGCCTGAAGCTGCCCAGGGGGGTACCTGGGATTGCTGGCCGGGTGGCTGGTCAGGCGAGGATGGTTGCGATCCCGCTTGCTGGTATGGGTTTGACGCAGCTAGAACCGCGCCACAGTTGGTGCAAAAGGCACTGTTTGGCTCAATGGGAGCATTACAACGTGGGCAGGTGGCGTTCATGGGTTGCTTCTCCTTTTATGAAACTGGTATCCAGGTCACGTCTGCTTGCAAAGCGTTAAAAACCTGTTGCAGATATTCTATACTTCTACGACCTGAGAGTACAATATTTGTGGTATTGCGCGCGCCTGAACAGAGTTGCAGCGGTATTTGAGTCGGGCTGGCGGTCGCTTGCGGCGTTCCTGCCGGTGGGGAACTGCTCTTCTGCGAGCTTGAGCTATCGGATACGCTACACTGGAAAGCCGTGTTTTGTGAGGTCAGCGGCGCTTCTGAAATAGTGAGCGATGTGTGATCTGGCAGCAGGTATCCGATCAGAAAACTCCCGCCGAAGGTGGGGTCATGAATAGTTGCCTGCGCGCTCACCAGGCAGGTCGCGCGAGGCAGCGTAGCGGGGAGAAATACGGTAAAACCAAGATTCGCTTTGACAACCGGCCAATCGTTGAGAGTGGTTGGCGTTCCGGGCGCGGCTGTCGCGGTCGCGGTCGCTGTGGCCGTAGCGGTGGGCGAGCCGGCAGGAGTGGTCGTCACCGTCACCGTCGCGGTTGCTGTAGCCGTGGCCGCGGGCGTCGTGGCGTGCGCGGCTCCTTCGTCGCGAAACAACATTTCGGGCTTGCCGCACCATTTCGTTTGTGCCAGTGACAGATTCGCAGAGAGTGTCACTGTTGGAGTTGCTTGAGAACTGCCAAACGGATTCGAGCAAGAAACGAGCAGTATGCTTGTTAGCAGCGCGCCGAGCGCCAGATAAAAATATGCGTAGCCGATTTTTCGCGCTACCTGGGACGTAGAGCGGGATACGAACATAAAAACTCCTCTTCAAAACACAACACACAACCAGGAAGGCGTTAATGATGGGAGGCTCAAGCAAGCCTCCAAACACCACCCTCTTTGTGACTAGTATATAGTAATAGAGAAAGGAAACCTATGAGATAGCTCTCAGTTTTGCTACCAAAAAAGGCTTTACAGTCTATGGAATAAGTGTTACCATTACGCACTACAACCCAAAACATTCAATGATGGTTCGCTTATATTTAACCCGTTTTTCTGATATACGTCGTTTAATTAGTGAACGACTTTCCTGAATACATGCGCCCTACAGTGGTATGGACAAAGCCGACCCTACCATTACAAACGCATGAACTTGCCAAACAGTATAGAATGTCGCCGAAGAGGTAATAGGGTGTGAACGCAAAGCAAATCTGGCAAACAACTATAGAACGATTGCAAACAAAAGTCCAGCCAGCGGCTTTTACGACCTGGTTTCAAGGGACTGATGCAATCTCTTTTCAGGACGGGATATTTATCGTGCGCGTGCCAACCACTTTCGCGAAAGCCCACCTGGAAGGGCGGTTTCTTGACTTGATTCGCTCAATCCTGTCGGAAGTTGCTGGCGGCCAGGTTGAAATACGTTTCCTGGTGTCGAAGGAAGCCCCCGCGTCCAGAAGTGACGGGGTAACTGAGCCATCATCTGCCCCGCATAAACGAACGTATCGCATCCCCAAAAGTCGTCTCGCGTCCCTCGAACATGAGAAATCAAAGCTGGACGCAGCTTTTGTGGCGAATAATGCCGCTTCTACTCCTTCAACCCGGCCCGTTGCGCATCGCCGTTCGGATAAAGATGCGGCGACGGATGAATTCGAGGCAGAAAATGAAACACGCGCGCCGCGAGATTATGTCAAAAATGCTCTGCCGGGCCTGCTGCCTTTAGGCGGCGAGGGCATGCTGAACCCGCGCTACACCTTCAGTACCTTTATTATGGGTAAGTCAAACCAGTTGGCGCACGCGGCTTCACTGGCAGTGGCGGAGAATCCTGGCCAGGTATATAATCCTTTGTTCTTCTATGGCGGGGTAGGTCTGGGCAAGACACACCTGCTGCATGCCATTGGACATGTGGGCGAGGCGTCCGGGTTGAACGTGCTCTACGTGACTTCGGAAAAGTTTACCAATGAGATCATCAATGCGATTCGCTATCAAAAAACTGAGGAATTTCGCGCCAAATATCGCCAGATTGACATCTTGATGGTCGATGATATCCAGTTTATCGCGGGCAAAGAGTCAACCGAAGAAGAATTTTTCCATACCTTCAATACGCTGCACAGCGCCAATAAACAGATCGTGGTGACAAGCGATCGACCGCCCAAAGCCATTCACAGCCTGCAAGACCGCCTGCGCTCGCGTTTTGAATGGGGGTTACTCGCCGATATCCAGCCGCCGGAGTACGAGCATCGCCTGGCTATCCTGCGCTCGAAGGCAGAATCGCTGCGTTTCGCGATTCCTCCATCCGTCATCGAATATATTGCGCGTCCTGAATGCAGCAGCGTGCGCGAATTGGAAGGCGCGCTCAATCGCGTTATTGCCTACGCGACGCTGCACGATGCCGCGCTGACGGTCAATCTCGCGGTTCAGGCGCTGGAGCATATTTATAACGAGGGCAGCAGCAGACCACACTCGTCAATGAGTATTAGCCAGGTGCTCGAAGGTGTATGCGCCTATTATAACGTCGACCTTGAGCGCATGCGCGGCAAACAACGCGAGCGCGAGATTGCCTGGCCGCGCCAGGTGGCGATGTATTTGATGCGCCAGGAAACTAGCGCCTCTCTGATACAAATTGGCGCGGAACTGGGCGGGCGCGATCACACCACGATTATGCATGGCTGGGAAAAGGTGCAGACGGAGATAGGCAACAACGACCGCGTGCGGCACGAGGTCGCTGCCGTGCTGGAATCCCTGCAACGAGGCAAATCCTCTCATTAAACCCGCTTTACCGCCGACGCAGTGAGTCGGGAATGATCAGCGAACGCAGTTTGTCGGACAGCGTCTTCTGCTCTTGTGGCTGTGGTAAGAGATAGAGCAACAAGGCGAGCAGCGCGAGCGTCATGGCGGCAATCAGCAACAGACTACCTGCCGAAAGGATACCCGGCGATCCTCCCGCATTTGGAGACGAGGACCCCCCCGTATTTGTCGGGCCATTTGGCGAGGTAGGAATGACCGTTGCCGTCGGCGAAGGCGTGATTGTGGGGGACGGCGTCGGCGAAGGCGACGATGTGGGTGATGGCGAAGGCGTAATCGCGGGCGATGGAGTGGGCGACGGTGTAAGAGTCGGGGGTATCGTGGGTGATGGCGAAGGCGACGGAGTGGGCGACGGTGTAGGTGTCGGCCCTGGAGTACAGGTCCAGGTAACTGTAACAGGGGTAAGGGTAACTACAACGCCTTTGAGCGTTGTCTTGCCGGTGAACGTGATTGTTTCAGTAGCACAGGGCAGACCAGAAATTGTCACATTGTTTGTGGTGATAAGCGGAGTGAGCAGGCCGGTAGTTGGATTGACTGTGACCGGCGCGGTAGATTTTGGTTGCCAGATTATACCTCCAGCTGGAATATGTATTGCGCTCAAGGTCACATTGCATTGTGATATCGTGCCTTGAGTACTGCAAGCACCTACCCCGGGCTTGATAGCGGCGGGTGCCACGGTGAGAGCCGGTTGGGGAGCCAACGGTTGAGCGGGGAAGATTATTTCGCCCAGAAATGCCGCCGACAAATCCGACACTGGCAGTCTCACATGAACTCTGCGCAGCCCTGGCAAGATCAAGAGCGCCATAACTGCCACAACGAGCAGGCCGATCAGGATACCACCAGTAATCCAGAGCCACAGACGTTGCTTAGCAGGAGAATCGGCTACTGTCATATCGTTGTCTTTCCTCGTATTTACACAGGAATAATCAGCATTGTCACATCATCATCTTCGACCCCGTCGCGGCGAAATTCGCGGCGAATATACTGCTCAAATTCGCCAGCAGTGGTGATTGCGAGCAAGGCTTGCCAGCGATTTACCTTATGTTCGATTTGCGCCAGCATCCATTTCGCCAGTGTATCGGTGGTCAAAACTACCAGGTCACCGGGTGATGCGTTGAGAATTGTGTTCCTGCGTCGCATCCAGGCGTGTCCTACCAGTTCGGGGCGTGCCGCAGTCACCAGCGTCGCGGGATAGGAATCGAAATCCTCACTCTTCTCGTAAGGAAATCTGTTGCGTATAAGCCAGCCGCCGTTCCCATCAGGTGTGAAATGAAAGAACTCGCTGTCGCCGATGGCAAATACGGTAATTGCTGTGTTGACGCGGCCTTCGTTTTGTCGTGGGGGATCGAGTAGGCAAGCAATCAGCGTTGTTTGTGCCCCCTGGCGGATCTCCTGACTCCAATCTTGTATACCGTTGCCATTGCGCGCGCGCAGGGCATTGATGGTCGGTACCCATCGCTGCTCGATCCAGGCATGCCACTGCTGGCTGCAAGCGGCTAGCCAATGCTGAAAATCGTCTTTTCCGGTGAAAAGCGCGGCTCGCTGCACAAAACTTTTCGCCACAAGGCGCGCCCAGGGTCCGGGAACAAAGCTGCCAGCCACGCCGTCTGCTACCGCGTAGCAACGATAGCCGTTACTGGCTGCCAGAGCATAACGATCCTGACATTCGACGAGGGGTTCGCCCTCTTTCGGCAGGAGGAAGCAGCGCTCGTTCGTAATAGGCTGATCCAGCGAAAAGAACTCATCGTTTTCGATTGGTTCATAGAAGGGTGGCGCAGCCGGGGGCAGTCCGTAGTTGTTCGACACGCGGTACTGGTTGCCTGGATCGGTTACGGGCATGGGTAGAACAAACGCGGCTTCGCCAGGCTGGTATCCTCCTGGTCGAGCGGGGGTAGGCGTTAAACGTGGTGTGAGAAGTGCGTGGCTGATGCCCGCGCCGCGCTGGTCGATCGCGTGAACCTGAGATGCGTGGGGATCGGCTGTATGAGAGGAATGTGAGCCTAACCAGAGGGCGAAGATGCGCGCCGCGATGAGTAAAATTAGCAAGGCCAGCAGAAGCACGCCAGGCGTATGCAAGGAAAAGGATACCGCTAGCAGCGCCAGTATAATGCTGGCAAGCGCGAGCAGAAGGCCGATCACGCGCAGAGGTGAACCTGCTCCCGCAGAAGGTGGCGTCGTTCTCCTGTTGCTCGGATGCGGGTATGGCGACGGCGAAGTAGAGTATTTCATATAGCCCCCATGTCGGTATGCCTAGCTTATATATGGCAGCTAGTATACCATATCATATGTAGAATACTCTAGATTAGTGAATGGAGTAGAACTTTTGTCAGGCTCGACACGAAACATAATGTGTCATTGTGTTTCATCTCTTGTCGAAGAGTATGTCTAACTCAATTTATTATATTCATTTGTATTTACATGCATATGAATTGCATGGTAAAATATTTAAGTGCAAGATACTGTGGATGAACAGGTATTATTGTAGCGTACAGGAGAGAAGATTATGGCGAGCTTACCACAATCTATCGGAAAGTATCGCATCCTCAAAGAAATTGCCCGTGGTTCATTCGGGCGCGTCTACCGGGGCGAAGATACCTCGAAGCAGAATCATCCGGTTGCTGTCAAGTTTATGCATGCATCACACCTGGCCTCGCCCCAGGAACGCAGCAGTTTCTTGCAAGAAGCTCAGCTACTGACCCTGCTCCGTCACCCGTATATTGTACCGGTTCTGGACGTAGGCATCGAGGAGGAGATACCATACCTGGTTATGGAGTATGCCCCGCTTGGATCGCTGTATAATCGCCTGAAAGAGCTGGCCCCACGTCCGCTGCCCGTCAAAGATGCGCTGACCATGCTCGGCCAGGTGGGCACTGCGCTGCAATATGCTCATCAGCAATAGGAATTACAGTTGCAACAATGGTTCTCTCGCCAATTGCGCCTATGTTTATAGCTACGCGTTCACCGGCGGCAGTGATGCTTCCAGCTACACGTATGTCGCGCAGAGTGACGTGGATGACTCATATAACCAGGCGGTCAACCAGTATGAAGGTGGGGAAACAGCCACCGCCAGAGCTAATGTCCAGGGGCAGGTGGCCTCAAACGAGCAAATGTCTGGCGGCATCAATTGTTCGCACCAACTTAGTGACAACCACAATGTAGGGGACCATGCTACCAGCGTCACTGCTTACATTGCGGTAACATGTTCGGCTGAAGTCTACGATTACAATGGAGCGCGGTCACTGGCGGCTTCGCTGCTGCAAAAGTCGATTACCAGCACACCTGACGAAACACAGGTTGGCAAGATAACTACCAACCTGTTATCGGCTGTGGGAGGGTCGAATGGCACGGTTGTCGTGAAAGTTGAAGCAAAGGGAACCGACTTGCCCTTGCAATAGCTTGTAGAGTTGTTTTAGCGTCACGTTGCAGCAGGCACGGTATCTAGCGCTGCACTACCGGGCGCTGCGCCTCTTGCAGGTGGTGGGCCACCGATTGATGGTGATCGCCGCTTTCTCCGCTGGGATCGGTGTGAATGATGGCTTCCGACATGCCCTTGATGGTGTGGAAGAGCCGATGGCGCACCTCTTCCGCGATGGCGTGTGCCCTTACGAGGGTCAGGTCAGGGTCTACCTCGATGTTCATGACCACGTGCATGGTATGCCCCACCCAGCGAGCGCGCACATCGGTCACTGCCTCGACGCCGGGTACTTGCCGGGCCGTGTCGATGATGGATGGCACGACGCGCGGGTCAACGGCATCGAGGAGCCTCTGTATGACGCTGCGCGAAGTCGAATAGACGACGGTGAGAATGACCATGGTAATCAGGATACCGGCGACGGGGTCGGCCATAGGAAAGCCGAGCTTGACGCCGATCAGTCCCACGAAGGCCGCCAGCGAGGTCAGACCGTCGATGCGCGAGTGCTGGCCGTCGGCGACGAGCGGAACGCTATTGATGCGCTTACCAACCGAGATTTTGTACTGCGCCAGCGTTTCATTGCCGATGACGCCGACCAGGGCAGCCGCCATGCTTAAATAGATTTGGGTTGGTACGTTGCCGCTGGTCAACTTTTGGATGGACTCAACCGCGCCAGCTATCGCGCTGGCGATAATTACCAGCACGATAAAGATGCCTGCCAGGTCTTCCGATCGATAATAGCCATAGGTGTAACGGTGGTTGGCGGCGCGATTGGAGACGACAAAGGCGATCCACAACGCGATGGTGGTGAAGACATCGCCCAGGTTGTGCAGCGCGTCGGCGAAGAGTCCCGCGCTTCCTCCGATAGTGGCGATGGTGAACTGGATGATTGCCACCAGCAGCATACCCGCCGTCGCAATCTGCACGGCGCGCAGTCCGGCTTTATTGCCATACAGGTCGGCATCTACCTTGCCATGTTCATGCCCATGGCCGCCTTTGCCACTATGCTCAGCGTGGTCGTGGTCGTCATGGTCATGATCATCATGATGATTGGTTGTAGATGGTTCGCGCATGGCACCTCACCTTTCCATTCGTGTACTCACTGTATTATATACGCATTACCTGCGCGATAGCGTATATTGCCAGGGGGATCCTCGCGGTTTCCCGAAATTCTCGCGAATTTGCAACTATTCGCTTAATGACACGTCAAATACATAAGTGTATAATACATTAACCGTAACTACTATCTATATGGAGAGACAAGCGCGCAAAAACATAATGGAAGACACATTTACTGATTATTACACTGTGCTGGGCGTGGATGCACACGCGTCAAGCGAAACCATTAAAGCAGCATTCAAAAAGCTAGCTCTAAAATATCACCCCGATGTCTATAAAGGCGAAGATGCTGAGGAACGCATGCGTCTCCTGCTGCTTGCCTACCAAACATTGAATGACACAGACGAGCGCAGGCACTACGATTTGCAGCGCGCGGAACATTTGGGACTCGATCTGAACGGCAGCGGCGCAGCTCGTCAGCACTCTACCGCTTCCGCGGGTGTTTCGACTGCGCGCGGCGACCGGCGCTTCGCTTTTCCGGTCCTTGATAAAGCCGGCGTATCCAGCATCGAATTTGCGCTGGAAGGCTTTGTGTATAAACTCTGGCCCGATGATGCCCGCGTATTGATGCAAGATGGTGTACTGCACGGAACGGTGCGGGACGCGGAGCAGGGAACTTCACACTACTGTCATCGCTGTCATCATCGCTGGACGACTTCCACGCAGGCCAGCCTGCACATGGTGTGTCCCAACTGCCAGGCCAGGGATTGGGCCGAGTACATGCTGCTGCGCTGCGCGCATTGTAGCGCGGCCTTTGAGAGCCGCGAGATACGCGATAAGATGCGCGGCGGCAGGCTCTACTTCCCATACGAACTGTTTCCCCTGTGTCCCAACTGTCGCAGGTCGCAATGGTGTCCGGCAGAGGATGTGCGTGTTCAAGCGATGCGAGCTGCCGGTGCGCGCCACCGGGCATTGTTGCTGCTGGGCGCTGTAGCAGTGACTGTGCTGGTGATGGGGATATTGCTGTTCGCGTTTGCGCGCTTCTAGTAGGGACTCTCAAACAGGAAGCAGGGCCACCCGCGCGGGTGGCCCTGCTTCCTGTTTGAGAGAAAGCTCTACTAATTTCCGCTGTTCAGCCCGATGTTGGTTGCCGTACCGTTGGTGCCGTTGTAGTCAACGGTGACTTTCACGGATGCGCCGTTCTGGATGGACTGCGCGTTGTTGTTAAAGTCGCTCAGGTCGGCGTTGGAGGCAATTGCGAAGCTGAAGCTTTTGTTGCCAACCGCGAAGTGGATTACATGATCGGAGCCGACCGCCGCAGTCGTCACGCCGTCGAACTTGATCTCGTTGACGTTATCTGAAGTAGGATCGACGTTACCGATCTTGGTAGCCGTGAAGCTGCCATCAGCATTGGCGGTCGCATCGACTTTGACCTGTGTGTTGACTCCGGGCAACACGTTGTTGAAATCGCCCAGATCGGTCGTGCTATTGGTTGCCAGCGAGAGGGTTGAGCCGTTGGGCATGCTTACGACGAGGCTGTTAGCTCCGGTGCTCTGCACTTTGCCGAAAAACTCGATGCTGCCGGGTTCATTCGTCGTCGCGGTCTCGTTGGTGTTGGGCGTCTCGTTAGCATTGGGCGTGCCCTGGTTGTTATCAAGGGTGACGTTGGAGCCGCCGACGATGGAGAACGAGCCGTCGCTGTTGGTTGTCACCTGGACGGTGTAGACCTTGCCCACCTGGCTCTGCAAAAGCTGGATGATGTCGGCGGGAACATGGTTGATGCTGTCGTTCTGGCCGTTCACGCTGAGTACGACGGTATTGGTGCTGGCGTTCACCGAAACGACCGAACCTGTCAATGTGTTCTGCCCGTTGCTCAGGCCGGAACAAGCGCTAACCATAATCATCACTACAAGAACTGCTATACCTGCCACTACATTTCTTACAAAAGATTTTTTCATGGTTTTTCTCCTTCAATTTGTTTTTGACGGATTAATTTTTTAGATATCCATCAGAGTTCTTTCTTACTTATTTACGATAATACACCAATTTTTAGGGCTTTACTATGCTCTAGAGCACAGTTGAAATGTGAGGTGCGTCATGCGAATTGTGTTATAATCAGCACAGGCTGACAGACAAGAGGAGACAGAGGACAATCATGACAGAAACATCCGCGCTGCGCAGCGGCATTTATCCCCCTCTACCCACGTTTTTTACCAGCGACGAAGACCTGGACCTGGATACCTTGCGACGCCATATCCGGCGTATCGCGGATAGTGGTATAGCTGGCTATGTGGTGATGGGAACCAATGGCGAAGCGGTGCATTTGAGCAGCGAAGAACGAGTACGGGTGATCGAGACGACGCGCGCCGTAACTGGCGAAGAGGCGATTATCCTGGCCGGATGCGGTGAGCAATCGACACGGGCCACCATCGCGCTTTGCAGGCAGGCGGCGCAGGCCGGGGCCACTTTCGCGCTCATCCTGCCGCCATTCTATTTCAAGGGGCGCATGAGTAGCAGAGCTTTGCTCGCTCACTACCAGGCCGTTGCTGATGCCAGTCCGCTGCCTGTCGTTATCTATAATATGCCGGCCAGCGCGGCGGGGCTGGACATCGATGCCACAACTATTTGCGCGCTCGCGCAGCATCCGAATATCGTTGGCGTAAAGGATAGCGCGGGTGATATGGCGAAGTTGTCGCAGATCGTCGCGCAGGTTCCCGCGCATTTCCGCGTGTTTGCCGGGAGCGCTGGCTATTTGCTGCCAGCCCTGGCTGTCGGGGCAGTGGGAGCTGTGGCCGCGCTTGCAAATATCTTCCCGCGCGAAGTCTGCCGCCTGCAAGAACTTTTTGAAAGCGGGCAAATGCGCGAGGCGCGCATATTACAGGCGCGACTGGCCCCGGCTAATACCGCCGTGACCAACACCTATAGCGTGCCGGGCCTGAAGGCCGCGCTCGATATCCTGTTCAATTACGGCGGTTCACCGCGCTCGCCTTTGCAACCGTTGACCGGGCAGGAACGCGACCAGTTAGCGGCCATCCTGCGTGGTGTGTAAGGGCGACACATTGCAGGGTTTTCCGAGAGGTGTGAAGCGATGCCGCTTGATATCGAACTCTACCGCAGAACCATCCTGGCACCTGTTGGACAAAATACAAAGAAGCTGCGCCGCATCAGTGTCATTGATATGCAGCCCGAAGATGCGAAAATGACGCTAGTCATGCTGCATGGCTATGGTGGCAGCGCGGCGCAATGGCTCTACCAGTTGCAATTCTTCGGGCAGACGATGCGCGTGGTGGCTCCCGATATGCGCGGGCATGGATTGAGCGATGATCCCGCCGAATTGCCCTGCACGATGGATGAACTGGTCGATGACCTGGTGCTAACGCTTGCTCGCCTGGATGCATCGCGCCCTTTCCAGCGCCCGTTTTACCTGCTGGCGCATTCCTTTGGGGGCGCGATTGCCACTGAGTATGCCCTGCGTCATCCTGAGGATGTGCGCGGGCTGGTCTTGATAGGCGTGCCGACGCGTTTTATTGTGCGCGAGATCGTGCGCCGCGTGATGATTGTGCCAGACCCCGTCTTTAGCAAGGTGGCGAAAACCATCAAAGTGGCTTTGTATGCTCCTCAGCGCACGCTTAAACGCATGCACGATAGTGTCCTGTCGAAGTGGCGTGGGCAAGAACGCATGCAGCAGCTGCGCGTGCCGACGCTGGTTATGATTGGGCATCGCGATAACGTCTTCCTGCGCGAACACTATGAAGACGTTTCCCGCACCATTCCTGGGGCGCAACAGGTGGTCATCCCTGTCTCGGCCCACCTGGTACAGCTCGAACGCCCGGATGCGGTGAACCGCGCTATCCGTCGCTTTGTTGATGCCCGGCAACAGGCGATAGGTGATATAGGCGATATAAAACAGCCCGCGCAGCCACTCGCAGCCACGGCGCACGCGACGCGCCTGGCTGAGATGCCGTGGCTACAATATTATGATAGAGGTGTGCCAGAGTCCCTGCCCTTACCCGGACAACTGCTGCAAGATATGCTCAACAACGCCGCGCAAGCTTATCCTGATCGTCCCGCTCTGATCTTCTTCGGGCAGAAAATCGGCTATCGCGAGCTGGACCGCGCTAGTAATCGTTTCGCGCATGCTCTGCGAAGATTGGGCGTGCAGAAGGGCGAGCGCGTAGCCATCATCCTGCCCAATGTGCCGCAGTACGTCATCGGCGTGTATGGCGCGCTCAAGGCCGGAGGAACCGTCGTGCTGGGCAGCCCGCTTTCCAATGAAGAAGAGATCACGTATCAACTGCAACATTCCGGCGCGCAGGTGTTGCTCACGCTCACTGCCTATCGCCCCCTGGTCGAACGCATCTGTGCCAGCACCAGCATGCGGAGCATCATCTTTACCGATGCGCGCGAGTACCTGCCCCTGCGCCAGCGTTTGAGGCTGGCGGGTATGCTCGATGAAGAAGTGTCTCCCGCGAGCAAGCCGGCATTAGCAGAGCGCGCAAGTGATGACCGGCATGGAGAAGCTGCTTCTAATACTCAATTAAGTACGCCCACGGGCGCAACCGCGCGTAATCGCCAGTGGAAAGAGTACGCCTTCCAACAATTGCTGCACAGCCAACCCGCGATCCTGATCGACTGTGGAGTAGCCGCGGATGATCTGGCCTTGCTGCAATACACTTCCGGTACGACGGACACGCCGAAAGGTGTGATGCTCTCGCATAGAAACCTGGTGGTCAACGTCTTGCAGCAGGGCCATTGCATCACGGAGGCCAGGCGTGGCAAAGAGGTGATACTGGGTGTCTTGCCGCTGTCGCACTCGTATGGTGTGACGAGTTGCATGAACCTCTCGATTGCCCTGGCCGGGACGCTGGTCTTGCTGCCAGCGCCGCGCATCGAACAGATTATGCAGGCCATCAAACAGCATCATCCAAGCATCTTTCCGGGCGTTCCCGCGCTCTACCTGGCGATTGCCAACTATCCACGCGTGCGCGCTTATGGCGTAGCCGCTATTCGCACGTGTGTCAGCGGCTCTGCGCCGCTGCCGGTCGAGGTGCAGGAGGCTTTTGAGAAGTTGACGCGGGGAAGATTAGTAGAAGGCTATGGCCTGACCGAGGCCTCGCCTTCTACACATTCTAATCCGCTTAAAGGTGAAAGGCGCGTGGGCAGCATTGGCGTACCTATCCCAGGCACCCAGGCGCGTATCGTGGATGTCAAGACGGGCGAACTGTTACCGCCCGGTGAGGTGGGAGAACTGCTCATTCGCGGGCCGCAAGTGATGATGGGATACTGGAACATGCCCGCAGAGACCAGCAGCGCCTTGCAGAATGGTTGGCTGCACACGGGCGACCTGGCGCGTATGGATGAGGACGGCTTTTTCACCATCGTGGATCGTAAAAAGGATATCATCCTGTCGGGCGCGTACAATGTCTACCCACGTGATGTCGAAGAAGTGCTGTATGAGCATCCTAAAGTGCTGGAAGTAGCGGTGGTAAGCATGAAGAACGCGCTCAACGCGCAGGATATGAACGGCAGCGATGGCAATGCATCTCCTTTTATCAAGGCGGTAGTCGTGCTTAAACGTGGAGAAAAGGCGACGGCTGAAGAACTGCTGGCGCTCTGCCGCGAACGCCTTGATGCCTATAAAGTTCCCAGCCGCATCGAATTTCGCGCGGAGCTACCCAAGAATTTTGTAGGCAAGGTGCTGCGGCGTCTGCTGGTGGAAGCGTAGAGATATGATTTATCCGGGTCTACATCCTTTGGGGTGAAAAAGGACGCACACGTGTAGGGACGCGATCAATCGCGTCCGCATGGGCGAGTGCCGACGTGGGCGGACGCGATCAATCGCGTCCCTACACATTACCCCAAAGGACAGAGAACCTTAATCCTAACTCAGACGCTTCAGCTTTTAAGATACTGTGAAAGAGGCGACTGCCGCGAGTGCTGCATCGCTGCAATCCGACTGCAAACACCAGTAAAGTTCAAATGCGCCCGCGCTGGCTTTGTTATAGGTGATCTGGAAATAGCCGTGATCGTATTTCCCTACCGTCACCGTCAGCGAGCTTTGCGTCACATAAACATTATCCGCGTAGACTTTGGCCTGCACATAGCCTGAAGCGGTCAAATTGAGATGGAAGGTGACATAGACCACATTGCCAACACTGAATTGATTGGTGGTATGGGTTGGAAGGTAATTACTATCGATGGCGCTGGCCGTTTGCACATTGGTAATAATGCTGGCTGCCGTGGTATCGATGGGCGAGCCAGATGGGGATGGACCCTGGTTGGTCGCCGGTGAGGCCGTCACAGCGGTCGTGGGCGACGACGCGGGGGTTGTGGCATTGGTGGTACTGGATGCGCCCGGTGTTGGCGAGTTGGTCTGGCCCTGCGGATGACTGAACGCTTTGATCGCCAGCAGGCCTCCGCCAATGAGGACGATTAGCAGTGCAACAATACCGATAATCAGCCCGACGTTAGGCCCTTTCTTCTGCGGCGGCTGGTTTGGGGGCACGAATGCACCAGGCGGGGGGGCATATGGAGGGGCATAAGCATTCGGTGGAGGCGGGGGAGTTCCGTAACCCGCCTGCGCGTTATAGCCACCCGGCGCATTATTGAATGGGGATGGCGGTTGAGGCGCGTATGGATTGGCTGGCTGCCTGTTGTAGTCGTTGTACGCGGGTTGAGCAGGGGTCGGATTGACCGGCGGCTGAAAGCCCTGGCCGGCATAAGGCGGCGGCGCAGCGACGGTCGGATCGTATGGCCGTGGCGCGGCAACGGTCGGATCGTACTGAGGTGATGAAGCTGGCGCGCCTCCCGACGCCATTTGAGCGGGTGTATAGGGCGTA
>DATLSI010000054.1:0-36582 GCA_035534255.1 Ktedonobacteraceae bacterium | reverse complement strand
CCTATTGAGATAGCACTGGCTGCTCATGAGAAGGGCCTCTACACTATTGGGGTTACATCTCGTCGCTATTCAGCCTCTGTTCCATCGCTGCATCCGAGTGGCAAACACCTTGCCGATGTCGTAGACCTGGTACTCGATCATGATGTTCCACCAGGAGATACCCTGGTGTCTATCGAGGCAATGCCGGAACTTGGAACAACAGGAGGTGCCTCGACAGCACTGGCAATTATCCTGGTTCACGCTATTATGGCGTCAGTCATTGAACATTTCGCCAACGCGGGCGAGGTGCCACCCATAATACGCTGCCCCAATGTCGGTGTAGTGCAGGAAGCCTTGCAAGCCAACGCCAGAACCCTGGCGCTGTATCGCCAGCGCCTGCCGCATATTTAGCGCCAGGAATCTAATGAAAGGTGAGAACGCATGTCCGCCAGGGATGAACAGATCAGAGAGAAGAGAGAAAGCGTTCCCTCTCGGAAACGCACATACGACCTGGTAGCCATTGACATTGATGGGACATTGGTAACTTCCGAGAACAAACTGTCAGTTGCTGTTGCGTCATTGATACACGAAACGCAAGCCAGGGGGATCGGGGTGACACTGGTATCAGGGCGCGCGAAAATGAAGGTGACGCCATTATTGAAAGAACTGGGCCTGATCCTTCCATATATTAGTTCTGGAGGCGCACATATCATCGATCCATCGAACAACCTGACAATCCTCTATCGCTCCTTAGGACAAGCAGAGGCCGCAGAGATCGTCGAACTGGCGCGGGCGGCAAAGGTACCTATCATCTCCCAGGAACCAGACCACCTGTTTTATGAAGGAAGTGTTGAAGAGCTGGAGCAATTGATAGCCATTTCTAAAATTGATATCATCGGCGTTGGGAACCTACAAGTTGAGATTCTCAGGGTAGATGATGTCTTGCAGGCGAGTGCCGACCCGAGCAAGATCACTATTTGCGGTGAACCAGGCCTCCTGCTGGTGATCGAAAGGAAGCTGCGGCTGCTCAATCTGCCCATCTACCTGACCTACTCAGTACCGACCTACCTGGAAATCACCCGGTCAGGAGTCAATAAGGGCGAGGCACTCAAGCTGTTAGCTGCATACCTCGCCATGCCCCTGGAGCGTATCGTCGTCATCGGTGACGGGCGCAACGATATCAGCATGTTTGAAATCGCAGGGATGGCAGTGGCAATGGGCAATGCTTCCGAGGAGGTGAAGGCGACTGCCGACCTGGTTGCGCCGTCGAACGATGAGGATGGCGTCGGCTGGGTACTGCGCGAACTGGTACTCAAGGAGCATGAAACGTTTGGTAGGCTCTGATGGGGCACGAGTGATCATGTCTCAGAATCGTCAATACAAATCGTACTGTACAGCATCATCACAATCCAGAAGGAGATTAGGATGGGAGCCAGTCAATTCTTTAGCGCTTTTCGTAATGTGTTCACCCAGATTGAAGCAACCCAGGTAGAAACCATCAGCAAGGTAGCAACATGGGGTGCCGGTGCCATCGCCGCCGATCGTCTGATCGTGCTGTTTGGTTCAGGGCATTCGTTTATTCCAACAATGGACACCTATCCAAGAATCGGAAGCTACCCCGGTTGGTTGCCTATTCATGAGCTTTCGACCTCATACATGCCCACCGTACTCGGCAACCAGGCATTACGACAAGCGTTATTTCTGGAAAAAGTGGAGGGATTCGGGCGAGTTGTCCTGGAGAATTACCGACTTGACCCGAAAGATGTCATGATCGTGATCTCCAACTCCGGCGTCAATGCCATGGGCATTGATGTCGCATTGAGTGCCAGGGAACAAGGGCTGAAGACGGTCGCGATTACCTCACTGGCCCACAGCAGCGCGAGCCAGTCTCGTCATAGCACTGGCAAACGACTGTTCGAGGTCTGTGACGAGGTTATTGACACCTGTGTACCACGGGGGGATGCCCTGGTCACGATTCCGGGTTTCCAGCATAAAGTCGCATCGGCCTCCACCATCGCCTCGTGCATCATCATGCAGTCGCTGGTGGCTGAGGTGGCGCAGAACCTGGATGAGCGCGGCATTCGGCTGCCCGTATTCCCCAGCCATAACGCGGGGATGGCACCCGAGCAACACGCGGCGATTGATGCCATGGTAGACGCATGGTATGTCGAACACGCGCGCCGTACAGCCGGTATCTATAAGTGAGGAGACATCCATTATGCTGCGACGACAAGGAAAGAAAGAAGTGCGTCAAGATGTCATGGGCCGCCAGGAAACTGCCCTATGGCTGGGACGGGCCATGTCAACGAACGAAGTGACCTTGCGCGTTGTACTGGAATTGCTCGATGTGGTCGCTTTCCAGCAGGCTGTCATCAAGGAGTTCTATGAGCAAGGTCAAGCGAAAGCGCCATCATTGACTATCGATCCAGACACCTCATATAAACTCGTAGAGAAGCTGACGATATGGCGCGATGAACTTGACCCGGTTTTAAAGACGGTTGAAGATGCTTGCCAGCAATTCGAGAAGATGATCCAGCCAACCTGAATGAGCAGAAGCCATGCCGACGGGGCATTGTATCGTGAGAGGAGGCATCATTGAGTGTATCGAGCGAGGTCGTGATTCGCCACAAGGTAGGTCTGCATGCCAGGCCAGCCGCTTTATTCGTGAAAGCGGCAAGCGTCTTTGCTTCGCGAATCACTGTGGAGAATCTCACAAAGAGGACAGCGGCGGCGAACGCCAAGAGTATTTTAAGTGTACTTTCAGCAGCGGTGCAGATGAATGACCGGGTACGTATCACTGCTAATGGCGATGACGCCGAAGCGGCGGTTACCGCGCTGTGTGATTTTATTAAGAATAATTTTGGCGAGATAGGGTGAGCGTTCATGCTGACAAAAACCATTCAGGGGATGGGTGCATCAGAGGGTATAGCAGTTGGGCCTGTCTTTCGCTACGAAGTACGCCGGCTTGTTGTTGATCGACGACAGGTGGATGATGTCAAGCACGAAGCGGCTCGCCTGGACGCTGCTCTGGCACAGGCCAGGCAGGAATTGCAACGCCTGTCAGCGCAGGCTCAAGCGGATATCGGCGCGGGCGAAGCGGCTATTTTCGAGGCCCATGCGATGTTCCTGGATGACCCCGAACTCCTGGAGCGAGTACATACAACTATTGAAACACTGCAGTTGAACGCTGAATATGCCTGGCAGGAGGGGACAAAGCATTATATTGCGGCTCTACTGGCTATCGGCGATGAATACCTCTCGGCGCGTGCTGCTGATGTTGAGGATGTGGCTCAACGGGTACAGCGTATTCTTCAGGGAGGCGGGACGCAAACAATCACCCTCGCAGAGCCTGTGGTGATCGTGGCCAATGATCTTACTCCATCGGATACGGTGACGCTTGAGAAGACGATGGTGCTGGCCTTCTGTACGGCGACGGGTGGTCCAACCTCACACGTGGCTATCTTAGCAAAAGCGCTCGGCATTCCTGCCGTGGTCGGATTGGGTGAGGAGGCGAACCAACTGGCTACGGCGGTGCAGGTGATAGTGGATGGTCTCACCGGGGATGTACTGATCGGGCCGGACGAAGCCACAATAGCTAGCTATCGACAGCGCGCGGAATCGCTCTCACAAAAACGCCAGGAGGCGCTCAAAAGTAGCGACCAACCGGCGGTCACGCTCGATAGGGTGCGTATAGAAGTCGTTGCTAATATTGGCAGTCTTGCTGATGCGGTAGAAGCATTGCGATATGGGGCTGAGGGAGTTGGTCTGCTACGCACCGAGTTTCTTTTCCTGGAACGAGAGACGGTGCCGGATGAGGATGAGCAAACGGCGGTCTACCAGGCGATATTTCAAACAATGGAGCGGCGACCGTTGGTGGTACGCACGCTCGATATCGGCGGTGACAAGCCTGCGCCGTATCTCAGCACCATCTCAGAGATGAACCCATTTCTGGGGGTACGTGGCGCTCGCCTGTCACTAGCGCATACCGACGTGTTACAGACACAATTACGCGCTCTGCTGCGGGCTGGCGCGGGACACAACCTGAAGATCATGTTTCCGATGATCTCGACGCTCGAAGAGGTACACGCAGTACGGGAGCAAGTTGACCAGGCGCGAGCGACGCTCGAGGCCAGTGGTGCAAATTATGCGCGGAAGGTTGAAATCGGTATTATGGTCGAGGTGCCGTCTGTCGCACTGATAGCCGATGTACTGGCGAAGACGGTGGATTTTTTCAGTATCGGTACCAATGATCTTGCGCAGTATACGCTGGCTGCTGATCGTACTAATGCGGGTGTCAGCAAGCTTGCTAATGCCCTGCATCCTTCAGTATTACGGTTGATTCGTATGGTCATCGAAGCTGCTCATGCACAGGGAAAGTGGGTGGGATTGTGTGGAGAACTGGCTGGCAATCCACTGGCAACGTCAGTATTGCTTGGATTAGGATTGGACGAGTTCAGCATGACCCCGAAGGCCATACCGATGGTCAAGCAGACCATCCGCCATTTTAGTGCCTCGGAAGCACGTAACATTGCGGAGCGTGCGCTGGCTCTAAGCAGTGCCACCGAAGTACGTGCTTACCTGGAATCGGTGGCAAAGTAATGAGGAGCGTGCTTGTACTCAGCCCATCGCGCATGTTGAGCTGGCCCTGGTTTTGTGGAGTGTTATCTCGACTTGAACGACATTTTGAGGTCAACCTACGTCGTGAACATATCAAGAATGAAAGGGATGAGCGGGCCTCAATCCATGCATCGTCGCGACCTTTTGCCCTCCACTCTGCCTTCCAGCGTTCAATGGCTAAATCTGGATTTTCTATCTCTTCGAGTCGTTCTTCGCCGACCTGGGCCAGCCACAATTTGCCCCCGTTCTGAAATGGCCTTCCAATGGTCAACGCTTAGCGGGGAGCTTCTGGAGCAACATCAGCTCTCCAGATCCTTAGCGGGGATTTTGGGGCTCACCCGCACTTTGCGTGATGCCGATGATTCCAGATGGCCTATTGGTGTGATTCTGGCGAAAAAGGATGACGTCCCAGAGAACTGCCCATCACTTCCCTTTCGACCAGCAGGTGAATTTAGATTCAGTCTCGCGCTGCATGAGCTCAGGCTCTTGAATGTGCATGGAAATCCTTCGCTACCTGGAAGACTGGAAATGCCGCGGCAATCTTTTCGAATTCCGCCAGGGGTGCATCCTTGTCCACGGGCACATGGGGTCGCGCTCCCGGCGCTCGCTTCAGATATGCCTTCAAGATGGGAGCGCGCTGCTCGGCGGGAACCTCTTCTAAGAGGACCTCCTCACGACCGTGCCTGCGGAACACCGCTCTGCCTCCAGCGGCACGGATATTGTGGACCCAGTTCACCTGCTCTCCAAGCATCGACACCAGGTACCGCTCTCCATGAACGACGGCCACCGCCACTGGCAGCGAGATCGTCCGCCCGGACTTGCGTCCGGTCACTTCCAGTGTCACCATATAATCGGGCAAAAGACCCGAGGAGAAGAGCGCAGCCCATGCTCGATTGAGCATCCTCGCGAGCCAGTTGGGTCGCTCTCCACGGTACAACCATCGCTTGAAGTCACCTCGCCTCATCGAGAGCCTCACTCCCTTCACTCTTTTGCACGCGTGATTAAGGTTTGGGCCACCACCAAACGAACTCGCATGCTTCTTTTGTCATCTGGAACTGCTCCTCCCTTGCGGCCCATGGCACCTTATGGAGCAATTCCCCTCTCTTGCACTGGATACATTATGCCATCTCGAAAGGGAACTTCAGCCCCACAAAACAGTCACAATCTCATACATGCCTACAGAAAGTCATTACGTCGCGTGAAGAACGCGCTGCCGAAGCAAGTCAAACTTCGCTCTGCCATATCCTTGTCTCTTGATCAGCTTGAGACGGGTAATCTGTCCTTCGGTCTGTCCCTGAGACCAGGGGAGATCCAGGCCCGCCCGAACGGCGATTTCATCTCGCCCAAGTCCCCTCGCAAAGCTTCTCAACTCAGGTGTCTGGCTTTCCAACGCATTTTCCATCCACGGGGTGAGCTGGGAGGAAGAGTGGTCTCTGATCAAGTGAAAAAAGGGTTGGGCGAGGTGATAGAGTTCGCCCAGTTCACTGTCTGCCTCTCGCAGGAGCAGGAGCTGGTCTTGTTGTTTTTGGGAAAGTCTGTTCACCGGCAAGCAGAACCACCAGCCGATCTCTCTTGGGGATGGGGCGGCTGCTTTCAAGGGTGTTGGCTTGGTCCGCATCACCGGGCCAGCCGTTGATGGTTCTCCAAGCAATTGCCGAAGTTGCGTCACATAGTTCACCACAATCGTTGATCCCCCAGTATATCCCTGTTGCTGCATTTCCCGAAAAATCTGCAGCGAATTTCGACAGCCCTCCTGGAAGAATCGCTGATGAATATACGGTTTGTATCTCATGAGCTTCCCATGACGAGGCTTGTAGACAGGGGGACGGGTGGTTCCATCAGGTATTTTTGAACGGTTTCATGTTTCATGCCCAGATAGGCGGCAATTTGAGCGAGGCTGTACCCTTGCTCGTGGAGTACCTTCACACGCTCATAGCGAGCCATTCTTCTCTTCTGAGTGGCAGCTTTTGCCGCATCATCCCGTTTGAGTGGGAGATCTTCGCCCAGGAGTGCGGCTTGAGCGGGACTCAAGAGCTGGTGAATCTTTGGATAGCAGCGACGAATGGCCTGGTCGATAGCTTCATGAAGGTTCTGGCTTAAGTGGAAGCGATCAGCCACCTGAACGGCCTGAGGAGCGCCGACGCGGGCGGCTTCCGCGTAATCTCCCCCTCGGTCACGGCTGATGATCTCGATAGAGGGATAGCGCTTGAGCCAAGCCGCCGCTGACGCAGCGTCCCGGTCAGGGAGAACATCGAGCCGACGGTGCCGTTCCAGGTCACAGATGATCGTCCCGTATCGAGACCCGCGACGCCAGGCCCAGTCATCGAGACTGACCACGCGAGGGGGCTCGATAGGATCATCGGGGAGACGGCGGAGCACACGCGAGATGCGTATCTGGGCTACAGACCATTCCCAGGACAGCGGTAAGACGCGAGGCCGCTTCTCCTCCCAGAGCCAGGCCAAGCTGTTCTAACACCTCTTTGAGCCTGGTCGTCTGACGTGCATAACGCTCAGCAAGATCTGGAATAGGTTCTGCGAACGTCTTCCGAGGACAACTCGGATGCTTGCAGAAAAAGCGACAGACTTGGACAACGAGGCGCACGATGCGTCCACTCCAGGGCAAATCGGCCAGCGTCCGCTGGTATCGGCTATGGACGCGTGAGGAAAGGTGAGTACAATCAGGACAAGTTCCATTTGCTCTTTGCGATTGCGCTCGCACCAGAATAATCCCGTCGGTAATGGTAATGTGTTCAATGGAAAAGCCTGGAAGATCAGGCAAAAGTGGGTATGTCATCTGTTAGGCGATTCTCATCCTTGAGAAGGTATGCTTCTAGAAAGATTGTTCTTTTTTATTCTACCACTTTTTCCCGATCACGCAAAGTGCGGGAGAGCCGATCTTGGGGGGGTAAAAATGTCGGGACCCCAATTGGCCCACTTTTGCACCAATCGTTGTCAGACCCCATTTTAACATGCGCATTGACTTTATTAGATTAGTATATTATAATATTATGTATTAGCGATCTGAAAGAAAGAGCTTTCCATGAATGCAGATCTGAATATCTCTCACACTGGTACAAGTCCTCAGAGCAAGGATGTACCAATAAATCGGGACTCTCCAGTTCCCCTCCATCATCAAATGCGTAATTATTTGCTTGGCTGTTTGGAACGCGGGGAATTGCATCCGGGTCAACAACTCTTGCGAGAGAGCGAGTATGCGACGCGCTTCGGCATCAGCCTCGCACCTGTGCGGCAGGCGATTCTTGACCTTGTTAAAGAAGGGTACTTCTACCGCGTGCCAGGACGCGGGACGTTCGTATGCGAACAGAAGGTCGTGGAGAAGATCAGCATCCTTTCCAGTTTCTCGGAGAGTATGCGAACCAAGGGCCTCAGCCCTGACCTGCGCGTGATCGAATTGCGCGTTGGCAAGATCCCACCTCCTATTAAAACCGTGCTAGAAGGGGGTGATGAGCCGTTTGTATCGCTCCAGCGTGTAGCTTTAGTCGAAGGGAAGGCCATAGCTCTGCTTTCTTCCTATCTACCGGCGCGTCTGGTGCCGGGACTTGAGAAGCTTGAACTCAACGGCCAATCACTCTATAGAACATTGGAAGAGCGCTATGGCATTGTACTTGGGCGAGCCGAAAGCACGATTGAAGTAGTGCGTTGTCGTACTCATCAGTCAACCCTACTCGGTATCCCCACTGGAACGCCGATGCTGCAAGTGGAGGGAAAGACCTATGACGTGACAGACCAGTTTGTGGAATTTGCCCAGGTGCTCTATCGAGCCGACCGTTTCCGTTTCACCATTGAAAGCTTCCGGCGAGATGATCGGGTGTTGCACCTCATCGGCGCGCCGGATACAGAGGAGGGCGCACAGCCATGAATAAGGCTTCTTCAGCCTTCGAAGGCAGTCAAGGCAAAATGTTTCTGCGTAATGCGACCGGACTCCTGCGGGAAGTGTCACTGCTTGACGCTTTCATTATGAACACCTTCGGCATGAATATCGCCGTCGGTGCCGTTTTTCTCTTCCTACAGGCTCCCGCATTTTTCCCACAGGGCAATATGTTGGTGGCAGTCATCATCGGCACGCTGCTGATGGCATTCACGCTGCTGTGGGTCTATTCAACCTTCGCGGCTGCTATGCCCCGCTCCGGGGGTGATTACGTATTCGTCAGCCGCGTAATACACCCTTTCTTCGGTTGGTTGCTGGGTTGGAGCCAGGGCATGTGGCTCATCTTTTTTTGGATAGGCTTTAACGCCTGGTTTGCTCTTACCTTTGCCGTGCCAGTCGCGCTCTCCACCATCGGGGCTGCCACTGGACAAAGCGGCTGGATCGCTTTAAGCAATAATTTGCTGGCATCGTTCCCCATCCTGGGGATTACTACGCAATGGTGGGTACTCATCATCGGCTTACTCATCAATATCGGTTTCGCTGTGCTGCTGATCCTGGGCGGCCAGAGTTTCTGGCGCTGGCAAAAAGTGTTCTTCCTTTTCGCCGGTGGCAGTATTATACTTGCCTTCCTGCTCCTGCTCTTTGATGGAGGAAATATCCAGAATGCCTGGAATAGCTTTGCCATCCATAACAAAGGGCTGATGTTCAACCAGGTCATTCCGACAGCAGTCAAGAACGGTTACGTTTTGCCGGGCGGTGGTTTCAGTTGGAATGACACCTTACTCATGCTGCCCTGGGTGTTTTTCGTGGTTGGCTATGCTCAGGGGTCTGCCCAGATCGGTGGCGAAGTCAAACGCGCCTCCCGCAATCAGTACCTTGCAATGGTCGGTGGCGTGCTCGTCAACGGCGCGATGCTGGCGTTGCTCGTGGTTGTCTTCATGCAGGCCGTAGGTGTGAACTGGATTGGCAGCGTTGGTTTTCTCTCCATCAACAATCCCAGCCTGCTCAACTTGCCTGGCAATCTCTCGCCGAGCTTCAACTTCATCGTCAGCCTGCTGACGGGTAACGTGATAGTTCCACTCGTCATCGGCATCGGCTTTGTATTCTGGGCGCTGATGGGAACGCCTCTCTCCGAACTCCAGGCCACACGCTACATGCTGGCCTGGGCGGTTGACCGCATGATTCCCGCGCCGATGGGTGATGTCAACGAGCGTTTTCACTCGCCCGTCAAAGCCATTGTTTTCTGCACGATAACTGGAACGCTCGCGCTGATTGCGCTGATCTCTTTTCCGCAGGCCAGCCTGCTCGGCGCTCTGCTGGCGCAGATTGCCGCCTTCATCCTGGTATCGATTGCCGGCATTTTCTTCCCCTATCGCCTACATCATGTGTGGGAAGCGGCAGGTGGTCACAAAATCCTCGGCCTTCCTTCGGTAACGTTGGCTGGTATTGGGGGAGTGATTGTCCTCGGCGGCCTCATGCTGTTGTTCATCTTCAATAGCACCATCAGCTCGACTTTTGGCGTAACGGCGAGGCTATCGCTTAGCTTCATGATCGGCGTTGTGGTCGTGGGTATCCTCTGGTATGTCGGTGCCTACTTCTTGAATCGCAACCAGGGTATTGATCTCGGCCTGACGTACCGCGAGATTCCACCGGAGTAAGATGCATGGAGATGGAAACGAACGAGCAAAGGGAGATAGCCGGGCCAGGCGACCAGGGCAGGGACAAGCCCACCAGCCCTTACCCTACTACGTATCCACGCGTGATTGTGGTGGGTAATCTGACTATCGATGACGTGATACTGCCCGATGGCACCACGCGCATGTCCAGCGTGGGAGGCAATAGCCTGTACACCGCGCTGGGCGTGCGCCTCTGGCAACCGCGTGTCGGGTTGGTGACGCGCAGAGGCGAGGATTTTCCGCGTGATCTCACCTCTATGCTGCACAGCCTCGGGGTAGCAACCGATGGCATTGTCGATATTGCGGGTCCCACCGTCCGTAACTGGGTGGTATACGAGAACAACGGTGATCGGCACTGGATATATCGCACTCCACGAGAACGGTCGCGCGAGGTGGCTGTACAGGCAGGGGATCTGCCGGTTGAGTGGTTGGAAGTGGAACCGCCCCCGGTTGTGCATATAACAGCCATGCCACTGGTGGCGGCTGAAGCCATCGTGGATGCGGTGCGGCGTCTTTCTGCTCGTGCCCTCATTACGTTAGACACCCACGAGGATTATGTTGTTGACTATCGCCAACGCTTGCGAGACCTGGCAGCCAGAGTCGATGCCTTCCTGCCGAGCCGCGCAGAGGTGGCCGACCTTGTTGGCTACGACGACCCACACCGCGCGCTCAGCACGATGATGAGTCTCCCTACACCCATCATCGTGATTAAATTGGGCGCGGATGGCGTATTGGTGTGGGACAAAGCGCAAGGGACAGTGTACCAGGTAGGTATCGCGCGGGGACCGGTGGTGGATGTCACGGGCGCTGGCGATGCCTTCTGCGGCGGCTTTGCAGCAGGTCTTTCGTTTGGATGGAGCGCGCTAGAGTCAGCGCAACGCGGCACCATTTCTGCCTCGTATGCTGTGGCAGGCTTCGGCTCGCCGCAATTGACACAGGTTGATCCCGCCGAGGCGCAGGCTCGCTTCCTTACCGACCCCCCGGCGGTGCATCTTTTGGATGGAGAGGCGTCCACCTTCGCGGCCGTTCCGGGGGCAGATCGAGGAATTAGCAGCGCGGTGGATATGATGCGCGAGGAGATCGCCATGATCCCGAAGCTGCTGGCGGAACAGCATGAGACACTTGCCGCATCGCTGCGAGTGCTGGCTTCCGAACTAACTGCCGGGGGCATCAAACACCTTTATCTTGTCGGGTGCGGAGATTCGGCCTTTGCGGGTGCAGCAACGGCCCTCGCTTTCCAAAAACACGCGGGCATTCATGCCGAGGGCGTTCATGCGCTTGACCTTGCTCGTTACCGCGTGCGTTACCTACCAGAACATAGCGCGGTGGTGTGCATTTCCTTCTCCGGCAAGGTCGGCAGAACCATCGAGGCGGCTATTCAGGCGAGGAGATTCGGCCACCAGGTAATCGTTCTCACTGGCAATCCCGACTCGCCACTGGCAAAGGCGGCGACCGACGTAATCACGCTCTCCGTTCCAACATTGGGCTATTCGCCCGGAACCAGCACCTATCTTGCCATACTGGCCGCGCTGCTTGATCTGGCGGTGATATGGGGAGAGGCTCGCGGCAGAGATACATCAAGCCAGGAGATACTCCTACGAAATGCGCCTGATCTTGTCCGCCAGACGCTCGCAGAGGCCGATATGCCTGTGCAGAGAGTAGCGGAGCAATTTGTTACGTCTGATTGGCTGACCTTTCTTGGAGCCGGGCCTAATCTGGCGACAGCGCATTTCGGGGCTGCCAAAATGTTCGAGGGGCCGCAAAAGCTGGGAGTGGCTACAAACATCGAAGAGTGGGCCCACGAAGAGTACTTTATTAGCGGCGCAGGGACACCTGTATTCTTGATCGCACCGTTTGGAGCCTCGTTCGACCGCGCCACCGAAATTCTCTCCGAGTTAAACTTTATCGGGTCTCACCCGGTATTCATAAGTGACACCCGACCCCCGGTCGAACCCGGCACGTTTATTCCAGTTGCTCCAGGTCTACCGGAGGAGTTCTCACCCCTCCTGGCTGCACTGCCGCTCAGCCTGTTCGCTTTCCACCTGAGCCGCGCAAGCGGCCAGCAACGTTTTGAGTTCCCAGACCCAGAAGTGGCGCGAGAGCACTACGAAACAATCCACCGGGCCACACAGGGAGAACCAGCATGAGCGGTCTCAATAGTGACACCCCTTGGGATCAAGTGAAGACGCAAGCGTCCCGACGAGTAGGATTACCCCATTCGGTTGGCAAAGTTCATCAGGACGGGGGCAAAGGAAGCATCTCTACTGAGACCATTGTTTTTTTATAGGAGCCATCATGAGCGACAATATACCAGGGAATGATACTACACCATCTGCAAAACTCGCGCTCGAAATCGGTGTGATGGGTTCGGCGCGGCTTACTGAAGATGACGAGCGGTGGAAGCGGGCTCACAAGCTGGGGGAACTGCTCGCGGGAGAAGGTTATGTCGTTGTGACGGGCGGGTATGGCGGCCTCATGGCAGCCGCCAGCCGTGGCGCGCATGAGAAGGGGGGCAACGTGATCGGTTTGCCGATGCAGCACTGGGAGGGCATTGCGCCCAATCAGTGGAATGCTGGCTTGCGCTGGTCTACCGACTACGGCACTCGCCTCAACCATATCCTGCGCTGTGACGCGGTCATTGCGCTGCCAGGCGGCGTCGGAACGCTCTCAGAGATGGCGATGGTCTGGGCTGCAAGTCAAACCGAGGGACGCGCCATGCCGCTTGTGCTGCTCGGCGATTGCTGGCCGCCAGTCATCAAATCTATCCGTGAGAGCCTGGTAGTGAGCGAGGGAGATATGAACTTGCTGCGCTTTGCGGCAAATCCAGAAGCAGCGGTGCGAGAGATACAGGCCGGATTGCAGAATAAGCGCGTTGGATCAGGGCCACGCGGGTAAGGGAGTTGTACCATGAGTTTCAAATCTTTTTATGCCTCTGACATTCACGGCTCGGATATGCTGTGGCGGAAGTTTATCAACGCGGCCAGTTTTTATGGCGTTGAGGCGTTGATTATGGGCGGTGATATCGCTGGCAAAGCTGTTATCCCTATTGTGCGCCGCAACCATTCCTTTTACTCGCCGGGCTTCGCAGGCGAACGAGCTTTTACTGAAGATGAGTTGCCCGCACTGGAGAGGCGCATTCGCGATATCGGCCAGTACCCGCATCGCATGAGCGAGGATGAGTTGGCGCAAGTAGAAAACGATCAGGAGGCGATAGATGCGCTTTTCCAGCAGATCATGAAAGAGACGCTGGAACGCTGGCTCCGCCTGGCCGAAGAACGGTTACGGGGCAAAGGGGTACGGCTTTACGTCATGCTGGGAAACGATGATGAGCCTGCCCTGCGTGAAGTCCTGGCTGCCTCGCCGATTGTGGTGGATTGTGAGGATCATACCGTCGAACTGGGCGAGGGTTTCCAGATGCTCTCCTGTGGCTTCGCGAACCCGACTCCCTGGCATTCGTCGCGCGAGATGCCAGAGGAGGAGCTACAGCGCCATATCGAGAATCTGGCCGGTCAATTACTCGACCCGGCCAGGTCCGTCTTCAACCTGCACGTTCCTCCTATTCAAACCCCCATCGATACCGCGCCCGTCGTCGATGAAAACCTGAGTCCCGTCATCCAGGGCGGCTCCATACTCATGGGACCCGCCGGATCACAGGCGGTGCGCAACGTGATCGAACGCTATCAACCCCTCATCGCGCTGCACGGTCATATCCACGAGTCACGCGGCACGGTCAAAATCGGCAAGACCATGTGCATCAACCCAGGCAGCGCGTATGGCGAAGGAGTCCTGCACGGCGCTCTGTTTGAACTCGATAAAAGAAAGGGACTGAAGCGGTATCAACTGACATCCGGGTGAATGGTCTCCCTCCACTGCTTCTCGTTGAGCAACTGTCGCATCTGCTGATATTTTTCTCTCCGATTGTCTTGTTCCATGCTCCGCAGTATAGCAATTCTTAATTCACGTGGTCAACTTGTTTGAGGGACTCTCCTAAGAAAAAAACCATATCCAACCCGCTGCTACGTGATACAATACAACCAGGAAAAGTGATACTTATTTACCGTACCCAGGAGGTTCCATGTCCGAAGTTGACCGCTTGAAATCTGATATTGATGAACTCGTGCCGGATTTGATTGCTACGCGCCGCGACCTGCATGAGCATCCCGAGCTGGCCTTTGAAGAGGTGCGCACATCTGGTATAGTAGCGCAGCGCCTGCATAAGCTGGGGTTAGAGGTGCAAACCGGCGTCGCGAAGACCGGCGTCATTGGCGTGCTGCGCGGCGGGGCGAACAAGCCCGGCGCGAAAACCATCGCCATTCGCGCCGATATGGACGCGCTGCCCATCCATGAATTGAACGAGATCGACTATCGTTCGCAGTCAGATGGCAAGATGCACGCCTGCGGGCATGACGGGCATACCTCGATCCTGCTGGCCGTCGCCGATATTTTGACAAAACGCAGGGATGAACTGGCAGGCGACGTGAAATTCGTGTTCCAGCCAGCCGAGGAGATGGTCGGCGGGGCCGAGCCGATGGTCAAAGAGGGCGCGATGAAGGGCGTTGACGGTGTAATCGGCCTGCATCTCATCAGCGACTACCCGCTCGGGCGCGTTGGCGTGCGCTCAGGCACGGTCTTTGCCAGCGCGGACAAAATCATCTTCACCGTCAGAGGCAAGGGTGGTCATGCCGCCATGCCCGAAACGACGGTTGACCCCATCGTCATCGCGGCCTACATCGTGACCGCGCTGCAAACGCTCATCAGCCGCGAGACCTCGCCTTTCAGCCCGGCGGTCATCACCATCGGCAAGATACAGGCCGGAACCGCCTTTAACATCATCCCCGAAACGGCGGAGATGCACGGCACCATGCGCGCCTTCGCGAAAGAACACCGCGCCAAACTGCTGCGCCGCATCACTGAAGTCGCGTCGGGCATAGCAAGCGCGATGGGGGGTTCATGCGAGGTCGAACTCATCGATGGCTGCCCGCCGTGTGTTAACGATGCGAGTATGACTGAACTGGTGCGCAATGCCGCCATCTCTGCTGTCGGAGAAAAAGATGTTGACGAGAGCGAGGATGTCATGACCGCCGGCAGCGATGATATGGCCTGTTTCCTTGATGCTGTGCCTGGCTGCTACTTCATCGTGGGCGCAAACAACCCCGCCAAGGGTGCCAACTATTCTCACCATCATCCACGCTTCAACATCGACGAGGACGCGCTGCCCATCGCCGTCGAAGTGTTGTCACGCGCGGCTATGGATTATCTAAAATAATAGAACCGCAATAAAGGAGATCGCACGTTGAAGATTACGTTCCTCGGACAGGCTGGCATTTTTATTGAAACCCGATATGGAAGTATCCTGTGCGATCCCTGGTTCAATCCCGCCTACTTCGCTTCGTGGTTCCCGTTTCCCAGCAATGAAGAAGTGAACCGCGAGAAACTGGCCCGGCCCATGTACCTGTATGTCTCGCACCTGCACCATGATCATTTCGATCCGCAGTTCTTGCGTGAGCATGTCTGGAAGGACGCAAAGGTCATCCTGCCCGATTACCCGTTGAACCTGCTGGAACGACAACTGCGCGACCTGGGCTTCACAAAGTTCATCCAGACGAGGAATGCCGAAGCAATTGAAGTAGATGGACTGCGCTTCATGGTCATGGCGATGGTCGCGCCCATCGATGGCCCCCTGGGCGATTCCACTTTGATGGTAGATGACGGCGAAACGCGCATCCTCAACCAGAACGATTCTCGCCCCATGGACCTGGATCGGCTCAACAGCTTCGGCCCCTTCGACGCGCACTTCGTGCAATTCTCAGGCGCGATCTGGTACCCCATGGTCTACCAGTTCCCGGAGAAGATGATGCAGGCCCTGGGGCGCAAGAAACGCGAAAACGAAATGGCGCGCGCCCTGCGCTACATCAAGGAAATCAATGCGAACTTTGTAGTGCCGTCCGCCGGGCCGCCCTGCTTCCTTGATGACCACCTTTTCGCTTTCAACGACTTCGAGCGCGACCCTGCCAACACCTTTCCAGACCAGACAGTATTCATCGAATATATGCAAGCCAACGGGTTGGATAATGGACGCCTGATGATCCCCGGCACCGTCGGCACAATCACAAGTGAGAGTTTTACGGTTGAGCATCCATTGCCCGATAACGAGGTACAGGCCATCTTCACCGGCAAACGCGCCTACCTGGAACGCTACCGGGCGCGCCAGCAGCCGGTGATCGACACGCAAAAGGCATCGTGGCCGCGCGGACAGGTGGATATCCTGGACTCACTGCGCGCCTGGTTCGAGCCATTGATGGAACAGGCCGACCTGACGGCGGTAGGCATCAACGGACGCGTGCTGATCAACTGCGATGTGCAGCAGATTGTGCTGGACTTCCATACACGCCGCGTCTATGCCTGGAACGATGAAGAGTGGGATTACCGCTTCCATATTGATCGCGCCTTGCTAGAATACTGTATCATTCGCCATGAAGAGGACTGGATCAACCAGATTTTCCTCTCGTGCCGCTTCGAGGCACAGCGCAAAGGAGCCTACAACGAGTACGTCTACAACTTCTTCAAGTGTCTGACGCCCGAACGCCTGCAATATGCCGAAGGCTACTATGCCGAAAAAACCTCCGTGCAACAGTTGTGGGAAAGCCACGGCTACCGCATCCAGCGCCGCTGCCCGCACCTGAAAGCCGACCTGACGCGCTTCGCCAAAATCGAGAACGGCGTCCTTACCTGCACCATGCACGGCTGGCAATTCGAGCTTGCCACCGGACGTTGCCTGACCTCCGAAGGCCATCCCCTCTACGCGCAACAGATCGAGCAAGATAATGAGACTCAGGTGGTGGAGAGCGAAAATACCCATAAAGTTGATCAGCTAAACGGCGAGGTAACAGCAGCTCAATACATCAGAACAAAATGCGACCACTGCTGGTACAACCCAAAGGACGTGCCGGAGACGACTAAGAAAAGTAACTGATGAATATTGACGGGTCCCCATTATTCGAGGTAGCTCACGTCGGAACTATCTCAACGTGGACGCGATAAATCGCGTCCCTACAAATGTGCGTTCTTTTCCACAATGGCCCTTACTCGACCGGCAACAGCTTCCCGCTCTTTACATCGTAGATGTACCCGCTGATCTCGATGCTATCAGGGATCAGTGGTGACGCTTTAAGAAAGGCTACGTCGTCGCGAACCGATTGTTCCAGGTCTTCGAACGGCAGAAAGTCGATATGATCGGCGTCGGTGTGGAGTTCCTGCTTGATCTTTGAGCGCAAATCGTCATTGCTGAAGGTCAGCATGCCACAATCTGTATGGTGGATAACGACAACGGTATTGGTACCAAGCAATTGCTGAGAAATAACCAGCGAGCGCAACGCATCCTCAGCACGTCCACCCGCGTTACGAATGACGTGAGCATCTCCTTCTTCGAGGCCGAGGAAACGGGCCGGATCGAGGCGCGCATCCATACATGTAACAACAGTGACCTTGCGGGCAGGTGGCATGGGTAGATTGCCCTTCTGAAAGATTGAAGCATAGGCATTATTCGCCTCGCGAAATTTCTGTGTAACTGCCATAGTTATCTCCTTCTGAGTAGTATCTGCTGAACTTAGCGTGCAGCAGAACATCTTGTTCAAAACAACAAATCAAGGTGTGATAAGTGAAGAGATGGCATGCACCTGCTCTCCTCGCGCCTCGATTACCCGCCGCAGCGCCAGGATTTGCACCTGGTGGCAATCTTCAAAGAAATGAAAACATTGTTTATAAAGTTGATACACTAACTCAACTTACCACTCGATTGTACCTGATGAAAGAGAAAAGTGTCAAGGATAAGATGGCGCACCCTTGCAACAGCCCGGGGGAAGGTTATGCTTCCAGCAGTTCCGCGCGTTTTTCGCGCAGGTAGCGCGCGATATCCGCCGGGTCATCCTTCTCCAGCGCCATGCGTTTCAGGTCGGCCAGCGCCTGGCTCCATTGCTCACGATGTGCAAGGTAGCGCGAATCGCGACTGACCAGGTCTTCAAAGATGCTGCGTTCCAGTTCATGCCATGTGGAGCGGTCGCGGCCATCAATCTCGCCGCCTTCGGGGATATAGTCGCGGTCGTTCGTGTTATTTTCGATACGAGCGTAGAGCGGCTCGAACAGGTCATAGACCATTTTTTCCATGTAGGACATATCCAGCGAACCGGCGTCAAAGGCCAGTGTACCGATAAGTTGTATCTGCACCAGGGGGCGCAGCGCGTCGGTTTCGTAACGGTACCGCTCGCGGCGGCAGTAGGTTTCGAGACGATCATAGACCTCGGTGGGTTCGTTCAATCCGTCCACGCGCACTTCATGGCGCACGAATGTACGGCGTTTACTGACAAGGTGGGTAGCACGGTGCAGGGGAGAACGCCGATCAGCATCGCTGTTTTCCATCGGATTATCAGTATCGATCTCAACGAAATAGTAGCCGCGATCCTCCCAGGCCGCCTCTTCAGCGCCACACGTCTCTGTTGAGCCGGGATTGTACATCCAATCGTCGTACTCGTAGGGTTTATGTACGTGACCGAGAGCCAGGTAATCAATATGGCGGCGCAAAGGTTGGAAGTGGGCCATAGTCGGCAAGCCCTGCACGCGCGGCACCACGCCATCGACGCCGGTATGCATCATTAAGAGGCGGTATTCGATGCCGGCAGCAGCTTCTTCTCCGCGAGCCGCTTCTAATGCCTGTACCAGACCCTCAATGCTGCGAGCAGTAGCGGCTCCCTGCCAGGGCAGGCCATAGACGCGCACCCTGCCACCCAGTACGTCCATATACGAACCCGCCATACTGGACTGATCCCAGGGCGCGATGACCGGCGCGCCATCGCGCATCCTGGGGTTCAACAGCGTCAAATACTGTTCATGACATAAAAACTGCAGCCAGGAAATACCCTCGCGGTAATAGCTGCGATCATGATTACCCTCGATAGCGATGACCGGAATGCCTTTTGACCTGAGCTTCTTTAATCCCTCGATGGCGTGAATGAGCGTAAGCGCGTCGATAGCGCGTTTGTGAAAAAGATCTCCTGCGATAACCAGGAAATCAACTTCGCGATATAGCGCATCGTCAACGATATCCCAGAAAGCGCGGCTAAAATCGTTGAAACGCTCGCGCACGCCATACTGCTCGTAACCAAGATGCGTATCCGCGATATGGATAAAAGAAGCTTTCATAACTATTCTCCACTCATAATAACCGAAAGAAACCAGTAGGTGCATCCCTACTACTTATAATTAGTGCGGCGCTGGTCCCGTCATAAGGCCGCGCACGGCAGCCGCCACAAGTATCAGCGAGATAACGCTGAATATAAGGATATCTCGCCGGGGCTTCTTTCCGCCGGTAGCATAGGTCACGGCGACAGGAATAGCCAGGGCAACGATGGCACCATACACAAAGTGCAGGTAATATAGCCCCGTACCACCATCAGGCTTCTGACCCAGCAGCAACAGGATAATGCCAAAAACCGCCTGGAGCAGGCTCACGATAGCAGTGAAAATCAGTGAAATGCGCCAGGGCCGGTTGATGCGTTCCCTTTTCATAAAAAAAAGGATCAGTCCCCAAATGCCCGTCACAGTTCCCGCCAGAAGTATCAATAGCGCGTTAAAAAAGTGCAGACTACTTAAGAAATCTACCATACCATTCCTCCGAACGCCCTTAAACGTTCGTATCTTTCCAGGTTATTCTTCTTCAAGGCCAGAATAGCGGTTATTCTGGGCATACCTACTATAGCGCATCTCTTCAGTAGGAACAAGTGGCGCACAGCATAGGAACCTTTTTCGAGTCGATAGCGTCTATTGGCTATGTGTAGAAGAATACTGGACACCATTATTACAAGGAGTATCCAATGTCGCAATTCCAACGTTTCTATCACAACCCGTTAGGCCGCGTAGTATATATAATCACAGGTTCTCTGCTGCTCGTATTTGTCCTGGCAGCCTGCGGCTCTCAAGCAACCACCGGCGGACAATCGACATCGACGCCCCCTCCGCAAACCGTCAACTGCGGCAACGTGAGTAGCAGTCTCGCCAATCATTCGCCGTCAGATAAAGCAGCCGCGCAGAAAGCCGAGGATTGTCTCTACCAGGCCTATCAACAATGCCGCCCCGCTACGCTAACGTTCACTACATTTGGCGTAGACGCGGGGGCCATCAATCATTTTTCCGTGAAGAGCGTCAACGGGTCTTGCACCATTAGCGACGGCGTGCAGCATTATGTCGCGCCCAATCCGCCTGGCGCGACATCCCTCTATACCTGCGCCACTATGACCAGGCAAAGCGACGGTCTACACATCCAGACCTGCGGCGAGCTGGGAACGGTATTGATCCCGGCGGCATGAGAATTAGTCCGAATCCTTCCAGGTAATTTGTAGGGACGCGATTTATCGCGTCCACCAATGTGCATCCCATTGCCATCCGGGACGCGATTTATCGCGTACAAATCTATATCATAACGCGCCCCTAATTTTCCAGTATGTGGCGCATGTATTCACGCAATTCGGTGGCAATATCGGGCCTGTTAAGCGCAAAAGAGATCGACGTGGTTAACAGGCCCAGAGGCGTGCCAGTGTCGTAACGTTCGCCGGTGAAGCGCACGCCATAGCAATTACCCGCTTTGGCCTGCATTTCTATCGCATCCGTTACCTGTATTTCCCCACCTCTACCGGGAGGCGTTTTCTCAAGTAAAGCAAATATATCGGGGGTAAGTACGTATCGACCGTAGGCTCCCAGGTCGGAAGGCGCTTCTTCCAGCGCGGGTTTCTCGACCACGTGCGTCACTTTCAGAGCCATATCGTCAAGCTCTTCGACGGCGGCTATTCCATAGGTCGGGATAACTTCGGGGGGCAACGGAACAAGCGAGAGCACCGAACCGCCATACCGCTCGTACACCTCGATCAACTGTGTCAGGCATGGCGTCCCAGGCGCAATAATGATATCGCCCAACATGACAATAAACGGCTCATCCCCCACCAGCTCTTTGGCGCACAAAACAGCATGCCCCAGGCCCAGCGGCTCCGCCTGGCGCACAGATGTATACGTAGCCATCGACTGCAGAGCGCGCAGCTCCGCCAGTTCTTTCCGCTTACCTTTACGCTCCAGGATAGCCTCTAATTCGGGAAATGCATCAAAGTGATCTTCTATACTGCGTTTGCTTCGGCTGGTGACAAAAATAATTTCTTCAACTCCCGCGTCCACAGCCTCTTCGACGATGTATTGTAATGTCGGCTTATCGACAATGGGCAACATCTCTTTCGGGATTACTTTGCTGGCCGGCAATACCCGCGTCCCAAGCCCCGCGACCGGCAACACCGCTTTACGTATGCGCATGAATCCTCCTCAACGCTACAACCTATTTTTGCTATGTAGCTGTCTCTATTGTAAAGGATTGACCAGGGCGGGGGCAAGCCCTGGTCCCGCTGAAATTTGCCTCTTGACATATACGTATACATATATTATATTCGTTGTATGAACAGTAGCGCGGCGTCTAGTTTAACCAGGAGCACTCGCAATGCCACAACTACTGAGACAAGGAGTACCTTTTATGCCGAATAGAACCATCTATATAGCAGACGCGGATATGCCAATCTTCGAGAAAGCCCAGAAGCTGGCCGGAGACAACCTCTCAGCCGCCATCACCCACGCCCTGCGCTCTTTCGTGGAGCGCGAGGAGGCCAAACAGAGCGGGTACGAAGATATCACCGTTAAAGTGGGCAAAGGGCGTCCTTACTTGCAGCAGCAATTTCGCGGGCGTTTAATTGCTAAAAGACGGCTGAACATTGGTAACGAAGCTCGCAACTTAACGATGAACGTCTATCAGACCGCCAAAGGTCGTTTTGCCGTCTATACCAAGAACCAGCCCAACTGGTCAGGATGGTCTCATCGCCAGTCAAGGCAACACAGAAAAGACTCGTCTGACTGGCAATCCTGGACTGATTCCGCGCATGATTGGTCAGAGTATTATCAACAGGATGACGAACTGCGCCTGGATGTCTATGATACGCTGGACGAACTCAAAGAAAACATCCCCGAAGAGTTGTATGATGCGATAACACACTACATTAAGGGGGGTGACGTGGAAATTTTGGATATTTAGTTTTGTTTGCAAAACATGTAAAGTGAGGATATCTCATGGCAGATTCTCTCGAACAGTCAATTTCTATCGACGTAAAAAACCTGGTGAAACGCTATCCCCGCGCCAGCGTCAACGCCGTGGATGACATCTCGTTTGCGGTGCGGAGCGGCGAAATTTTCGGTTTGCTTGGACCCAACGGCGCAGGTAAAACAACCACTATCGGTGTACTGACAACGAGCACGCGCCCAACCAGCGGTTCCGCGCGTATCATGGGTATCGACGTGGTCGCAGACCCCATGAGCGTCAAACAGCGCATCGCCGTAGTGCCGCAGCAGAGCAATCTTGACCGCAGCCTGCGCGCTCGCGAAATCCTGACCTTCCATGCCAGCTATCATGGCATCCCACGCGCCGCGCGCAATGCGCGCGCCGATGAGATATTAAAAGAACTGGGCCTGGGTGATCGCGCTAAAGACAAAGTGGGCCGCTACTCCGGTGGCATGGCGCAGCGCCTCATGCTGGCACGCGCCCTCATGCACTCGCCCGACGTGCTTTTCCTTGATGAGCCAACCAACAGCCTTGATCCACAGTCTCGCCTGTTCCTGTGGGATCGCATCCGCTCCCTCAACCAGCAAGGCGTGACTGCCCTGCTGACCACGCACGACATGGAAGAGGCCGACCAGCTTTGCGAACGCATAGCCATCATGGATCATGGCAAAATCCTGGTGCTCGATACACCCGCCGAATTGAAAAAGATCATTCCCGGCGGCACGCGCCTGGAACTGCGCGTGCGCGTACCTGAACTGGTGACAGCAGGTGAAGCAAACAAAGAGAATAGCACAAAAGATAAACTGCTGGAAACGCTGCGCGCTCTGCCGGGAGTCGCCAAAGTCGAAGAAATTTCAGCGCAAGACGACCAGGATGGTCAGCAAGGCATGATACTCCTCCGGCTCTATGCCGAAGATGCTGGCGCGCTCGTCGTGCAGGCAACCCAGGCAGCAGCGGAAGCGCATGTCGAGCTGCGTGACCTGCATATCGCGCGCCCAAGCCTCGAAGATGTCTTCATCTACCTGACAGGAAGGAACTTACGTTAATGGCCAGTATCACCACTCAAACACATACCCAAACCGCGCGCTCGCAGAGCCGTTTTGCTACAGCGTTCACGGCTTTCATGGCAATTTTGCGCCGCGATATTCTCATCACGGAGCGCGAATTTATCGTCTTCCTGTTGCAGGTATTGCTGCAACCTTTGTTCTTCCTCTTCATTTTTGGCAAAGTGTTGCCCAGCATTGGTTTCGCGCAGCACGGTTTCGGCGCTGTCCTGCTGCCGGGTATCGTCGGGCTTACCGTTGTCACCACTGCGCTGCAGGGCGTCACGCTGCCACTCGTGCTAGACCTGGGCTTCGCGCGCGAGATCGATGATCGCTTGCTGGCACCCCTGCCCGTCAGCCTTGTCGCCATTGAAAAGGTCATCTTCGCGGCCATGCGCGGCCTGGTTGCCGGAGCAGTCATCTTCCCGCTGGCATGGTGGATTCTGGGCAACGACTTCCAGGTACGCAACGACGCTATCGGCACCCTCATCGGTATCATGGTGCTGACAGCTTTCGCTGGCGCGAGTCTGGGCCTCTTCATCGGCACGACCGTCAAACCTGAACAAATCGGCCTGATGTTCGCGCTCATCTTCACGCCATTGATCTTCACCGGCTGCACCTATTACCCCTGGGGAACGCTTGGCTCGATCAAGTGGTTCCAGATCATCACGCTCTTCAATCCCGTCACTTACGCGTCCGAAGGGCTGCGCGGCGCGATGGTGCCCGTCGTGCATGGATACACGCTGCCTACACTCAATATTGGCTGGGTACTGCTCGGCCTGAGTGTAACCATCGTCGCTTTTCTCTTCCTGGGCATCAGGACGTTCAACCGCCGCGTCGTGAACTAAAAGCTCGCGGCACCACTGCCGGAGAGCGGCGCAACATCATCCCAGGCGATGCCAGAAGTGTTCGTGCCAATAATGAATTTGCCCTTGTCACACCTGATATGCCATGTTATACTAGCGGGGAGAACAGCAAGTCGGTGTAGCTCAGTGGATAGAGCAAGCGTTTCCTAAATGCTAGGCCGGGAGTTCGAGTCTCCCCATCGACGCTACTACTCGCAAATTTTAACGCAAAAAAGGCCAGCCATCTTCATCGGATGGCTGGCCTTAATTATGGTTGACGGGTGCTTCATTCGTTCATATCACAGATTGCTCCGCCACTTACTCTCCCCCCGGTGAGCGAGCGACAGGTGCAGGCTTACTGCCAGATAAAGGTCGCTCCAGGTCCAGGAGCAAACTCTACATCCGTGACTTGCCATGGATACGCGCCCCAACTCATATTGCTCGCGATCACGTGGCCATTACTCAAAATCTTCTCAACAACGGCAACATGGCCTAGCCCATATGCCCCCTGCACACCCGGTTGCAGGTCAATGATGGCTCCTACAACCGGCGTACTGGAAACGTGCCAGCCATATTGATAGGCGCGAGCTGCCCACTCCCAGGCGTTTGCCTGCGAATGCCAGGGCACAAATACGCCATGTATCTGGTAGTAACGCTGATCTGCCCACCATGTGCAGGAACCGTAGGGGAAGGGATTCACGCCCGCCGATGACGGCTTAGACGTTGTCGGGATAGACACTGGTTTGCTTGTGGTGACAGGGGGCTGCGTCCTTGACGGGGTATGGACGGGCGCAGGCGTACTTTTCGTTGGAGTACTCTTTACCACGACGGGATGTGCCGCTTTTTTAACGACGGGTTGCGCCGCTTTTTTAACGACGACCTCACTGCGCGGCTTCCACTTCAATCTTGCTGTGGGATAGATCTCCGTACTAGAAACATTCTGAAATGTCGCGCAGACAGCACAGCCAATAGTTTGTTGGGCCTGCGCCCTTTTCACTGGCGCGCTGGCGCTATGCCCTACCGGCTGACCATGCCCTACGAACAGTACTCCCAGCAACGCTACCATTCCAAAACTGGCTACAAAACTTGACGCTTTACGTGGTTGAAAAATGTTCTTTATTCGTTGGTTGATTTGCAAAGTACCTTTCCTTTGGTGTTCAACTTGCAGCACCCGCAAGTGGTTGTCCTCCATGCCCGGTATGACAGGCAGCATTATATGCGAACAAGTGCATAGGGGATATTGGCAACGTTGTATATATACCATACATTTTGCATACAATCAAAAATACGTGCAAATTTATCGAAATATAGGAATAATGGGCTAGACACGAAATGAGTATAAATGAAACATTACGGACTATAATGATATTGCGGTTTTTGCAGCGTCAGAAGTGATTAGAGGCGCATCTCGTATGAGAAGCGCCTCTAAGCTTGCGAGTTACGTGTCAAAAATGTTCTTCACCAGAACATGGTATTCACTCAGGTTACAGGTAAATCGCGGTCATTACCGACTGATAAACCTCACCCCCGGTCCAGGAGCAAATTGAACATAGGCCACACTCCATGGAGCGCGACCCCAGCTCATGTTGCTGGCAATGACATGCCCATTTCTGAGTATGCGTTCCACGACAGCTACATGGCCACTCCCGTAGGCACCTTCGACCCAGGGTTGAAGTACCACAATCGCTCCGAGTGAAGGCCGAGTAGAGACGCGCCAGCCAAATTGATAGGCACGCGCCACCCACTGCCAGGCGTTTGCTTGAGTTTTCCAGGGGACATATATACCATGTAGCTGGTAGTAACGCTGGTCGGTCCACCAGGTACAGGCACCATAAGGGAAAACATTTCTCGACTTAGCAGGGCCATAGCGCGTGTAGGCCTGGTGAGATTGACTACTCATTCCCCCAATGCAGATCACCTGCCCAGAATAAATAAGATTGGGGTTGGCGAGATGGTTGTCAGAAGCCAGAACTCTCCAATTTACTCGATAGCGCGAGGCAATCCCGCTCAACGTATCCCCGCGGACCATAGTGTAAGTTACAGCGTTCTGCGCACATGTGGTGCTCGCGTATGCCACATTCCCATTATCGCCAGCGTTCATTTCCAGAACAAGCAGGGCAATCATAACGAAAATGCAGCAATGCCGCATCACTTTCACCCGTGTATATCGCTGGAAGTACCGGGCGATCCACTTTGTCAATGGTTCACCATAGTGCTTCCAGGCTTGTTGGTGTGTTTGCAATATTTCCTTCCTTTGCTAGACAACTTGCAACCGACAAAGATTGCAACACCCGCAAGCTTGTTTTCTTCCATCGCGCAGTTCCAGGGGCGTTATGAAGCGCCTCCATATAACAACGTAAATGGACAGTAGCGCCTGTTACAGCACTCTTTCACACTATACACAGTGAAACAAAATATGCCCGCTTGTCGCATAGATACGATCAGGGCTTGTCCTATCCGCACCAACATTAGCGGCATTGGCCCACTGGGGTTTGCAAACCTGGCGTTTTTACAATTCGGGCCGCGACCTGCCGCGTTCCTGGTCGTAGTTGATCTCGACTACCTGCTCTGAACGCAGGCGCATACGCCTCGTGCCTGGAGGTGGTTCCGTTACGAGTGGGCCACGCTTAGAAGTTGGCCAGTGGGGCAGTGGAGGAAGTTTGGAACGCTGCAACTGTTTATCCGGTATGATTTCCAACTGGTTTTCTTGATCCATGAAATCGAACTCCTTACATATAATTTGCTCTATGTATTCTATCACGGGCTATCCGGCTGAATATAGAGACAAATGACCCTGTTAGACCGGTACTTAAGGGCCGTTCGTCACTATTCACCAGCCCATACTCGTTGCATAATAGGGATAAAGGACGCATTGTTCTTCTTTCAAACTGAACCAGAGAAGAAAATCTACAATCTACGGGAAGGATCATACATGCGAGTACTCATTACAGGTGCAACCGGATTGCTTGGTGGACACCTGATTAAACAATTGCAGCAGCGTGGAGAGACCATTCGCGCGCTTGTGTTACCTGTTGAAAACACTGATAAACTGACAAAACAGGAGGTCGAGGTAGTACGCGGAGATATAACTGATGCCAGCACACTGGCACCCGCCGTAAAAGATGTCGATCTTATTTTTCACCTGGCAGGCATGATGGGCGTCTGGCGTCCGCTGGCAGATTACCGCCTGGTGAATGTCAACGGCTCCGAGAACCTCTATATGGCCGCGCAACGAGCAGGCGTGCGCCGTTTTGTGCATACCAGTTCGCACACCGTCTATGGTCTGGGCTATGGTCGTTTCATGACCGAAAACGACCCTCTGCGCCCCGATGCCGATTCGTATAGCATCACCAAAGCCGAGGGCGACCGCATGATGCGCCGCTTGATGCTCAATAGCCCGGTGGAAACGGTCATCTTGCGCCCCGGCACATTCTTCGGTCCAGGAGATCGACTGCACTTCGGGCGCATGGCGCAGAAGGTGAAGGATGGCAAGGGTCTCATCATTGGTCCTGGCAATAACCACCTGCCATTCTGCTACGTAACTGATGTGGTGGATGGCTTCATGCTGGCAGCCTACCATAAGAATGCGCCCGGCAACGTCTACAACATCACTAACGATCGTCCTCTGACGCAGCAAGAGATGTTCGACTCCATCGCGGACGCCGTCGGCGGCACGCGCCCGACCCTGCATCTTCCTTACCTGCCCATCTACTACGGCAGCATCGTCGCTGAAAAGATCGTTGCGCGCGCAACCCACACCAAACCCATTGTGACGCAGCTCGGCGCGATGATGTTTGGCAGCGACAACAAACACAGCATCGAAAAAGCGCGGCGCGAACTGGGCTTCGAACCAAAAGTCGACCTGCGCGCCGGCATCAAGCTGGCCGCGCAATGGTTCAATGCCGGCGGCATGAATGAGGTAGCCGTCACACAGGCCAGCCAGAACGCCCCCCTGGCCGGAGCCATGCGCTAAAAAATAAAATTGATGCAAAAAGGGTTGCCAGCAGGCTGGCAACCCTTTTTGCATCAATTTTATTCCGCTGTCGTTGAGACTTTCTTTCCAGCGCCCTTAAAGCCGAATTTCTTGATGGTCGATCGCAGCCAGCCAGCCGTCGGGCCATCATCGATATTCTTGCTCGTCTCTACCAGGAACGAAGCCGATTGAGGTCGCGGCGGCAGCTTATTGGCTTCTCGCAGCGTGGCAAGTTCCGTGTAATGCTGGTAGGCCCAGTACATGTTGACGCGGCACGATTTACAATTCTTGATATCGTCTTCGTTTTCAGCTCCACACTGCGGACAGACTGTCATCGTTATTTCCCCTTTTTGCTTTACGAATAATCTCTTGTCTGTAGGGACGCGATTGATCGCGTCCTTACAAATCGCGTCCTCGATTGATCGCGTCCTTACAAATCGCATCCTCGATTGATCGCGTCCTTACAAATCGCATCCCTACAATGGTTGAATGGTTATATCAGGCCCATGCGCATGGACTCGGCCACCGCCTGCGCCCGATCCGTCACCTGTAACTTACGGTAAATATCCTGCATCTTGCGTTTAACGGTAACTTCGCTCCAGAACTGGCGCGCGGCTATCTCCTTGTTGCTGCATCCTTCAGCCGCGAGCCGCACGAGTTCGATTTCCAGATCGCTCAACCCCGAACGCACACGCTCCTGCTCTTTCGTGAGCCGCTCGTATTCGCTCAGAACTCGCGTTATAGCGCGCGGCTCGCCGATCACGCGTTCTCCCCTGTATACTGAACGTAAGGCTGCCAGTAGTTCACTGACAGGCAGCGCCTTTTGCAAATAACCATGCACGCCAATGCGCATGGCACGCAAGAGATAGCTTTCTTCCATGTACCCTGTAACAATCACGATACGCGATTGCGGACACCCGCGCTGCAATTGCTGCGCGATATCAAGCCCATTGGCATTGCCCAGGAAGATATCGAGCAGGACAATATCTGGCTGCAGTTGTTTCGCCAGCATCACCGCCATATTTCCCGTTTCAGCCTGACCAACTACCTCGAAATCTTCTTGCTCATCAAGCACGGCACACATTCCTCTTCGCATAAGCTCGTGGTCATCCACTACCAGCACACGAATGACAGTCTGCTTTTTAGTACCGCTCACCGGCGTTGCTGAAGACTTTGCGCTGTTAGGCGCGGGTACTGATCGCTCGCGTCCGCTTTCTGGCAAAGACGAGGAAGGCAGCGAGTCTGCGGCTTGTTGAGACGGGATAAACGCAGATGTCATTTGCACTCCATAATGTTGGTCCGGCGCGCCATCGTGGAACAAAAGTCAGGCCGAACCTGGTTTTTTCGCTTTATAGTTAGAGATATCGTCCATTTGCTCTCACTTATTAAACGCCATGGGATGACGCGTTTCACCAGTCTTCCACTTTGATAGGATAATCTTCCTAATTCCAGGCGAATTTCATTAGATTTTAATACGTGTACTGTCACATCTGCCCGGGCAGCAAGCAAGCGCCTGATTTCGCTCTCTGATACGAATGAACATCTTTCAATATACGGTTAGCAATTACGGCGTGTAAAGAAATGCACGATAATGCTGCTATGGACAAAGATGTACACAGTAGGAGTAGACTATGAACAGGCGAGACCGGCACGGAGAACCCCAGCAAAAATCTTCTCACGGGGCACCCCACCAGAAACGATACATTCACCCACGCAGCGTTGAACCACCAGTGGAGGCGGCAGGCGTGCAAGCCAATTTTGCTTACCAGCTACTTCTTCTGCAACAGCGCCTGGCAGCTTACGAACAGTTGCACCTGGAAGAGATTGCTGAACTCCAGCAGGAGATTGAAAGATTGCGCCGCGCATTCCTGCAAGAAACCAGCCCCGATCTACGCGCTATTTCTCCCCGCACGCTTTAACGTTTAGCAGTGTACCAGGGCGACCGCGAGGGTCGCCCCTACCATATTCGGTTTGGACGTTCCGTTGGTGTATGGTAGGGGCGACCCTCGCGGTCGCCCTGGTTCCCACCCTCGCGGTCGCCCTGGTTCCCACCCTCACAATTAAGCCTTCGCCTCTACACTATCATCCAGAGAATGGCCGTTCTCATTAGAGACAGGCACATCGTCCGATGCATTGATAACGGGAAGCTCACGCGCCTTCGCTGCTTTGCCGTTGCTTGTAGCCGCTTCGGCGCTCGCGTTAATCACGGGCAGCTCACGCAGTTTGGCGGATTTGCCGCGATTGCTTGAAGAGAATGTTTTCGCGATGGAGCCTTTTCCCACTTCAAGGGCAACGCTTGTCAGCGTGGGAACATGGCACAACATGTTCGTATAGGAAGCGTTGGCCAGCGGGCAATAACACTCGCCCGCCTTGATGCTGCGGCGCAAGTCATCGGCTTTCGTCGTTGTCCAGACAGACTTGAAATCATAGTTGTGCTCGCGCAGATTGCCCACAGACTCGGCACGAATACAGCAAGTCCATACATCGCCATTGGGCGCAATCTGCGCCGATGCCACACCCGCCAGGCAGGGGATGATCTGCCGCTTCTCAACCAGCGTGCGCTTCACGATGTCATAGTAGCGATCGCGGAAAGCCTGCGTGATGCGCGGTGTGAGGCTCGTCGTATCGCCAAACTCGGCCTTGTGGATGCCTTCCTGTAAGCGTTCGATAACAGGCTGGTACTTCTCAATGGGCGGAGTAATGCCCATACCAACCGTATCCAGTTCGACGCGCTCCTCAGCGATTTCACTGATAAAGGAGTCGGGCTTCAGTTCATCGCGCACGAAGGCGTAGATGTTGTCAAACTCGTCCACGTTAAAGTTCGAGATGACCGTATGCACGCCCAGCGTGAAGTTCTTGTAACGCCCCTTGAGAGCCTTCAGACCAGCATAGGTGCGCATGGAGCGTTCAAAATTGCCCTTGACCCCGCGCACGATATCGTGTTTGACGCCCACGCCATCCAGCGAAAGATTGATAATCACCTCGGAGCCGGGAGCCGCCTGCAAGACGCGCTCGATGCGTTCCGGGATAATCTTATCCTGGATACCGTTGGTGGGAATATTGATGACACCGGGGCGACAATGCCGGTAAGCGGCCCCGACCATCTCCGGCAGGTCCTTTCGCAGCGTCGGCTCGCCGCCGCTAAAGGTGAACCAGTAGGCGGCATGCCCGACAGACTCGAATGTCTTTTCGTACTCTTCAATGGTGAAATCATCGTTCGGGCGCTGCCAGACGTTGCAGGTTTTACAACGAGAGTTACAACGATAGCTCACGCTGATGGTAAGATTCATTGGAAGAGCAAGGGGTTTGCCTAGCGCATACGACGCCTGCATCTTCGCAATTTTTGGTAAAACTTCAAGCACCTTTCATTCCCTTCCCTTCAGCCAGACAATAGAATGGATTCATACTCTTCTCTCTATTATTTTCGGCCAGAATTCGCTAAACCTGAGAGCAGTAAACTGTTTCCCCTGCAATCCTGTTTTCCGCACAGCATTGATTCTGCGGAGCGTTCCGCACTTCTAGTGTATAGAACGATTGATATATAAGCAAGCAACGTTGGTATCAGGAGAGGGGTACCATTGTATCTTGTGCTTTCGCTATGAAATTAATGGGCCGTAGCCAGGAAAAATCCGGGAGCGTGTGATACATTACATACGAGCAATGCTATTTCCGTTTTTTGTAAGTCGAGAAGAATAAGCATAATGGAGCCATTTAAGAGAACCTTAGTTTCCTATACCATTGCGGGGGAATAATTGTAAGGAACACATATCTGCCGTTGGGAGGTTCCTCATGGATGATCTAACCTTGCTTGCTGACCTTCTGAAGAAGAGAAACGCTATTGACGAACAGATCGCTGCACTCATCAGGCGTCCAGCACAAACTGGACATATTGGTGAGTATATCGCCTCTGCTATTTTTGGAATCAGGCTTCACCAATCTGCTTCACATGGGAGCAGTGACGGTGAATTTACAAGCGGTCCACTTGCCGGATACAATGTTGATGTCAAATTTTATCTCAAGCACGAAAGCATACTGGACCTAAATCCTGATAAGCCACCCGATTACTATCTTGTAATAACTGGTCCTAAAGGCACAAACAATTCCTCACGCGATGGAGTTCGGCCATTAGCAATTGAATCAGTTTTTCTGTTTGATGGTCCAAAAATTATCGAAACACTAAGGCAAAACGGAGGTAAGATTGGTATTGCTAGTGGCATACGTAAGGAATATTGGAACGCAGCCGAAATTTACCCGCATTGGAATAATAAGATTTTGCCGATGACCAATGAACAATTTGCAATGCTTGCTCTATTTCGACTGGGAGTGTGAATGTATGATCGATTTGCATGACCCCACTCTATCGGAGCGGCTGCGCAGGCGCACACCAGAGGGCCGCTTTGAGATAAGCGAAATCGAACTGGTGCAGGCTATTCGCGAGTATGATGCCAGGAAGAATAGTGACGGCTCGCGCATGCTCAGCGAAGTGCTGCTGGATCGCGGCAAGGCAACTATCCAGCATTACGCGCGCGGGCTGAATCACCGGCCAGACCTGCGCGAAGAGGCCGAAGCCAACATGTTCGAGCGCCTGCTGCGCGAGGCAAAAGACCCGAAAGAAACATTCATCGCGCAAAACTTTATTCACGCCCTGCGCATGTTGTGTATTGACGAGTTCAAGCGCATCTTGCGCCAGGAAGGGATGCTTTACAAGCACGATGAGCATGGGCGACCAGTCGGGCGACCGCAGCATGTGCCACGCGCTTACATAGAGCCATTGCAGCCAACCCCTGTGGATAGTGATACGCCGCTCTCCGCCGATGTAGCCGACCCGCTGGACCAGTACGATCAACTACACGCGCAAGAGGAAAGTCTGCGCATCCTGAACATGCTCGATGACTCGCTAGATCGTATGATTATGGCGCTGCGCGTACTCAGAGGATGGAAATGGGATGAGATCGCGCGGGCATGCAAGCGCAACGAACGCACCATCCGCCTGCGCTACGAGAAAGCGTGCAGCCTGTTAAAAATACGGCTCGTCAATGAAGAGCAAACCACTACTCGCACAGCGCCACAACGCAGTCGGCAGGAGGATAAGTAGCATGAATATGAATACTAACGATGTGCAACAGCTTAAAATGGCCTGGTTAGCAGCCGAGGAAACGGGAGATAGAACAACTCAGATCGCGTTGCTGCGCGACCATCCCGACGCGCAGGATGAACTGATCGACTTCATAACAGCCTACCACATCACTGAACTGGCAGAGCCTGAGAGCGACGCGCTGTTGCCCCTGACTGAACGTGCAATGCAGACCGCGCTGGAGCGCGTTTTCAACGGTTCCGTTGTCGCCCCCGACCTGCGCTCATTGCGCGCGCGCCAGGGCATGACATTAGTAGAGGCGGCGCGCAAGTTGCACCTGGGCGCGGATGTCTGGAAAAAGTTCGAGGACGGTGTGATCGATCTCGTCAGCCTGAGCGAACGCCAGCTCGGTCGCCTGGCACAATTCTTCCATGTCAGCGCGGAACAATTTAGCGCTATGCTGCTCAATAGCCAGCCCGTCGCCACCATCAATCGCCGCCAGACGGCCCAGGCCGCTCACGCCAGCCAGCAGACCCCGCAGAAACAGTCGTTCGCGGAAGCCATCGCCAAAAGCGCCATGCCAAAGGCAGACAAAAAGGAGTGGCTATGACTGCGTTACAACATGCCTCACTATAACGTCTATGCATATGAGATACTCTAGAGTATAATGCACATCTGTTAAATCTCTATAAAAATACTGGTTGTCTGGAGGAAACATATGATCGGCCCGTTCAACTGGATAGACCTGCTTTTTCTTATCACTATCGTGCTGCTTGTCTTCAATGGCATTCGCAATGGCGCGATCTTCAGTATCGTGAACCTGCTTAGTATCCCCATCGCGCTGGTAGTCGCCATCTACTTCGGCAAACCCTTTACGCTCTTCCTGGCCTCGAATGGCCTCAGTATTTCACCGCTTATCGCTTATATTATCCTGTTTTTCGGCGCGGTGCTCATCATACACATCCTCGGCACCCTGCTGCGCGGCATCATACGCGCTATCCCACTGGTTGGCCTGGGTGATGTCCTCATCGGCGGCGTGGTCGGATTTATCGAGGCCTGGCTGCTCTGGGTCATTGTCTTGCTGCTCATTGGAAGCTTCCTGCAAAATGTGCAAGGCTCGATCCTGGCCGGGCACACCATTTCAGGCTTTACGATCACCCCACAGACATACCAGAACTGGCATGACACCTATAACCAGGCATTGAATAACAGCCTGTTCGCCAGGGTTAACAGCTTTATTATCGCCAAATTGCCTGCCTTGCCAAAAATCGGCGGATTATAGGTGGTACAAATAGATGGTACAATACGTAGAGGCATGATTTAGCGCGCCCAACTCGGACCTAGCGGAGGAACACTACGCCAAAACAACATCTTTTTGAAAACGGCTCGCGTGGAAAGCACGAACTGGCATTCCTGGTTGCGGTAGATCATGACGGAAGCGAGAGTTTGTGGAGTGTCGAAGATTCACTAAGCGAACTGGGAACGCTGGCACGTACCGCCGGGGCGGACGTAGTAGGCAGCATGATACAACGTATGCGCCACCCCGATGTAGCCACGTACATCGGCAAGGGCCGCGCCCAGGAACTAAGCGATACCGAAAAGCAATTGCATGTTGACCTTATCATCTTTGATGATGAACTTTCTCCTTCACAGCAGCGCAACCTTGAGAAGTTGCTCAATGCCCGTGTACTGGACCGCACGGCGCTCATACTCGACATCTTCGCGCAGCATGCCCGCACCCGCGAAGGCCGTTTACAGGTTGAATTGGCGCAACTTGAATATCGCCTGCCTCGCCTGGCTGGTCAGGGCGTAGAATTTTCGCGCCAGGCCGGTGGGTCGCGCAGCGCGGGAGCCGGAGGCACAGGCGGCGCGATTGGCGTGCGCGGCCCCGGTGAAACTAAACTCGAAATCGATCGCCGCCGCGTGCGGGGCCGCATCGCGGAACTGCGCGAGGAGATCGAAGCAGTACGCGAGCAGCGCAAAATCCATCGCCAGCAGCGCACCGCGCAGTCCATGCCGGTCGTAGCGGTTGTAGGCTACACCAACGCGGGCAAATCAACCCTTTTCAACGCGCTGACCGAGGCCGAGGTGATCGCCGAAAATAAATTGTTCGCCACTCTCGACCCGACCACGCGCCACGTGCTTTTGCCGAATAACCAGGAAGCTTTGCTCACCGATACCGTCGGCTTCATCCAAAAACTACCCACAAAGCTGATCGCATCTTTCCGCGCCACGCTCGAAGAAGTCATCGATGCCGATATCCTGCTCGAAGTGGTCGATGTGAGCCATGAAAACGCCATCGAGCAGAGCGAAACAGTCAGCGATGTGCTGCGCGAACTCGACGCGCGCGACAAACCACGCGTGACCGCCCTCAACAAAATAGACCTGCTCGACGACCCATCCGGGCTTGACACCACGCTCTATCCCAACGCAGTCCCGGTCTCCGCGTTGCAACAGCTAGGACTCGACGCCTTGCGCGAGAAAATCGCCGAAGTGCTAGCCTCCAGCATGGAATTTGCGCGCGTTCTGATCCCCTTTGACAAAAGCGAGCTAGTTGAACTCTTCCACCGCCGCGGCCACGTCGAGCAAGAAGAACACAAGCCTGAAGGCACGCTGCTGGTAGGACGCATACCTCACTCACTGCGGGGTTACTTTGCAATGTACAGTGATAAAGTATAAAGCTCTTATGTTCTTTCCCCAATAGAGTATACTACTATTAAATGGACTAAGAACTCAAAGGGGAGTTTACATGAAACGTCTCAGTATCATCGTATTTCCTTGCGCCATCTTCTTAACACTTGCAGCCCTGTTCCTGACGAGGTGGGCAGGAGCATCCGCAATGTTGCCACAGCGTATGCGCAATGCCGGTGCCTGTGGCGTATGGAGAACAGTCGCCAGCCCGAACGTTAGCACAAATTACAACACCCTCAGTGGAGTTGCCGCCATCTCTGCTTATAATGTCTGGACGGTGGGAGCATACGGCAACAGCAACAGCAACGGCAGCTTACCACTTGTAGAGCATTGGAATGGCAAAATGTGGAAAGTGGTTGCCAGCCCAATTATTAGCGGCAGCTTATCAGGTATAGCGGCTCTCTCCGCAAACAACATCTGGGCAGTCGGAAGCTACATCAATTCCTCGAATAACGGGCAGACCCTCATCGAACACTGGAATGGCGCCAGTTGGAGTATCGTCACCAGCCCCAATGTCGCCACATTCGCTGATGGTCTCGCAGCTATCTCCGCCGCCTCAGCAACTGACATCTGGGCCGTCGGCAACGTTTCAGGGAACATCGGCTATCAATTGCTGTTTGAACACTGGAATGGCGCCAGTTGGAGCATCAAGTCCAGTC
>DATLSI010000053.1:0-7383 GCA_035534255.1 Ktedonobacteraceae bacterium | reverse complement strand
GTCAGCGTATTCATTCCGATCACTTATTATTTGTCTGTTATTTCTAATAATGTGAGCAAAGGAAGCTCTTTCTCAGGGAACATCTCTCGAAATAGAGGGAGATAATGCGACAGATACGCCACCAGTTCCGGATTGGTTCGCGCTCTCAGCCGAGGAATCTGCACAACGGTGCAATGCTCTTTTTTCCCTTTTTTCAACGGAATATAGAGTGAGGCTGGCTCTTTGTAAACAAAGCTCCCATAAGAGCGACGACCATACGGATAGAGGGCATTTTGATCGTACCCCGCAATATTTGTCCAGGGAGTATAGATACGGTAGAAACCATAATAGAGAGTCACCCCATCATCGGAAAACTCTAATCGTTGGGTCCAGCCACGGAAGAACACCCATCCAAGGGCGACCATTGACAACGCTACCCATGCCACAAACAGTACTCTTGCCCATAATTCTAATTCGTCCGGAATCAAACTCGCTACAACGAAAACAGCAAGGAACGGAAGAACCAGAAGCATGGGAAATAAGAAAAGACTTTTCTTATATGCGCGAAGTGGATAGACTTTCCGAGGGAGGCACACTCCTGCCACTTTTATAGATTCTTCTATCGTTCCCGTCTTTTTTTTCTTCCTCATAGCTCTTCTCATCCTTCACATACAACCAGCCAGATGTTCTGCAAGGCATTGATCATGAAGATCCTGGGGGGAAAGAGAGCTTAAATTATCTTCTTGAAGGCCCATCGCCCCTATAGTGTAATTTGAAGCTCCTCCCAGAAAGTTCGTTAACGCTATATTCATGAAACCTGCTATATCTTGTTTCACCATCGTGAACGCACCTTTGACAAATGAGAACGAGTCCAAAAGGCCACCAATGCCTCCGATAAAGACCAGGGCGCCTCTTACCATATCCACAGTGCCTAATATCATCTGAGCAAAATGCGTTACTGTTGATAACCAGGCAGGTATACCGCCGTTAAGTGCGGCAATATCCCTTATCACAAGCAATCCCTGTGCAACGATATTTGCAAGATCAAATGGTAATGCGTCAAATTGATCGAGTCCCCAATCAGCCAGAGCGGAGATAACATACATACCTAAAGTATATAAATCACTCGTCAGGGCAATAACAAGATCCTCATGCTGCTGGATAAGCTGCTTATCATGCGCTGCACAGGTCTGATCACAGCCGCCTCCAGGTTGGTTCCCAGATGATGGCGATCCACAGACCATGGCTCCAATATGGCTGGCATTACAACCAGTATTGTTCCCGTTACACATTCCTGAGCCTTCGGAACATTGCCCTGGCGGTGTATATCCATGTCCTGGCGCGTGCGGCTGGGGTGTCGGCGGCGGTGGCGTGGGGTTGCATCCATTGTCACCGCAGCTATTCCCACCACCGCTACTACCACCGCTGCCACTGCCGCCATCACCATTGTCTCCACACCCAGGACATCCCACCATCTGTCCCGACGGGTCCGTCAGCGTCTCCGGGTTCTGTGCGACATAGGCATAGGGATTCATCCCCTGCGCGTTGCCTTCCTTCGTATCCGCCGACAGGAAGATGCCAGCCACCGGATCATAATAGCGCGACACGTAATAGTCAAGCCCGGTGAGCGGGTCGCTGTACTGGCCGGTGTAGCCTTTCGCCGTTCCCATGCTGCCGTTGGCGCTGTACAGGAGATTGCCGTAGGGGCCGTACACCTGGTTGTCCGCGAGCGTCGCCGCACCAACGGCGTTGCTAAAGGCGGCCACCACGCTGCCCAGCGCTCAGAGAAATTCCTGTGTCAAATCAGCTACTCAACGTATAGACGTTGTCCCCCTTAGATCAGCGATCAGGCGATCCAATGATTGCCTGTACAGCGATGGATCTTTCCAGCCAATGAAATCTTCCCGTTTGTGGGATCGAAATCGAGTAGTAGACCATACTCCAGTATCTATTCCAGCGGATTCCTCCATGTCGAGCAGAAACAACGTGGCACGTCCTCGCAATATTTCCAGTCTCAACGCAGTATCCACTAATCGTTCGATCCAGGCATTCGATCGCGCTTGTTGCGAAAACACGAGCAGCAGTTGATCGTAACCGCGCAGAAAGATGAGCGGGTGCTTTTCCTCCTCTCCCAATGACCCAATTTGGATTAGCGTGCAAGAGATACCTCTACTCTGGAGATCAGCAGACACCCATTCAGCGAAAACTGCATTTTCAGAAGCATAATAGATCAAACGCCTGATGATATGAGGCTCTTCCGATCCATTTGAATCTTCGGTGCGCGCAATGTCGCGTCGTCGGATCCTACGGACAGCCATTTTCGTTGCTATAACTATGCCCACGAGACAAAGTAAGGCCAGTAAAATGAGACCAAGAAGCAGAGCAATATTAGTCCAGCCATAGTTTCCCACCAATTGTATGAAGGACAAAGCTATTGCTATCATCGTAAGGCACTCTAAGAAAAGGACAACAGACCCGAAAAGAGCATAAAAAGGACTGCTGTAAATAGTTCTCAAGAATTTTATGAAGCTCCGTTTCTTTGGCGCATCTGTAGATGTTTCGTTTCTTTCTTGATTTTCTTGCATCTTACGATTCTTCTCTCTTTTTTGCTCAATCTTATCTATGATAGCTGTATCCCCCTTTTCTCTTCTCAACTATTTGAGATTATGCGAAAACTTGCACTTCTGGCTCTACATAGCGGTAAGTGGTTGCTCATAGCGAGACTTGCCTTATTCACGAGCCGAAGATCCCCGTCTCCAAAAATTGCACACGCAGTCCATCATGATTTCGCCATTGACAGATAGTGCCATACCCCTTCAACCCTAACGCTAGCATCCTCCTTTTTGGTAGATTTGTTCAAGCGGCATATCGCTGCACTGATCAATTTGTAGCTGGACACCTGCCACAAGTGTTTGACCAACACTACCAACCAGACCCAGAAAAGTACTGATGCGAAACGTCTTCTCTAGCTGCCACTGCGCCGTTTCAATTACTGTGTTCACCGCTACACTTAATATTTCGGATGCTCCACCTGTAAAAAGGGCCTGAATCCCTTCCGCGAGAAACCCAGCGGCTGTCGAAATAAACCCTCCCCACCCACTGTCAAGAAAGATTCTAACACCTTTCCAAACGGAGGATATACCGTTAGAGATGAACGCAGCAGTGTCCGCTGCCTTTTGCAAAGAAGTTGATCCGAAATCTGCCGCTGCCGTGCTAAACAACGTGGCAAGGTCGCCGATCATACTAACGACATCCCCAATGATGTTGAGAATATTCTTTAACCCTCCTGCTAGATCCTCAACAAATTGAGCGAGATCCGCCCCCGCAGTTATTGCAAGAGCTAGCAATTGCAGCCATGTATATTCAGTATGAAGATGATGAAGCGAGTTCTGTTGTTCGGACTGAGCTGTGGAACATTCCTGAACCGTAAGATCACCACAGGCTCCTGCTGGCTTTTTACGTGCCGACGCCGCCGGCTGGTGGCTTTCGCCCCCTCCCTCACAACTGGACGGGTCCGGGCCGCACGTTGGCCCATGGTTCGGAGGTGGCGGCGGCGGTGTCGGGTCTCCACCGCCGCCGCCACTGTTCCCGCATCCAGGACAGCCATACATCTGCCCCGACGGGTCGGTCAGCGTCTCCGGGTTCTGGACCACGTAGGCATAGGGGTTCATCCCCTGCGCGTTGCCTTCCTTCACATCTGCCGAGAGGAAAATGCCAGCCACCGGATCATAGTACCGCGAGACGTAATAGTCAAGCCCCGTGAGCGGGTCGCTGTATTGGCCGGTGTAGCCTTTTGTCGTTCCCATCGTGCCGTTGGCGCTATAGAGCAGGTTGCCGTAGGGGCCGTAGACCTGGTTGTCCGAGAGCGTCGCCGCACCAACGGCGTTGCTGAAGGCCGCCATCACGCTGCCTGAGGCATCGGTCAGAAGATCACTCATTGCTCATGCTGGTTTTCCTGAACAGGAGGATACATCTCTTCGGGGTTTACAAAAGAATCCCTCTGATTGAGTTCGTGCAAGTGCGAGCTTAAAGCCACAAATCGCTTTACTTCCACGACCTCCCCCCATGCTGTTGCTACTCCTCCAACAATACAGAGGCAAATAAGCCACCAGGGCAGTCCTTGTACAATTCCTACTATTCCCATGCCTAGAAGAGCAACTATGGACAAACTCAAGAGAATGAGCAACACCCTTTTCCCTAAAAGATGTTTCCTGGTTTGTAAGACATCTAGCTCGATTATCCTCTGCTGGTATGGTGAGAGATAATATTTCCTTCTCATGCATTTGCCTCTGTCCAGGATAGGTGTGTTACTGACACTGCGTTGGGTTCATACGACAAAATTGCGAAGGAGATTCATTGTTTGTCGTATCGTACTGGTTCTGCCAATAACTCACACCTGCTTCGGCAAAGTTGAGTATGGCGGATACGCCATTTGCTACTATATCGTCGCCAACCACCTTCTCCGCAACAAAGGCCAGCACTTGTTCAGCTTCTAAGCCAATATCACCTTCTGAGAAAGCAGCTTTGATAGTGTAGTAGCCAGCGATGATTATGCCCATTACCCATAAGCTACTAGCAGCAGCTTTTACTGCTTTATAAACGCCGCTAGCTAGATTAACAAATACAGATATTCCATTGGCAATGCTCTCCAGCCAACTCACATGGAATATGGAACCAGCTAGCCCAGCGAAATAGGCAGCATCACCGATAACACTGATAACGTCTCCAATCCACTTCAATGCACTATCAATACTCCAGCCGGAAAAATCCTTGAAGAGATTGTATAAATCCAATCCCACGTTGGCAAGACCAACTAATAGCTCAAGCAGTCTCGTCATGAACAGATCATGATTCTCAGCATTTTGCTGTGCTTGCGTTCCTCTGGTACACTCCTCAACATCCAAACCTTCACAAATGCCGCCAGTTGACTTCTTCGCCGTTGGCTTCGTAGGCGGTGGATTGCTCTTGCATTGTGAGGGACTGCCATAGCAAGCGCCATGTCCCGGCGCGCTGGGGGGTTGTGGTTGCGGTTGTGGCGGCGGTGTCGGGTCTCCACCGCCGCCACTGTTTCCACACCCAGGACAGCCATACATCTGCCCTGACGGGTCCGTCAGCGTCTCCGGGTTCTGTGCGACATAGGCATAGGGATTCATGCCTGCCGCGTTGCCTTCTTTCGTGTCCGCCGACAGAAAGACGCCAGCTACCGGATCATAGTACCGTGACACATAATAGTCAAGCCCGGTGAGCGGGTCGCTGTATTGGCCGGTGTAGCCTTTGGCCGTTCCCATCGTGCCGTTGGCGCTGTACAGCAGGTTGCCGTAGGGACCGTAGACCTGGTTGTCCGCGAGCGTCGCCGCACCAATGGCGTTGCTGAAGGCGGCCATCACGCTGCCTAAGGCATCGGTCAGGATGATATTCGTCGTCAGCGTCGTCAGACCCGTTAGTTCGCCGACGAGTCGCCCGCCCAGGCTGTAGTAGTGGGTGGCGTTTTGCAATGTTCCCGTGCCGCTGTACTGGTATTCTTCCAGACCGAAGGCATACACCGTCAGCGTGGTGGTACTGCCAGAGGTGGCGCGCTGCACGGTACGGTTGCCGCTTGCGTCATAGGCGAAATAGTCGTTGTTGCCGCCGCCCAGGCTGGCTTTGACCAGGCGGTCCAGTTCGTCATAGGCCAGGGTCTCCGTCGTGCCGTTGTAGGTGCGCCCGGTAACATTGCCCCAGGCGTCATAGCTGCTGTCCTTGTACACGGCTCCGCTCTTGCTCGCGCAGGTACTGCCTGCCGCGTAGAGGCCGCTCAGTTGATGGGGAGCCGTGTTGCAGTACAGGTACTGATAGGTGGTGGCGCCGCCTGCCACCGGCCCCTGCCACAACTGGCCCAGGTTGGTGTAGACGTAGCTGGTCGTGTAGCTGCCACCGTTGAGATTGTTGCCCGGCGTCTGGCTGCCGCAGGTCTGGGCGCTGGTCGGCGAGGGCGCGCTCGTGTTGCTGGCCCACACCAGGTTGTTTTGTTCGTTGTAGCAGAAATTTTCCGTTTCGCTGCCGCCGGAACCCGTCTTCCCCGGCACGGCGGCCTGCGTGGTGGCGAGACTCACCACGTTGCCCGCGCTGTCGTACCAGCGCCCTTCACTGAAGATGGCGCCGCTCTGCCCACTGCCGCTGCCCCAACTGGCCGTGTCCGTCTGCGGGCGCAGGTCGCCGTCATAGGCAAACTGCGCGCTCGCGACCGTGCTGCTGCCATCGCTGGCGTAATACGTCAGATTCGAGACGAGGGCGTTGGCGTTGTACGCGAGCGCGGCCACGTCCGGCGTCGTCCCCAGGTCGCCGGAGAGGCCGACCAGCGTGCCGGTGGCGCTGTCGTAATCTTGCGTAAAGGTGTAACCGGGCGTGCTTTGCCCATTGGCAATCGTGCTGGTCTGGGTACTGGTGGGCTGGTTAGCGTCGTTGTAGCTCTGGCTCAGTTGATAGACCGGCAGCGCCGTGGTCACGCTCCAGCCACTGGGCAGCGAGAGCGCCAGTTGCTGCGTCTGCACGCGCCCGCGCTGGTCGTATTGCACGCTCTCGGTGCTGCTGGTCTGCGTGCTGTCGGGATAGACGGTGGTACTGACGCTCTGCGTGAGCCGTCCCACGGGATAATCGGACCCCGTCCAGATGACACCGGGCGCGGAGATGTCGTAGGTGTTCTGCACGAGCGCCGTGCCTGCTGAACAGGCTCCCGTGGCGTTGGCGGTCGCCGCGGCGGTCTGTTCGCAGCCCAGGCGGCCCAGCAGATCATAGGTGTAGCCCAGCGTGCGACTGCCCGAACTGTCTTCGGTGAGGTGGCCGTCAGCGTCATACGTGTAATTGTGCGTGCCGCGGTCGGGATCGACCACTTGCGTGAGGCGGCCCAGGTCGTCATATTGCATGGTGACGGTGACGCCGGTGGTGGTCTCGCCGCTCTGCGGCTGCTCGTCGCTGGTCGTGACGTGTGTGGTGTCGCCCAGCGCGTCATACTGGTAGCTGAGTTGTTTATTGGGCGTGAGCGTGCCGCCATTCACGCCGCTATCCGTTTGCGCGAAGGCGGTGCGCCCCAGGGCATCGACGAAGGTTTCGGCGACGTGGTTGTTGGGGTCGATGGCTTTGGCGGTGTCGTAGAGCGTGCTGCTGCCCTGCGGGCTGTCCAGTTCGTAAACGGTGCAGGAGGTGGCGTTGGCGTTGATGGCAGGACAAGCAATGCCGGAGTTGCCGTGCGCGTTGAAGATGGGATCATCGACGGCGATGACGCGGTTCAGCGCGTCATAGTAGGTAATCGTGCCGCTCTCGCTGGATTCGTTGTTCGGATCGATCCAGCCGCTGCCTGCCGTGACCTGGAAGGGGACGCTGCTGAAACTGGTGTGGTTGGCGTCGTTGTAGACGGTGAACTGGATG
>DATLSI010000052.1:0-21349 GCA_035534255.1 Ktedonobacteraceae bacterium | reverse complement strand
GTCATACTGGTTGTGTCTCCTCCTTGTCTGGAAATAGATACATGAACCTCTTTCCTTACAAGGAGACACTTTTCTTCGGTCTTTCGCCAGTTTCCCTCCCTTATTGTTCGGGTATGACAACTCGTTGCGCATCACGTGGGCGCCGTAGAGGACGAGGTCCCAATCCTGGGTACCAAATTGCAAGGTCAAGTATTGCTGAAGCGCTACTACAATGATGGCCCCGATGATTGGTCCCCACACTGTGCCAACCCCACCTACAAATGCCATCAGAGGGATAGCAATATTGAGCGAGCGGTCGAAGGCTGAGGTGGGCGCGATGAAGCCAATAAAGTAGACAGTCAAGGCTCCCGCCATACCAACGAAACCGGCAGAGATCATAAAGGCGGTGAGTTTAAGGGGACCGACTTTTAAGCCCAGACCTTCAGCGCGGGCCTCGTCATCGCGAATGGCGAGGAGATTTAGCCCATACCTTGTATGACGTATCCACCAGGAAATGCTGAGGGCAAGCAGAAGCAGGATGAGGGCCACGTAGTAGAAAGGGAGATTGTATATATACCCGTTCCATAAGGGTATAGGTAGGTTTATTTCGCTCATGCTTGAAATAATCCTACTCAAAAAGTTGGGCAGTTGCGAAGTTATGCTAAAGATAGCAAGAGTAATTACTAGAAAGGTATAGCGTTTGGTTTTCAGAGCAATCCATCCAAGAGGCAAAGAGCATACTCCTGTGAGTAAACCAACAACTGGCAGTAGAAGGAAAGGGATAATTCCGCCTGGGATATTCCATACCTGGCACATAAGCGCCAGTATGTAAGCACCGACGCCATAAAATGCAGCGTGCCCCAGGGAAATATAGCCTGTGTAGCCGGAAAAGATATTCCATCCCAGTGCCGCTCCTGCAAAAATGAGGACAAAGACAGCAATGGCGGTGATTGCTGGATTGGGAAAAAGTAGCGGAAACGCAACGAAGAGTCCAAGCGATGCGAGGGCCACTAGCATTCTGATATTCTTCATAGCTTTGCAAGCAGCTCATTGCCTGTCTTGATGCTGCCTGGAGGCAACCCGACATAGAAGCAACGAAAGGGCCTATCCTTCTTATTTAATGAGAAAAGGGATCATGCTGAAAACGAGGTGTTGCACGCAGCATATCTCTAGGTAAAATATAACAGGCCTGACAGTTTAGAACAAGAAAAAAACACAACTATAGGACAAATGGTAAAAGGTCCTTTGGTTCATTGAGAGGTCAATACATTCAATGGTTGGACAAGGGCGGATGAGAGTGGGTGTTAGCAGCCTGATTGCCTATACGGCTGGCTTGCATAGCCTGCTTATCAGTACAGACGAGATCGTCGAACTGCTCCATCGACTAGAAGAGCACACACCAAGAGAGACCCAGACGCTCAAAAAGTAGGTGATCCAAACGATGCCGGGAGAAGACTTCAAAGGCGTGCTGGTCACCGACTTCTACAGCGGCTACAATGATCTGGCCCGTCCGCATCAACGAGGCTCGGGTGCATTTGCAGCGAGATATACTAGAGTCAAGCCATCCTTGCACTCTACCGAGCCGCGGTCTCACTCAATCAAGTCCTTTACCCCAACTCTGAACAGTTACGTTTCGACGTAATGTGCCGCCTAATGAAAATGATTGGAAACCTTTGCTCGATAGCAGCGCGTATGTTGGTCGTTATGAACTTCGCTGGGGTAGCTCACAACCATGTGTAAAGTATGGCGATTGGCTCTGTCGTCCACGAGAGGCAAAATTTTTGAGTCATCGAAACTTCTCATACAATACATGCGCAATCGGGCGTTAAAGCGACGCTTGGTAGCAACTTTCGACGACCAGAAATTTTATAATCGCCATAATTTCAGTAACATCATTGCAAAAGATGCAAATTATGACCTCAAGTACGTTCTTGCCCTTTTCAATTCGTCATTACTGAATTACTGGTTTGCGCGGCAATTCGATAATGTGCATATCAATCCCTCCTACTTCAGGCAATTGCCCATCTATCCTGCTGATATGCGGACACAGGCAAATTTTGTCAGATTGGTAAACGATATCCTGTCCCGGCATGCTGAACTCAATAAATTCAGAGAGCAGGGCTACAACATAAAGCAACAGCGCGATGGAAATGTCCTTATCAAGGTGCCATAAGATATTTTGTTGCAAGAGCTTCAGATTAGTCCATATTGGCAAGGCAAAACCTGGGACGAGATAAAAAACAGCGCGCTCATTCCAGAAAATGTCCGCGCTCTTCAAACGCTGTTCGCTGTCGAAGCTCAGAGGAAACAACATATCACGACTCTGCTGGATGAGGTAATGCGTATCGACGCGCAAATTGATGAACGAGTGCTTGATCTTTATGGTATCACCAATCTGGCAGATCGACAGCGCATCCTGGGGAGCGCACCTCTTGATGAAGCGGAAGAGGCAGCAGAAAATAATGATGAGAAAGTTTCGTCGCCTGAGGAATCAGAGCAGTTTGCGCATGACTCTACCTTGGAGTATAATTAGCATACAACGCCTGACGAACCAGTAATTGACGATCCGCAGAAGTGCATCTACACGGTGCATCAAAGGAGACGCGGACACCCACTGGCCGTTAAGTTGAAACTAGAAGTAGTGAGTATTGTTATGCTGCCTGTTGTTGGTGGACGCGCCATTGCGCGCCCCTACGCGGAAGCGTTCACACTCTCCGCTTGCTCAGGGTACCCACATATGATACCCCCTTATGGACGCAATTTACCGCGTCCCTACATTGTATTTTTGGAAGAATTGAGGGCGTTATGTACAAAGGACAATCAGGTATGTGGTCCTGGCTGCTCCATCGCATCACAGGACTGGGTGTACTCTTATTTCTCTTGATCCATGTTGTGGATATTGGGCTGCTAAATTTCGGCTCCAAAGTGTATAACGAGGGCATTGCACTCTTCGGCACCGGCATCGTGCGTGTGCTCTCCATGGCGCTGATCGGCGCTCTGCTTTACCACTCGTTCAATGGTGTGCGCATCATCCTGATTGACTTCTGGCCGAAAGGCGCGCGTTACCAGGGAGCGATGTTCGCCATTGTGATGGTGCTGACCATCGTATGCTTCCTGCCGATGGCCTATTTTGTAATGGGGCCAGTCTTTGGTTGGCCAACCGGCAATATGCCCGCCGGTATGTAGGGGTCGCCCTTGAGGTCGCCCGCTTCCCGTAAGGAGTTAATTGTATGCGTATTCCGAGTGGATATGGCCAACGCCCGTCCGGCGCTGGCGGCTTTGAAACATTTTCCTGGTATTTTTTCCGTATCTCAGGTGTGGCGCTGATCTTTCTGGCCCTTATTCACATATTTCTGAACCATGTCGCGACCGATGTGTCTTGCACCAGCTACCAGTTAGTTGCCATCCGTTACACCAACCCGTTCTGGCGTCTCTATGACTGGTTGCTGCTGACACTGGCGCTGCTGCACGGTATGAACGGCCTGCGCGTGGTAATCGACGATTATGTGCGCTCGCGCGAATGGCGGCTGATACTGCAATCCGCGGCAGGACTGGTAACGCTGGCATATTTCATGCTGGGTACCATTACGCTGATCACGTTTCAGGCGGCAGGGGCTTTGGGTCCCAATTGCATACTACATTAGAAGCAAGGTCTCAAAGCAAACGCGATAATTAGACGCGGTTAATGGACGCGATAAATCGCGTCCCTACACAGGGAGGATGCGCGATGTATTATAAATTTGACGTGGTGATTGTCGGCGCGGGCGGCGCGGGCCTGATGGCTGCCATGCAGCTTCCTGGCGCTAGCGTGGCCGTGCTGACAAAGGTGTATCCGACCCGTTCCCACACGGGGGCGGCGCAGGGTGGCGTGGCTGCCGCGCTCGGCAACCAGGAAGAAGACCACTGGAAGTGGCACATGTATGATACCGTCAAGGGCGGCGACTACCTGGTCGATCAACCTGCGGCTGAGGTGCTGACGCGCGAGGCCATCGATGCCATTTACGAGCTGGAGCATCGCGGCCTACCCTTTAACCGCACCGCCGATGGGCGCATTGACCAGCGGCTTTTTGGCGGGCATACGCGCAACTTCGGCGAGGCGCCCGTCCGCCGCGCCTGCTACGCCGCCGACCGCACTGGGCACATGCTGCTACAAACTATGTACCAGAGTTCCATCAAGAACCAGGTACGTTTCTTCAACGAATACCTGGTACTCGATCTGCTGCTGAACGATGGGCAAGCGTGCGGCGTGGTGGCGATGGAGATTCGCACCGGCGAGATTCACACCTTCCACGCTAAAGCCGTGATGTTCGCCACCGGCGGCTACGGGCGCGCCTGGCACATCACCAGCAATGCCTTTGCCTGCATGGGAGACGGCATGGCGATTGCTTACCGGCGCGGTATCCCCCTGGAAGACATGGAGATGTACCAGTTCCATCCCACCGGCATCTACAAGGTGGGTGTGCTCTTGAGCGAGGCGGCGCGCGGCGAAGGCGGCAAGCTGCTCAATAACGAAGGCGAGTACTTCATGGAACGCTACATGCCCACGCTCAAAGACCTGGCCCCGCGCGATATCGTGTCGCGCTGCATTCTGCAAGAAATCCACGAGGGACGCGGCATTGACGGTAAAGACTATGTCTACCTGGATTTGAGGCACCTGGGGGCAAAGGTGATTAACGAGAAACTGCCCGACATCACCGATTTCGCGCGCAACTACCTGGGCGTCGAGCCGATCACCGAGCCAGTACCCATCCAGCCGACTGCGCATTACGCCATGGGCGGTATCCCCACCGATATCGACGCGCGCGTGGTGATTGATCCACAGTGGACGCCTCTGCCGGGCTTCTACGCGGCGGGTGAGGTGGCCTGCGTCTCGGTGCATGGCGCGAACCGCCTGGGAACCAACTCGCTGGTAGACCTGATCGTATTTGGCAGGCGCGCCGGCAAGCACATGGCGAAGTTCATCGCGGAGAATACGCACGCGCCTCTGCCAGGCGAACCCGAAGCCTATTCGCGCGAACTGGTCAGCAATATGTTTGCTTCTAGCGGAGGCGAATCGGCGGCGCGTATTCGTTCCACACTGCAAAACGAGATGGACGAAAAAGTCTTCGTCGAACGCGATGAAAAAGGCTTGCAACAGGCGCTTGATACGCTGGACGGTCTGCAAGATACCTATAAGCGCGTGCAGTTGCAGGACAAGAGCAAGAAATTCAACACCGAACTGGTGGAGACTATCGAGCTAGGTTTCCTGCTCGAATGTTCCGAGGCCACCATTCATGGTGCGCTGGCGCGGCAGGAGAGCCGGGGCGCCCATTACCGCACCGACTATCCCAAACGAGACGACGCAAACTGGCTCAAGCACACCCTGGCCTACAAAGGTACCAAAGTCCACGACGTGCGGTTGGACTTCAAGGACGTGCTGATGGTCGATGACCCGATATTCAAGCCCAAAGAGCGGAAGTACTAATGTAGGGACGCGATTTATCGCGTCCTGGCACCTCGGAGGTAAGGCAAGGACGCGATAAATCGCGTCCCTACACCCGCGCCTATCAAAAAGGAGAATCTGATGAACGTACTGATACGCATCAAACGCTTCGATCCCGACAAGGACAAAAAGCCGTATTGGGATGAGTTTCGCGTGGAGATGGACCCCATCGATCGCTTGCTGGATGCCCTCAATACCGTCAAGTGGACGATGGATGGAACGCTGACCTATCGTCGTTCGTGCGCGCACGGCGTGTGTGGCTCTGATGCCATGCGTATCAACGGGCGCAATCGCCTGGCCTGCAAGGTGCTCATGCGCGATGTGGGCGGCAAGGTGACGATTGAGCCAATGCTCGGCTATCCCGTCATCAGAGACCTGGTCGTAGACATGGATGGGTTCTTCGAGAAGTACAAATCCATCAAGCCCTACCTGATTACTACCGATTCGGAGCCAGGCACTGAGCGTTTGCAGAGTCCAGAGGAACGCGAGCGTTACGACGAGGGAACCAAGTGTATTCTGTGCGGCGCGTGTACAGGCTCTTGCCCGTCGGTATGGGGCAACCCCGACTGGGCCGGGCCAGCCACCATCGTCAACGCGCACCGCTTCATCTTCGATAGTCGCGATCAGGGCGGCGCGGAACGCCTGGGCATTCTGGGCCAGCGCAATGGTGTGTGGCGCTGTCGCACCATCTTTAACTGCGCCGATGCCTGTCCGCGTGGCATTCCCGTAACCGATCTGATCGAGCAGGTGAAACGCGCCATCGTGTATGGCGGTGATACTCAGGGACAATAGCCGTGTAACGTAGCAGTAGGGACGCCCCTGGTGGGTGTCCGCCTCTCTTCTCCATGAACGCATCATGGGGACGCGGACACCCCCCACCAGGGGCGTCCCTACTGAGAGGACATCTTATGACAACAACTGAGACGTGGCGGCATCGCGACATCATCGCCAATGGAATACGCCTGCATTATGTGACACAGGGTGAGGGGCCGCTGGTTGTGCTGCTGCATGGTTTTCCTGAGTTCTGGTTTTCGTGGCGCTACCAGATTCCGGTGCTGGCGGAGCATGGCTATATGGTGGTCGCGCCAGACATGCGCGGCTATAACGATAGCGATAAACCACGCAGTGGCTATGATGTGGCTACCCTGCTGCGCGATGTTGTCGGGCTGATAAAGGGGCTGGGATTCGAGAAGGCAATCATAGTGGGCCACGACTGGGGCGGCGTGCTGGCGTGGGACTTCGCCATGCGCTATCCTGAACTGACAGAACGCCTGATTGTGATGAACGCGCCACATCCGGGAGCCATGATGCGCGCATTTCGCACCCTCAAGCAACTACGTAAAAGCTGGTATGTCTTCGCCTTCCAGCTGCCGTGGCTGCCGGAATACGCCCTGCTGCGCAAGCATGCCGGGGGCATCGGAAGGTTGATACGGGAGGCCGCTCTGCAAAAAGAGGCTTTTCCAGACGAGGTGACAGCGAAATACCGGCAGGCCATGAGCAAACCCGGCTCGATGACCGCCGCTTTGAACTACTACCGCCAGGTATTTCGCAGGCTCCCGACCAGCTATACGGGTGGCACCTACCACGTCAGCGTTCCCACCTTATTGATCTGGGGCGAACACGATATCGCGCTTGGCATCGAGCTTACTATGGGACTTGAGCAGTGGATTGATACGCTGGTGATCCGGCGCATCCCCGATAGCGGCCACTGGGTGCAGCAGGAACAGCCAGAGAAGGTCAACCAGTACATGCTGGCCTTTCTACAAAACCAACCCTCGACTGTGTAAGGCCCTACATCCTTGCGGGGGAAATACATCGCATCTTTGTAGGGACGCGATTCATCGCGTCCACGTTCCCAGGCGGATGCGCGGCAGAATGGACGCGATTCATCGCGTCCCTACAAATCCTTCGGAAGGACGCAATCCCTTGTGTGATAGAAAGGGTTATACTGTGCTAAAAATCATCTATATGGGCACTCCCTATTTTGCTGTGCCTGCCCTCGAAGCCTTAATTGCTAACCGCGCACCCGGCGTTCTGTTGCCCGAAGGGTATGAAATCGTAACCGTAATCACGCGCCCGGACAAACCGGCGGGGCGCGGGAAAGAGGTGGTCTTTTCGCCGGTCAAACAGGCGGCGCTGGCGCACGCTCTCCCTGTCTGGCAGCCAGGATCATTGAAACGCGCGGAGAATATCGAGGCGCTGGCCGAGTATCATGCCGATCTCTATATCGTGGCCGCGTTTGGTCAGATTTTGCCGCAGGCCGTACTTGATTTGCCGCGCTATGGCACGCTCAACATCCACGCCTCGCTGTTGCCCAGGTATCGCGGCGTCTCGCCCATTTCCGAGGCCATTGCGCAGGGCGATAGCGAGGCAGGAGTGACCATCATGCTGATCGACGCGGGTGTAGATACCGGCCCCGTCCTCTTGAAACGCTCTATCCCCATCGCGGATGTTGATACGACAGGCAGCCTGACCGCGAAACTGGCGGCGCTCGGTGCCAGTGCGCTGCTGGAAGCGCTTCCCCTGTGGATCGCAGGTGAGCTGAAGCCGCAGCCGCAGGATGGGCAACAGGCATCACATACACGCATGCTACGTAAGGAGGACGGCGAGATTGACTGGCATCGACCGGCTTCTGTGCTGGCACGTGAAGCGCGCGCCTACTCGCCCTGGCCCGGCTCCTATACAACATGGCACGGCAAGCTGCTAAAGATTATTGAAGCCCACGCGCTGGCGACGGGAGCGGAGAAAAATATGCCTGCCGGTACTGTGATGCTGCGCAAGGAAGCGGGTCGGACTTCGTTACAGGTGGTGACAGGCGACGGTGCGCTGGTCATTGATCGCCTGCAACTGGAAGGCAAGAAAGCCTTGAGCGCGGAAGAATTTTTACGCGGGAACGCGCAGATCGTAGGGGACATGCTGGGTAATCAGTAGGGACGCCCCACGCCCCTCCCAGGGCGTGGGAAGCATCCGTGGTTTATCTGGCGACAGATTTGGGACGATTGACAAGGGCTACGATGATCAGCAGCACGAACAGGATGAAAAATGCAATAGCATGTTTGAGCTGTGCGCCTGTGGGATCTCCGTTAAATGTGAGAGGATGGTTGATGCCAGGGACAAGGTAAAAAATGCCTAGCGCGAGCGCGATAATAGCGACGACAATCGCGCCAAAAAAAAGCACAGGGTTCTTCATAATGACTTACAATACCTTTCTTTGAAGACGTTTCAATCATCTTGATTGGACGTCTTTATTATAACAAATACGTGAAACACGACAAGAGGACAAGAATTCTCTGCCAGTGTTTGTAAATGGTACTGGAAAAAGTTGGTTGAAGCAAAAATCAGGGCGATGGTAAAGGGTCGCCCTGATTAGCTCCTGCCTGACCTGCTAGGCGGCTACCTTAGAGCGAGTCATGAATGTGCCGGCGATGCCGGCGATGAGCAGGACTGCTCCGAGTCCCAGACCTACATACTCGCGCAGGGGATGACCACCCTTAACTGCGTAATAAGCGCCGGCTGCCAGGCCAATTACTCCAACTGCGATAACGAGATAAAAGATGACCGGGTTTTTCATTGTACTATTCCTACCTCTTCTTAATGGGACGTTTCTCTACATGCGTCCAAATTTTGCGCTCTGGCCCACCCAGAACGTGCATCTATTGTATCAAACGTATGAACCTTGTCAAGCTGTAAATGTGGTTATCAGGTAGCCAATTTGGATAAGAATTTATCCGATTCAGGCTGCCCTGCTCTGGAATACGGTTGCGAACAAGATGATCGCGATCAGTCCCACGGCCCAGCAGTAGTAGGCGAAGGGATAGAGTCGCCCTGTCTCGAAGTATTTCATGAGAAACCTGGTGCTGAGATAAGCTGCAACTCCAGTAATGACCATACCGACGGCAACAAATACCCATGTCTGGGTACTCACGCCTGTAAGTTGTGGAATTTCGAGCGCGCCGGCGGCGAAGATCAGCGGCGTACCCAGCAGGAATGAATAGCGCGCCGCGTCTTCGTGATTGAGCTTTACGCCCAGTCCTGCTACCATTGATACCCCTGAGCGCGAAAAACCGGGAATGAGCGCCAGCGATTGCGCCAACCCGACAATAATAGCCTCTTTCCAGGTTAAGGAAGAGAGCGGACGAAAACTCGCTTCTCGCTCTTTGGCGTTGACAAAATGCAACTTCTCTTCCGAGCGCCGCCGCATGCGCTCGCCCGCGAAAAGCACCGAACCGTTGACCACCAGGAACGCGGCAGCGATGATTGGAATGGAGAATACTGCTTTGAGCGGCTTCTCCAGAATCAGTCCGATCAGACCGGCGGGGATAACGCCTATAATGATTAACCAGCTTTCCCATTCGACAGTTCCGGTGTGAACTTCGCCCTCTTTGATATTCTTGATGAGCGTGCGGACAATCTGCAACCAATCGCGCCAGAAATAGGCTAACAGGGCGATACTGGTGCCGATGTGCAATGCCACGATGATGGGCAGAAAAGTGGCGCTGCTGAGCAGGGTACTCCATCCCAGCAAGCCGGGAATGATGACCGTGTGGCCGGTGCTGCTGATGGGAAAGAGTTCGGTGACACCCTGCAGCAGGGCCAGGAAAATGGTTTGCCAGATGGTTATCATGGGTTTATTGCTCTCTCACTCTCATTATCCTAAATACTTCTGTATGTCCGCTTGAAATTCCGCGTTTGTTTTCGCGTATACATTGTGTCCATCAGGTTTCGACAGGAAAAAGTAGTAAGCTGTTGGCGTAGGAGACGCTGCTGCTGCCAGGCTGGCCAGGCCAGGGCTACAGATAGGCGTGGGCGGAAAGCCCTGGTGTGTGTAGGTATTCCAGGGGCTGTTTGGCTCGATCAGGCGTCCTGAATTATTTAAGGGGGTCCAGTAAGTTTTGGTGCCTGGTAAGGAGTCACGCGCGTATTGCACGGTCGGGTCCGCATCAAGCTCCATCGCCGTTTCGTTGTTCGGCTTATAGATACGGTTCCAGTAGACACTGGCCACCAGTGGTCGGTCGCTGTCAAAAAGGGCCTCGCGCTGCACAATAGAGGCCAGGATGACCATCTGGTAGACCGAAAGCTTGTTTTTCTGTGCCAGGGTATCCAGGTGATTTTGCTGCACTTTGTCGTTAAACTCGGTCAGCATAATATTGATAACATCGCGGGCGGTGGCATTGACGGGTATCAGGTAGGTATCGGGGAAGAGCAACCCTTCCATGCTGTCGCCCGCCGGAATTGATTTCAGAATCGGGTATTTGGCGTAATCCGGGAACTGCTGCGGGTGCAGCGTATAGTTCAGGAAGTCTTGTTCGTTGAACTTTGTGAGTGGCGGGTAGGCAGCGTTATTATGCGCGAACTTATCGGCGATTTGCTGAATACGCCATCCTTCTAAAATAGTCACGGGTGAGGCATCGGGTTGGGCATGCAGCAGCAGGCTAATGACCTGGTCGATGGTCATGTTGGGGCTGAGGTTGTACGCGCCTGCCTGCAACTGGGTATCCAGGCCCTTGATCTTGGCCCAGATACGAAAGGCCAGGGCGTTATGGATCAACCCCTTTGCCTGGAGGGCATCCGCGATCTGTGTCCCGCTTTCGCCGCTCTGAATCACAAAAGGCACGGTATTGGATTGGTTGGAGTTGACGGGCTGAAATACGTCTGTAATCGTCGTCCAGGCGAAGTAGACGCCACCAAAAATGAGGAGACCCAGCAGGAGTACCGATAAGATAGCCGCGCGTGATCCTCGTCTTTTCATGAATTTCTATCCTCTTATTTGCCTGGCAGTTGATCCAGATATTCTTGCAGGATAACAGCCGCTGCCAGAGCGTCTATTTCTTGTTTTTTGCGCCTGTGCCGCCTTGCCCCGCCTGAGTGACGACCGCCTGTGCGTGCTCGTTCGCCCTGCGCTTCTTGCTCGCGTTCGGCGAGCAGGCGCTGCGCTTCAACGGTTGATAATCGCTCATCCCAGTATGTGATCGGGATGGTGATGTGCTGTTGCAGCCGTTCGGCAAAAGCCTGTACACGCGCTCCCTGGGCATGGATCTCGCCATCCAGGCTGATAGGGAGTCCAACGATGAGGCCCTCGGCCTCTGTCTCGCGAATCATGTGTTGAATGGCATCCCATGTTTGTGTCTCATCGCGGGAGGTGCGCAAAGTGGTATAGGGTGAGGCCAGGAAGCCAGAGGCATCGCTCAAGGCGACGCCTATTCTGACATCTCCAACATCGAGTGCCATCAGCCGTGTCATCGTTGCTCTCTCCGTGCGATAGGATGTTTTCCTATCGCATTCTAACGAATGAGAGGCTGTTTGTCTAGCGATTAGCCAAAAATCATACATAATCCACACATTGAGTTTCGTATATCTCTGTGAATTATGCAGATGGACTTAGCCCTTTGAAGAGTTTTTCGTCGGGCCGGGACCCGGCATCTCGATGATGGATATGCGTTCCGGGCGGAAAGGCATAATGCTCAGGAAGGAGGGCGATACATCAATTGTGATGCTCTCGACCCCCAGTGGCCCGGCATTTCCACTGGCGATATCGCTTTTTGCCTGATCTACCGTCTTGCCAGAAATGGACGCGCTCACGCCGCGCGCGTCTATCTGTGGCATGATCTGCCCGGTAGCCGACAGGTCGATAGAGATGGAAGAACCATCTTGCGCGGAGGTGCTGGTTTCTTTGACCAGGGTGATGGGTAGTTGCGTGGCAAGCACATAGGCTGGCCGCAAAGCAAGAGCGGCCGCGTTCAATTGCGACTGCGCCGCTGCTAGAAGACTATCGGCGCGCACGACAAGTACCACGATGTGCGCTGTGAGCATCCCTGTAAAGGATTTATTGGTGATGGGCAGCCCGGCGATTGGAACCTGCGTCAGTTGTTCCTGCACCAATGGCTTCGCGCTACCCAGAACATTCGGGTTGGGCGTTCCCTGGATATCGTTTTTGTGCAATTGCTGCTTCAGCCATGTTCTGACCTGGGCCTGCAATTGTTGATGCAATGAGATCGCCAGAGCTTGCAGGTCGCTACTGGTCGCGGCAGGCACCTGCGTCGCGCCTCCGCCACTGAGAGCAGCGGGGTTGGTCACAGTCAAATTGATTTGCGATGAATTGAGGTTGCTGGCCTGGGCGATCAAGCTGATACTCGTCGCGGGGATGACGGTGATCGTGTTGGGACCGGCGTTTCCACTCGCGCCGGCGCTCTGAGCAGTGACAGGCACAGGAACAAACGGGTTCGGATTAGCGGTGTCAGATGCCGGAATTACCGCGTTGGCTGTTGTGACAAACGATATAGAGCCGGTACCCGCGGTAGTGGTAAGCACGGTACCCGTGGGAATAGTTACCTGTTGTAATCCTTTATTGGTGATATTGACCATACCGGATGCGCTGGCGCTGCCCTGATTGGTAGTTCCTGTAGCCGTTCCACGCCCTGAAACACTGGCGGTATAGCTGAGTATCTGAGATGCAACGGTATTGTGAGCGTTATCTCGCGGGTTGGAGGTGGCCTCCAGCTTGATTGAACTCAGGTTAAAAGGTTTTGACGGCATCGTGATGGTGACTTTGGCGCTAGCGCCAAAGTAGAGGAATCCTATACCAATGAGTACAAGCAGCAGGAGAGAGACCAGGACGATGGTGGTCACTCTACTGCCGCGCCGCCCGGAAGAGCTGCTTGAGCCTGCCCGGCGGCCAGGTGGTGGCACCGCTGGTCTGCCACCTCTGGTAGCAGGTCTGGCTGACGGTGGGGCAATCCTGGTATTGATGTTGCGCGTGGGTGCCTGTGACTGCGGTGACTGCGGCTGGACAGGCGGTTGCGCTCCGCGGTTTGAAGCAGCGGGAGCGCGTAACGCCCCGGATAGCCTGGGCGCGACGGGAGGCGTGATCGTTGGTCGATCTTCCACCGGAGGCAGGTAATCAGCATCGCCAAAATCCGGCATGGGTCTGCGCGGCAGTTTTCCTGAACGAGTAGTGCGCGAACCGAAGACACGCGCTGGCGGCTCCTCCTCCGGTTCATTGAGGATCGCATCGGGCCACTGCTGGGTTGGGATATTCTGCACATTCATAAAGTCATCGCGCTCGCCCAGGAACTCGATTTCAGGGGCTTTGTTCGAGATATCGGCAACATTTGGCACAATTTCGTCCGCGCCCTCTATAAAAGTCGCGCCGTGCTGTTCGGGCAAGGACGAAGGCGAAAATTCCTCACTATCGTCGAAGTCCTCAAAAGGATAGCTGCGGGTTGGTTCGAGCGGCGTGCTGGAGCGCGGGATGGGAAAGGCGCTGGCGGGTTCTCGCGGGCTTACGGAAGGTCTGCTTTCGCCGCTCGCTGTACCCTGCGCGGCCTCGCGTATGCGCCGGGAGGTACGATAATCCTCGGTATAGGGGTCCTGCTCGTCTTCTTCATCCTGATGAGGGGTCAATGGGCGCGCTGAAGGAGCATGGGAGGTATCGACCCGAAACTCGAATGGCTGGTCATATTCATGATCTTCGATAATTTCAAGCGGGGGGTAAGCAGCTTCCTTATCCTGCGCGCTTGTAGTTTCTTGCGGGCGCGAAGGGCGATTTTCTTGCTGGAACCACGTACTCTGCGGGGACGAAGCCGGAGGCTGCTGTGGTTCTGGCTGGCGCGGGGGAAGCTGTTCGCGCTGGCGCAGATCGCGACTATCGGCGCGGCTGCGGTTAACAGGGCCGCGCGCGCGCTGCGGTGCTTTTCTCTCGTTTACGCCGCGCGTGGGGCGTGTTGAGGGTCGGCTTTTGCTGGAAAGAGATAATTCCTGTGGTCCGCTTACCCTGAAGCCGGCAGCTTTAGCAACGGCGCGTACCTGTCGATCGGGGCTGATGACCTGGACATCCTTCCCCATTTCGCGCGAACGGGCATGCAACAGGCGCCAACCGACATTGCTGCGCAGTTGGGTCTGCTGCGGCACCACCAGGATGACATGCCGCGCCGGAATATCCTCGATCTTCTCACGTACCTTCGTCAGTTCGTCATCTGGGTCAAGATAAATGATCTGCTCTTCTGGCATTGCCCTGCTCTCCCCCTACAAAATGATTTAGCGAGTGATTTATATATGCATGCGGTGAATAACCCGGTTAAGCGCGCGCTCCAGCACGTTGTTCTCGTCCTGCAATTCAATGGCCTGGAATGCTAGCGCCATTGGTGTGATATCCTGGGCATCCTTGAGAAGATGGTTGGGATCGGATATGGTACTTACCATACCGGGCTGAATGGTCTCGATAAGCGGATCTCGCGAAAATGGCAGGCGCGCTTTCCAGGGGAATTTCTCAAGCTTTTCGCGCAGGTCGGGTAACGAGGAGCCACCGCCTACCAGGTAGATTGCTGGCGGCAGGAGCTCTTCCTTGGAAAGCTCGTCGATCAAGAGTTCGACGCTATCCATCCATGTCTGTGCTTCGGGCGCGAAAATGGCGCGTACTTCATCGCGCTCGGCTCCCTTGAGACTGCCCATACTGTAGCGTAACTTGAGATTCTCGGCCTCTTTGAGGGACAGGCCTTTGCTCGAAGCCAGGCGTCGCGTGAATGTGCGCCCACCCAGGGCAAACATGCGCGTCTCTTCGATGCCGCCCTGGCGCACCAACGCGATGTCGGTAGTGCCGCCGCCGATGTCGATGAAGATGGCTCCGCTGTCGGGGCCGGCATCGACGCTCAAGCAGCGCGCCAGTGCGTATGGCTCGGCCACAATCGAGATCAGCGTCAGGTCAAGCCCTTTCGCGACTGTTTCGAGCGCGCCCAACTGCATGAGGGGCGCGAATGAACTGAAAAGGGTCAACTCGAAGTGACGACCGCGAAATCCGATGGGATTATGCACTGTCTGGCCGTCGATGCGCACGGAGATCACCGCCGCGTTGGTCAGGCGCACTTCGACGTTGGAGTAACCAATTTCCGTGGCAATGCGCTCCTTGGCGGCCTTATGCAGCTTTTGCTGGGCGCTTGAGATAGCATTCTCCAGCTCCTCCGGTGTGATCTCCCTGGTCGGGTCTTGCCTCTGCCTGGTGATGGTTATCGAACTTCCCTTAACCAGTTCGCCCGCGATGCCAATGACGGTTGGCGGAGCAATGATGCCGCCTGCCGATTGCTCCGCCTTGACTAGCGCCTCGTTGCAGTTCTGAATCACCCCTGGGATATCGATCACCATGCCGTCTGACATGTGCGTGTAGCTCTGCTGGTTACGACCTACGCCGCGCACAATCCCGATGCCATCCTGGACTTCGATAATCAGCGCCTTGGCGTATGCCGTCCCAATATCAAGAGCCGTGAACAACTGAGCCTGGTTATCACCCGCAGTCCGTAATGGGGCATACGCTCCATCATGCTCATAGTTGTTTCGGTCGTCCTGATAGCGTCTGAAAATGAGGTCGCGAATAAATTGAAAGGGATTGGTCATGCGTTATTTCCTGGCCTGTGTCTGTTACGCCAAATCATTTCTTGCCTGTTGAGTACGTTATAGCACAAAAGTCATGTTCATGCAAAGCTCCCAGGGCGACCGCAAGGGTGCGCCCCTACCCTGCACGGGTTTGGGTGGCGCTTCGCTTCGTATAGGGTAGGGGCGCACCCTTGCGGTCGCCCTGGTTCCGTCTTTCCGTTGCAAAAATGAAACATACCCTCGTGTTCCTATGGTTTAAGCGATTCCCCGACGATTCTGGTCACCATATCCAGGGCCGCGCCCAACTCTGCTTTGTTCTTGCCGCCGCCCTGCCCTGAAACGGGCTTGCCGCCACCTTTGCCGCCCAGGCGGTCGCCGATGGCTCCGGCGATCTTGCCCGCGTGCAGGCCACGCTTCGTCAGTTCGGGTGCGACGCTTACCTGCAAGCTCACACGTTCGCCAAAGGTGCCTGCCAGCACAACTACTCCCGGCTTGCCCAGCTTGTGCAACACCACGTCGCCCATCTCGCGCAGCACGCGGTCGTCAGGTACGCTGGCAACCGCGGCCACCACTGGCACTCCCTCCACCTCTCGCGCCGAGCGTGCCAGCGTTTCCGTTTGCTGGATGGCGGCCTCGCGCTGGAAGTGCGCGATCTGCTTCTTCGCGGCGGCCAGTTCCTGTGCCAGTTGCTCCACGCGCGCCTCAAGCTGCTCCGGCCGGGTTTGCAGGGCCGCGCTGATGGCATCTAGCGTGGCGGAACGCCCGCGCAGGTACGCCTCTGCACCTCGACCGGTCAGGGCCTCGATGCGGCGAATGCCGGCGGCAACGCTGGCTTCCTGAACGGTGAGATAGATACCGATCTGCCCCGTCGCGGCGCAGTGCGTGCCGCCACAAAGTTCGGTACTGCTGACCATCGAGACAACGCGCACCTGCTCGTCATACTTTTCCCCAAACAGCGCCATCGCGCCCGTCTGTAACGCCTCCTGCAAAGGCATGATATTGGTATGAACGGGCAGGTTGGCGCGAATCCAGCGATTGATCTGCGCATCCACCCGCGCCAGGTCCGCGGAGGTCAGCGCGCGTGGGCTGGTAAAGTCGAAGCGCAAGCGTTCTGGCTCGACGAGCGAGCCGCGCTGCTCCACCTGCGGGCCGAGCAGGTCGCGCAGCGACTTGTGGAGCAGGTGCGTGGCGCTGTGGTTGCGCATAGTATCCTCGCGGCGCTGCCCGATCACGTTGGCCTGCGCGCTGTCGCCCACACGCATATAGCCCTCGCGAATCTCGCCATAATGGACGATTAGCCCCTTGAGTGGGCGGCGCGTGTCCTTCACCTCGAAGACGCCCATAGACCCTGTAATTTCGCCCTGATCGCCAATTTGCCCACCGCTTTCCGCGTAGAATGGCGTGGAGTCCAGGATGACTAGCGCGGACTGCGGCGCGCTGATCTCTTCCACCTCCACGCCATCCACAACAAGTCCCACCACCTTGCCAGCGCCACTGATGCCCTGGTAGCCTGTGAACTCGGTCGGGCCGACGCGCTTGAGTATATCGGTCAGCGCGGCCTCGTCTTTTTCCTGCGCGAAGGTTGCTGTGGCACGGCTGCGCTCCTGCTGCCGCTGCATGGATTGCTCGAAGCCCGAAACGTCCACTGTGAAGCCATGCTCCGCCGCCACTTCCTGCGTCAGTTCCAGCGGGAAGCCGTGCGTGTCGTACAGCTTAAAGGCCTCATCGCCAGGAATGGCCGTATGGCCGCGCTGCTTCAACTCCTCGATCAGGTTGTTGAGCAGGTACAGGCCAGCATTCAGGGTCTGGCTGAATTTCCGCTCTTCCAGGCTCAGAATCTCGACGATGCGGTCGCGCTGCAAGCCTAATTCAACGTAATGACTTTTCATCAGATTGATAACGGTATCCGCCGCCTCGGACAAGAAGGGTTTATCCAGGCCAAGCAATTTGCCATGACGCACGGCGCGGCGCAGGATGCGGCGGAAAATGTAGCCGCGTCCCTCGTTGCCGGGCAGTACGCCATCCGCAGCCAGGAAGACCAGCGCGCGCCCGTGATCGGCGATGACGCGCAGGGAGGCGTCCGCTCTGGCGTCTTTCCCGTAGTTGGTGTTGGCGAGCGAGGCAAATGTATCGATAATCGGGCGGAACAGGTCGGTATCAAAGACCGATTCTTTGCCCTGCAAGACCATGCTCAAACGCTCAAGTCCTAGCCCTGTATCTATATTCTTTTTGGGCAGAGGCGTTCGGGTACCGTCAAGGTCCTGGTAGAACTGCATAAAGACCAGATTCCAGATTTCCAGGAAACGCTCGCACTCGTGACCAGGCTTACAATCGGCCTGACCGCAACCATGCTCGATGCCGCGATCATAGTAGATTTCGGAGTCGGGTCCGCAAGGGCCGGACGCGCCAGGAGGTCCCCACCAGTTATCTTCCAGGCGCACAATCGCCTCGTCCGCGAATCCGGCTATCTCGTGCCACCAGCGCGGTGCCTCGTCATCCTCTGGATGCACGGTGGGATACAGGCGATTAGCGGGTATTTTGAATACTTCGGTCAACAGTTCCCAGGCAAAAGCGATGGCATCGCGCTTGAAGTAATCGCCCACGGAGAAGTTGCCCATCATCTCAAAGAAGGTAAGAGAACGTTCGTTGCCCACCTTGTCGATATCAGTCGTGCGGAAGCATTTCTGCGCGGAGGTCAAGCGTATGGCGGGAGGCGTCTCGCGTCCCAAGAAGTAGGGGATCATTTGCTGCATGCCGGCGGTCGTCAATAGCACTGTGGGATCGTTGCGCGGCACCAGCGATGAACTGGGCACCCTTACATGACCCTTGCTGGCAAAAAAATCAAGGTAGCGTTCGCGAATCTCGGTACCGGTCAATTTCATCTCTACGGACACATTAGCCTCCCTCTTTATGTTGGGCGTTGTATATTACATGCAATGCAAAGTTGGTGATAATTATCTCTAAGCTTGAAGATATACCTGTGCAGGGCCATTATATCAAAGGAGAGGAAGTCTCGCAATGATTCTAATGATTGACATATGCTGCACAGGCTTGTACACTTGCATTAGAATTCTTTGCAGGAAGAGCCAGGGCGACCGCGAGGGTCGCCCCTACCCTACACGAATAAGCGGTCGCCCTGGTAACTCCACTTGATGGGGGAAACGTCCTTCCATGCCGAGGCCGAGGCTCAACGAGCGGATGCTGCCATTCGGCAAGCACAGGTATCAGCCGAAAAATTGCGCTCGCTGGGGATCGACCCCGATCAACTTTTATAGGGGATCATGACGATTAACATTACCGTTCCCCGCAGAACGCTGCTTGTGCTGTGCGGCCCATCAGGCTCGGGCAAAAGCGCCTTTGCCGCGCAGCGTTTCATCTCCACCAGCATCGTCTCTTCCGATTACTGTCGCGCCATGATTTGCGACGACGAAACCAACCAGCAAATTCATCGCGAAACCTTTGACCTGTTTCATTACATCATCTCTAAACGCATGAGACTGGGACGCTTTACAGTAGCGGACAGCACCGCGCTGCAACCTTTCGCTCGCCGCAGGTTGCTCGCGCAGGTCAGTCAATCCAGCTACCACGGCTGCCTGCTCATTTTCAATATCCCTCTGGAAGTTTGCTTGCAACACGACAAATTACGTCCACGCATGGTAGGGGAACAAGTCATCAACTATCACATGGGCCTGCTGCAAAGAACGCTGCAGGACGCGCCTTCCGAGGGTTGGGAGCAGGTACACGTCCTGGGCGTAGAGGATATGGACGCGCAAATCGAGATTGACGGTTGATATTTACAGGGAGAGCGTCTCCGCGATAAAAACCTCCCTCTATACGTTCATCTATATCAGGGGGGTATTTGCAGTTTTCGCGTGCTATCTGTCTATTGTGTGAGAGAGCGAGCAAAGAACTATGAGTCGGCGTCAAAAGGCAAAGCGTTATACGCTCTATAATGAGATGACCGAACCTATGCTGCCCACCATTACGACCCCCATTCCACGCTATTTGCTTCCTCACGGGACACGCGCGCGCCGCCCAAGAAGTGGCATCGCTGCATTCTTCACCGCTATAATCTCGTTCATCAACGCGCTGCTTGCCATTGCCCTGGTGCCTGGATTGCTACTACTCTTCGCGCGTTTCATGCTGGATTGCGCTCATCTCACTTTCGGCCAGTACTCCTACTGGATCGTGCGTCTCACTTCGCCCCTGGTCGCGCCCTTTGTTCGCTACCTGCCCACCCTGCCCTTTGCGCGCTACACCATTGATTTGCCCACGCTGGCCGCCACGCTTGCTTATTTGATCGGGATATTGCTGGTGCGCGGGGTGTTGAAACGAGTTGCGGGGAAATAATCTCTTCCCATTTCAGCGATTTGCATGTACTATACTCATGAGGGCGCACTACACCGCGCCCTGTTTGTCTATTGTTTTAGCATTGCAATTATGCATGAAAGGGCCTTCCTATGGAGACTCCGGTTATCTGGAAACGACCGGACCTACGCTATCCAACTCCCTTTGATACCATCTTCTTCGACGTTGATGGTGTGCTTATCAAGACTATTGACTCGTTTCACGCTACCGATATCGCGACGGCGGAATACGTGGTAGGGGTCATTCACGGGCTGGACTGGGGGCGGCGCGCAGGGAAGCACCTGCTAACGCATGACGATGTGATCGCCTTCAAACAGGCGGGCGGCTACAATAACGACTGGGACATGTGCTATTTGCTGGCGACGCTCTGCACGGCTCGCCTGCGCGAGTGGAAAGGCACGCCCCTGGCTACACGCAGCATCGAAGAGTGGGCCGTGCTCTCGCGCCAGGCGAACCTTGAAGGTCATGGCGGCGTCGAGTGGGTGCGCGAGGTTATGCCTGCCAGCGCGCAGCTTGATTACGGCATGATCGGCGATATCTACCACGAATTTTACTGGGGCGCCGCTGAACTGAAGAAACGCCTGGGGCGCGCACCGCGCTACCTGCCCGACTTCCCCGGCTACGTGCATAACGAGGAGATGTACTTCCCGCCCGATTTCTTCAAACGCCTGCGCGTAGCTGGTGTGCGTCACATGGGCATCATCACCGGGCGTGTCGGCCCGGAAGTGGATATCGCGCTGGAGATGATGGCGGCGCATGCCGGCGAACGCTGGTGGGACGTGGTGATCTCGGCTGACCAGGCACCCAAGCCCAACCCACGCGCGTTGCAACTGGCTATCGAAGCCATCCCCGGCGGCATTGGCGGCGGCCTCTATATAGGTGATACAGGGGACGACCTGGATACCGTGCTGAATTACCGCGCTATCAAACGGGAGGGTGATGCCGAAATGTTGATGGCGATGCTGGTCTACGAGCACGAAGTTGAGCTTTACAAACGGCGCGGCGCGGATTTCATCGTGAGGTCGGTTGTGGATGTCGTGGGCTGCTTGCCTCTCTGATTTCAATTTGATTGACAAATTTTGTACACTCTACTGTACAAAAAAGCTGGATGGCTTTAAGCAGCCATCCAGCTTTTTTACTCTCTCCCCTGCGCTTCCT
>DATLSI010000051.1:0-17694 GCA_035534255.1 Ktedonobacteraceae bacterium | reverse complement strand
TGCGCCCCAGAATTTCGCGCATGGCGTAATGCCCATCCTCGAAAGGCACCACAAACTGGTACTGCAAGAAGCCGCGTTTGCCATACATATGATACCAGTTGTGAATGGAATCGAGCGGGTAGAAGAAAGGGTCATACGAGTCAACCTTATGCACTCGTTTCTGAACCTGCGCGTGATAATAGAGTTCATTGAAGGCCTTGACGGTCAGTGAGTTCAGCACAAAGCGGGGAAAATCGAACGGTACGGCCAGGGGCAGCCGTTTCTTCATGGGCTTCGCCGCCAGTTCTCGTGACTGGTTGTGATTGCCGCGCATGAAGATGCCCCGGCACAGGCTTTCCCCGCCGATGAGGATATCCACCCAGGACATGGTATACTCGAAATCCGCGTCGGACTCGGCAGAAATCTCAAAAAACTCGGCCAGCGATGCAAAGCGGATATGATCCATATCGATATAGGGATTGATGATTGGTTTCAGACGAAACTCCGCCCATAAGATGAGGCCCGTGAGGCCCAACCCGCCAATAGTGGCGCGGAAAAGTTCGCTATTTTGCTCCGGCGAACAGAGCAGACGTTCGCCATTTGAGCGCAATAGCTCAAAACAGGTGACATGACAGCCAAAAGTGCCGCCCCGGTGATGGTTCTTGCCGTGTATATCGTTGGCAATCGCGCCGCCAACCGAGACGAACTTGGTGCCGGGCGTGACAGGCAAAAACCAGCCGCGCGGCACCATCACTTCCAGAATCTCCGCCAGCGAGACACCGGCCTCGCAGCGCAATATGCCTGTCTCATCATCGAAAGCGATAAAACGCTGTAAATGGCTTACGTCCAGAGTTACTCCCCCGGCGTTGAGGCAGCTATCGCCGTAGCTGCGCCCATAAGCAAAAGGCAGCGCGCTTTCCTCGAGTTGCGCGAAATCGGGCAGTTCGTTGCGCCAGTAAATCGATAGCGCCTGGCTATGCCTGACCTTTGGATAGCGGCCCCAGGAATGCGGTTGTTTCATTGTATTCTGTAAATCCATATCTAGTAGTCCATACCCCGCTCACAAAAATCGTCCCTTGACAGTTGACACATACTATAACGTAAGAAGCAAGAACATTGCCACGCAGTAGCCGAAAGGGTCAACAAATGCGCGTTGTCATCTTCGCGGGCGGCGCTTACCGAGCGGGTAACGCATCCCAAAAGGCCATCGCCGCTGCCGATATGCTCATTGCCGCCGATAGCGGGGCTGAGACGGCCCTGCGCCTGGGCCATATACCCGCTTTCATCGTTGGCGATTTCGACTCGCTGGACGACCAGCTTGCCGATCAGTTGCGCGCGCGTGGAAGCCACATCGTCCCCGCCGCGATCGAGAAAGACGAGACGGACACCGAGTTGGCCGTGCAACTCGCGCTGGAACAGGGCGCGACCGAAATTACCCTGCTCGGCGCGTTGGGCGGCGAACGTTTCGATCACACCATCGCCAACGTGCTCTTGCTGGCCGGGTTCGATAGCGTGCCGATCAGGATCATCGATGGCCCATCAATCTGCTGGCTGCTGCGCGGGCCTGGCAGCACCGCCATAGAAGGCATGACCGGCGATCTGCTCTCACTCTTCTCTTTAGCAGGCGACGCCGCAGGAGTGCGCACGCAGGGACTGTATTATCCCCTGCGCGGCGAAACCTTACGCTTTGGCAAGCCGCGAGGCGTGAGCAACGCGCTGACCACCGAACACGCCGAAGTATCTCTGGATAGCGGCTTGCTGCTGATAATCCATACTGTTGCATGAAATACCATCTCTCTCTCTTTACCTGTTTCCCTTGCGCATGTGGTAGTGTAATTTGACAGGCTAATCAGCCTCGCTAGGGCAGAAACTCATTTGTCCACAACGCGTTAAAGTTCATGCTGTGAACCGGCTTGTTATTCGCATCCATAATGCCATTAGAATTCAGGATGAACTGCGGATAGCCCTGCCAGGGCGCGGCATCCTGCCAACCCCACTGCCGACCAGCATCGGCATAGCGCGGGCTGAGAAATGCCTGGCTGGCATACACCAGGCCCGCGTCGGGCAGCGTGCCGGGATTATCGCTGTTCGCCTTATCAATCAACATCTGCCCCGCTTGCTGTGGATGCGCCCGCGCATATTCATAGCCGCAGGAGGTCGCCAGCATAAAGCGCTTTAACAGATCAGGATTTTGTTTCATCTCCGCGGGGCTGGTGACGATGTTGGGCGTGTAATAGTCGGCAACCCCATAATTAGTGATGGGGAAGACATTCAACTTCACACCCGCGCGCTGCGCCTGGATTACTTCCCAGCCCTCGAAGACCCACACGAAATCGACGCGGTGCGACTCCAACGCCTGCATTGCGTCCACGCTCAAGGTAATATTGGTAAACTTGCCAGTGCCACCATCCTTCTGGATAATCTCGCCCACTACTGCCGATTCATAGGGTGCGCCAAAACCGCCGTAGATTTTACCGTCAAAATCACGCGGGCGCGTCAACCCGGAGCTTGCCAGCGAAACCAGCGCCGAGGTGTTATGCTGTATGATAGCGGCAATCGACACCACCGGTTGACCCACTGCCGCGTCCGCCACGATACCCTCGGTAGAGCTTATCCCTACATCGGCCTTATTCGTCGCCACCAGCACATCGGGCGAGACACTTGCGGAATAGGGCAGCAGGTGTAGATCGATACCCTCGGCTTGATACCATTTTTGCGCCAGCGCCACATAAATGCCCGTGTGGTTGGTATTGGGCGTCCAGTCGAGCGCCAGGCTCATGCTGGTTAGCTGCTGCGGAGCCGCTTTATTGAGCGTCGAGCATACCGAGCCGGGCGTCACCGTCACACGCGCGACCGTCGATGTGCCAGGCCCGGCGGCGCGCTGCTGCCAGAAAAACGCGCCAAGCACGACCACCACTAATAGAAGCGGAATGCCGATACTCAAAAACAAACGTGTTCGTCGATTCATCAGAATACCTCCAATTGTACCTACCGTCAGGCACGACGCGTTATCGCGCCGTGATACCAGGGTAAAGCAATACGTTCAATGGCCGATACAAGGCCAAACAGAAACAGACTAAGCACAGCCGTCACTACGATAGCTGCGAAGACCTGGGCTATAGCAAACGAGTTAGTGGCGCGCTGCATGTAGATGCCAAGCCCTTTCTCCGCGCCTACGTACTCCCCGAAGATAGCCCCCACAACACTATAAGTAGCCGCGATGCGCAGACCCGAAAAGAAAGAAGGCATGGCCGCCGGTAAGCGCACCATCCACAGGATTTGCCAGCGCGAAGCATTCATGCTGCGTAACAGGTTAATCAACTCAGGCTCGACCGACGCCAGTCCATCCGCGCATGCTACGGCTATAGGAAAGAAACAGTAGATGATGACCACGATCAGCTTGGAGCGAATATCAGGCCCAATCCACAGCAGCAAGAGCGGAGCGAGTGCGATCATGGGGATGGTCTGCGATATCACCAGCAGTGGGTAGATTGCTCTGCGTATCCATCTCGAAACGTCCAGCAGTATCGCCATCACGAGGCCAAACAGGGTCGCGAGCATAATGCCCAGCACCGTTTCGAGCATGGTTTGCACCGTATTGTCGTAGATGACGGGCCAGTTATTCACCAGCGCCGCCACCACCGCTGTTGGCGAGGGCAAAAACAAGATGCTGATTTGGCCCACCTGCACGTAGAGTTGCCACAGCGCCAGCAATACGATAATAAGCACGAGTGCCGGTCCATAATTCGCCAGTGTGCGCAGTTTCATATATGCTGCTCCTTCAACAACAACGCCATCAACTCCTGTTCCAGGCGCGCGGCTTCTGCCGATACCAGTTGCTCAGGCCGGCGTGGATAGGGAAGATGCACATCAACTACACGCAAAACCCGCGCCGGGCGCGCGCTCAAGACGTAGATGCGATTTGAGAGCAAGATGGCTTCGCGCACATCATGCGTGATAAAGAGCACGCTGGCATGAAATTCCTGCCACACGTCCAGCAGCCACATCTGGCACGAGAGGCGCGTCAGCGCGTCCAACGCCCCGAACGGCTCGTCCAGCAGCAGAAAGCTGCGGTTGAACAGCACGGTGCGCAGCAGAGCGACGCGCTGGCTCATACCTCCTGAAAGCGTAGCGGGATAATGCTGCGCGAACTCAAGCAGCCCAAAACGCTTGAGTAACTCACGCGTCTCTTGCTGGGATTGCTTGCGCGGCACACGGCGCACGTCCAGTCCCAGCATGACGTTTTCCTCAACAGTCTTCCAGGGCAGCAGCAGCGGCTTCTGAGGCATATAGCCTGCTTTCCCTGCTCGCTCGCTCTCTGTTACGCCATCGATAGCAATCGTGCCAGCATCTGGAGTCTCTACACCCGCGATGATGTTGAACAATGTGCTCTTGCCACAACCGCTAGGTCCGATGACCGTCACAAATTCACCTATCTCCACAGATAGGTCCATCGAGGTCAACGTCTCCACCGCCTGCCGTCCATTGTGGAAAGTTTTCGTTATCCCCCGCGCCAGTAACTTTGGTGTCTCCATGCTTCTCTCCTCCCCCTACAGCACACGACATGGAGAGCATAAAAAAGCCGCAGCCCTGCGAATAAGGGCTGCGGTGTCTGGGTGACCGGCGTATTGCTTGTACGCTGATGCCGCTTCCCTCCGCTGGTATTATCCAGATCAGGTTCATAGGGTCAGCAGCACGCCTGTCGCGCCTGCTTCTCAGCCGAATGGCTCCCCTAGCAGCGATAAATGCTCTTCAGATCATTGAAGTGCAATAGTTCTATACATATTATAGGAGATAGGCGCGGATTTGTGAAGAGCAACCCGTAAAAACTGTGAAATACTCTCTTTTTTTCATTTTAAGCGTCATGATGCTGTGCCTCAGAGAGGAGCATGAAAATGGATTCATAGCCGCCGCACTCGCGGTCCCTGTGCGTCCGTGGCCCTCCCAACGATGCACGGGCGCGGTAGAATAGAACTGGCGGCAGCGAGATGAGATCGTAGGGATTTGGTACACCAAGTCCGTGTTTCAAGCTGATCCGGGCGCGTCCAGCAGAGCTGAGTGTCACCACGGGTTGCCCCGTGAGTACGAGCAGGAAACTTGTGATTTCTTGCGCGCCTCTCGCCGCCAAGCCATCGTTTTCCCTTGCTAGTATAGCAGAAAGGAAGGGGTCAGAGCAATGAGTTTGACGGTCATGTACCCCCGATGCGCGGGATTGGATGTCCACAAGAAGACGGTGGTGGCCTGCCTGCTGCTCACCGCTGCTGATGGGAAGGTCAGCAAGACGGTGCGCACCTTCGCCACCACGACTGCCGAGCTGCTGGCGCTAGCCGACTGGCTGGTCAGCCAGCAGGTGACCCACATCGCCATGGAAAGCACCGGTATCTACTGGCGACCGGTGTTCAACCTGCTGGAAGCCTCCTGTGAGGTGATCCTGGTCAACGCCCAGCACATGAGGGCGGTGCCCGGCCACAAAACGGACATCAAGGACAGTGAGTGGATCGCCGACCTGCTGCGTCATGGCTTGCTGCGCGCTAGCTTCATCCCCCCCAAGCCCATCCGCGACCTCCGCGACCTGGTGCGCTACCGCAAGACCCTCGTGCAGGAGCGCGCCCAGGCGGTCAACCGCCTGCAAAAGGTGCTGGAGACGGCCAACATCAAGCTCTCCTCGGTGGCCTGCGATGTGCTGGGCAAGAGTGGGCGCGATATGCTGGCCGGGCTGCTGGCAGGCATCAGTGATGCCGAAACGCTGGCGCAGATGGCGCGGGGTCGCTTGCGCGCCAAGCTGCCGGAGCTGCGTGAGGCGCTGGAGGGTCGTGTCCAGGCCACCCATCGGGTGCTGCTGCGGCATCTGCTGGACCTGGTGGCCTTCCTGGAAGCCGACCTGCTGCGCATCGAGAGCGAGATCGAGCACCTGCTCTCGCCCTACGTCCAGTCGCTGGCCTTGCTCTTGCAGCTGCCTGGCATCGGGCACACCACCGCGGCCGCCATTCTGGCCGAGATCGGCACGGACATGAACCGCTTCCCCTCAGCCAAACACCTCGCCTCCTGGGCAGGGGTGGCTCCGGGCAACAAGCAGAGTGGTGGCAAGCGCCTGCGTGCCCCCGCCAACAAGGGCAACACCCACTTGCGCGCGGTGCTGGCCGAGGCGGTGTGGGCCATCTCCCACACCAAGGACAACTACCTCTCGGCACAGTACCACCGCCTCGCCCGTCGCATCGGAGCCAAGCGCGCCATCGTGGCGGTCAGTCACAGCCTGCTGGTCATCATCTACCACATGCTGCGCGCCAACCAGGATTACCACGATCTGGGGGCCCACTTCTTCGAGACGCTGGACACCACACGCCTACGCGACAGCGCGGTGCGTCGGCTAGAAGCCTTGGGCTACAAGGTGACGCTGCAAGAAGAAGGCGCGCCACAGACAGGAGAGGAGGAGAGCGCCTAAGTTCGTGCCACCCCTTATACCGCTTGCTTGCTCTCAGCGCAAGGCGACTGGGTTCCTTCCTTGTGCCTGCTTTCCCCTCTTCCCCCCTCCCTGGATTTTCGCAGGAATCCTATGCTATACTAACCCCATGTTCACAGTAACATGCAATTATTTTTTCATTGCGTAATCGAGGAGATAAAAAACATGAGCCAGTATCCCCCAAACCCGAATTCCAATCCTTATGGTCAGAATCCATCAGACCCAAATTCCAATCAGGAAACAGCGTATGGTGGACCACCTTCGGGGCCAGGACCGAATCAGAATCCGTATAATCCTTATCCAAACAATCCACCTGCACCAGGTACAAACCCGAATCCCTATGGGCCATACGGACAGAATCCGCCAACGCCTGCGCCTCCACCTTACAACCCGTACGATCAGACGGTCGCCGCCCCGAACGCCAATTACAATCCTTATGTACCGCCTGCTCCACCTTTTCCATCACCAGGACCGTCCGCGCCATCGCGCCGCGGGCCTTCTATGCGCGTCATCTTGATAGCAGTCATTGCTCTCGTACTGGTAGTCGGCGCCATCGCCTTCGGTTTTGTCAGCTACAACAATACCCAGCAGAGCAACACTAACGCGACAGCTACAGCGCAAACCAACGCGACCGCGACCGCCCACGCCAACGCGACTGCCACATTCAACGCAGGGTTGACCGCGACCGCCATCGTCTCTAACTTTCCCTTTAGCGCGAACTTGAAGATGAGTGATCCGTTAAGCGATAACAGCAAAGGCAACGCCTGGGACAGCACCGATTTCTGCAAGTTTCAGGGCAATGCCTATCACGCTTTTGACCCGCAGAGCGATACGTTCAACACTTGCGTCGCTACAAAAACCGATTTTAGCAACTTCACCTTTCAGGTTGATGCTGAACTCAAAAGCGGCGATGGCATTGGCATCACGCTGCGCGGCAATGGCAATCAGCTCTATCGCTTTATGATCTTTACCGATGGCACCTATAATATCGTCGCCTATGCTGATACAACGAGCACGAACGCGCGCTTACTGACAAACGGCACCATTACGCCAACGCCTGATCTTAGCTCCACCAACGCTATCGCGGTAGTAGCGAGCGCCAGCACCCTGACGTTCTACCTCAACCAGACCAAGGTAAAAAGCTACAGCGACCCCACCTATGCTCACGGTCAAATTGGCGTAGCGACATACGATTTTACTAATTCAGCCGAAGCAATCTTTACCAACGCGAAAGTATGGCTTCTGCTATAGGAGGCAAGCATAGTGGACGTGGGGGCCTTGCGCCTGTCCCCGTCGTCAACGTTCTCATTGATGAGGAATGGTGAATGATGTGCGATGCGAACGGGGGACAGGCGCAAGGCCCCCGCATTCGCCCATCCCCACGGTCCCTGTCCCTACGCATTTTTTCTCTTCATAATACGCTGGTACACCCATGCATCTAACATCCCTCGCAACGCGCCAACCAGAACCAAAATGCCCCCACCGATCAAGAGCGCCAGCCCGCTCTGCTTAAAGGCCACGAAAAACAGGGCGTGGCTGGTCGTCAATGCGCTCCAGGCGATGACCAGCAGGTACGCGCCTGCGAACATGAGCAATCCCGCCACCGCGCTGCTGCGCAACAGCGTGGGGAAGGTCATCTTCTGTGAGAGCCAGACCGCCATCACCGCTCCCGGCGTCGGCGCGCCAATCAGCGCGATCACGAACATAACGAAAACGCGCAACAGTTGTGGCTGTGTGAGCGTCAATGGTGACGGGACCGACAGGGTCAAGATCAAAATCATGGTGAGCGGCAACAACCCCGTCAATGCTCCGACAGCAGATGAGCGCCACAATACAGGCGCAACATCGATCTGCTCACCGCCAGCATCCACCGCGCCGAGTAAACGCGCGCCGTAGATATTGCTCGCTAACAGTAAAGCATAAGCGACAATAGGGACATGCACACCTTGAGTGAGTGAGGCCGCGCCAAAGTTGATGAAAAATCCGCTCACAAGGGGAGCGATCAAGGTAACAACCAGCAAGCGATTAACATAATTTCTGATAGGACGGCGGCGCGTCACACCTGAAAAGCCCATAGCAGCCAGGATAAACAAGTTGACCATCGTGCCACTGAGTACCCCCAGTACCGCCGGAGTAATATTTTCAGGCGTGTCTTGCGCGAAGAGCAGTCCCAGGGCTGGCAGTTGCAGGAGAATCACCATTACAATCATGACGTAAAAATAGAGCCTGCGTCCCTGCCTGGATGCCGGTGCGACAACTGTGGACCCATTCACCCCGGCCTGCGCGGTGTACTGCGGCACAGGCGGGTTTTGTGGAGCGTTAGCAGACTGCGAGGGCCAGTTCCATCGCCGCGCCTGCGCGGGAGCAGGCGCAGGCGCAATTTCTCCGGGCGGCGAGATCGGCCTCGCCGGACTGGTTGGAGGGAAAGCACCGGCTGGCTGCTGTACCTGCATAACGCCTTGAGGCGCTACAGGTTGCCCTGAACGCTCAGCCACCGTCAAATCAGTATTGTTGGCGTCGCCCCCCAGCCACACTTTACCGGGAGTAGCCAGGGCCGGCGAGATGGCCGCTTGCAAATCCGCTGCCATTTCTATCGCATTTTGATAGCGATCTTTAGGATTTTTAGCCAGCGCTTTCTTCACGACAAATTCGATGGCCGGTGAAAGTTCCGGGCGCGTGTACTTGATGGATGGCACAGGCTCATTGATATGTTTGGAGAGGATGGCGAAAGGATTCGACCCATTAAAGGGCACGTGACCCGTCAACAGCTCAAACAGGATACAGCCAAGCGCGTAGATATCGGAACGAGCATCGATATCACCCCCGCTGGCCTGCTCCGCGGAGGCATATTCAGCAGTGCCGAGGAAATTGCCGACGGTGGTCAGCGAGGGCATGGCGCTCAAACGCACAATGCCAAAATCGCTCAGGAGCAGCCGCCCATCGGAATGAAAAAGCAGGTTGGCAGGCTTCACATCACGGTGAATCACCCCCAGGCTGTGCGCGTAGCTCAGCGCATCGGCAATTTGCCCGATGTAGTTGGAGACCGTATTGAGGTCGAAGCGCTTGCCGACCCTATTCATCTCGTCGATACGTTCGCGCAGCGTGCCGCCGCGAATATAGGGCATGACAAGATACGCCAGTTGTTCTCCCGCTACTACCGCCTCATCATATTCGTAGATCGGCAGGATATTCTTGTGTTCAAGCCTGGCAACCGTATTGGCCTCACGCCGGAAACGTTCGAAATAGACGCGCCGGTCATCGGCATCAGCTCCCTCTGCCGGAATAAGCACCTTTACGGCTACCGTGCGCACCGGGCGAGCCTGCTGCGCCAGCAAGACAGCTCCCATACCGCCGCGCCCAATAATGCGCTCAAGCGTGCAACTGCCAAGCGTCACGCCTATCAGTTCGTTTACATCCATATCATAATTCCACTTCTTTATTTCCTGGCTATCCCCCTACAAACACCTCCTACCAATATGGACGCGATCAATCGCGTCCCTACAAATACCCCCTGCCACTATTGGACGCAATCAATCGCGTCCCTACAAATACCCAACAGGGTCAATATCTCTATTGCATTAACCCCACAAATCTTGCTGCATTACCGGGTCTCCGGTGGCAGGTTTTTTGTATGTTGCTCGCCGCTCGCGCACGCCCTTCCCCGACGCTGGCTTGCGATAGGCTTCCTGGTCCTCGCTTGCCACTTCCTCCGTACCGGCCAGTGCAACCATTGCCTCGAAAATAGAACTGCGGCGGATGGAGATAGCAGGCCAGAGACCCATCAATGCCTCAAGACTGGCATCGTCTCCCCGCGCCAGCGTGGGCCAGCGCGAGCGGCATGCTTGCAGCGCCTCAGCCAATGGTACAGCGTGACGCTCATATTTATCCAACCATTCTACGAACGAAACGCCCATATGTTCCAACCAGTTCACCTCATATAGCCCTACTCCGGCCATAAATGCAATGTCATCACCCACAATTCCCTCCACCGCGCGTGCCAGTTCCGAGCGCCGGTAGCAATGCAACGCCTCAAAGCAGGCCCGTTCAGGCACCCACTTTTCTGCCAGCACGCGCCCGCGCACTGCTTCGCGATCGATACCTGCCAGGCGCAGCGCGAAATCATCGACATAGCCGCGCAGCAAATTCAGCAATTCCGTCGCCGATAACTGTCCATCGTATTCGACTATAGGAAAATCAGTTGACAGACTGGCGAAAGCTCCTTTTGCTTCGACTGGTATAGCTAACAGAATATCCTTGCGCGCTTTGAGTTGTTGCAATTTTTGCATTTTGCGCTCGCGGTAGGATGGTGTCCAGTAGCCCAGAATTTCAAAGTAGAGGCGGTGTGAATCGCGTGTAAGCGCGAAATCGGGAATGAAGATAGCCTGAACTGTTGTTTCCCCGCCTGTATGCGTTACGGCACGCGTTAAAAGAATAGGCTCCGGCTCGCGTTCAAGTTGCCAGCCATCCGCGCCCGAACTCCTGACCAGCGCGCTGAAGGCTTCGGCGAAGGTCTGCTCGATACTGCTATCAAAGACGGCATGCGCGGGAGTATGATCGATTGTCTCCTCGTCTGTAGCGTCTTGCGCGGGCAGCAATTTGAGCAGGTCGCCATCCATATCAAAACGATAAGCGCGCTGTAAGAAATGGACGGTAGCTCCGGCTTTTACGATGGCCGCCGCGGGCAGGCCGCGCTTGCCGCGCGCCCCGTATCCCAGCAGCAGGCGGCAGAGCCGCGCCAGGCGCAGCCCGTATTGCTGGGGCGCGCCCGTCATCTCCTGCGGCCCATACAACGTCAGGTGCAGCAGCGAAGTGTCAGCTTCATAAGCGAGATCGTAGTAGACGCCCAGTTTGCGCGCCAGAAAACACATGCGTTTAATCACAGCTCCCACGCCCGTGAGCGGCTCCCCGGCATCACGCCGCGCCGATTGCAGCTTGAGAAATGCGTTACAATCAATCACGAAATGCGCGTCCGAGGCATTGAAGAGGGCGGCCTCAAACGTCCACTGGTTGTACAGCGCGGCCACTTCATCAGGCGCGGGCGCTCGTTTACCATCATCACGTACCAGCAGCGCCTCTTCACCGCTATCGAGGGCAAGCAGGTATTCCAGTTCTGGCGCGCTAAGACCATAGATGCGGGCGAATTGTTCCAGCACTGCGGCGCGTTCCGCGCTATCCAGAAAACCCTCGTGCTGTTCATTCACGAAGTCATAAAGCGCGAGCCGTAGTTGTACGGGCGAAGCAATGCCAGCCTGCTCTAGCGCGCTATTCTCCATGCGCCGCGTGACTTGTATCCAGTCGGGCGAGCGCCAACTGTACCAGTTGCCGAGAACGGCAAACAGGCAGTGCGCCATGCGGTAATCGCCGGTAGACGCGCGCGCATCATCGATGGAAAATTGTCGCTGCGCCTGGCCCAGTAGTTGCTCGTGATAGTCGATCAAACGGGCGATCTCCGCGCGCATCTCGCCTGGGCGCAAAAAATGCAGGGCAACCGCTAATTCGCCACCGCGCCGCTGGACATGCTTCTTGACATCTTGCAGGCTAAAGCGCACGCATTTCTCCTTTTCGGAACTACAACCTCACACATTATACCAAGTATGACGCTGGCCATGATACTATTTCCTGCGTTTTGCTATATCCTCTTCGGTCGTACCGCTAGTCACGAGTTCATATAACCATGCCTGCCCCGTTTTGGGGCGCAGCACGCGGCCCAGGCGTTGAATGTACTCGCGTTTGGTGCTGTTGCCGCTCACAATAATGGCGACGCGGCAATCAGGCACATCGACGCCTTCATTCAGCACGCGCCCCGACACCAGCTTGCTATACATACCGGCGCGGAAGCGTTCGAGGATGGCGCGGCGTTCCTCGGTTGGCGTCTTGTAAGTGATGCTGGGCAGGCAGAAACGGCGGCTGATCTCATCGACCACCGGATTATACTCCGAAAACAGGATCACCTGGTCGCCAGCGTGCAGCCGCAGCAGGCGTTCGATCTCGGCATACTTGGCCGGGGCGTTCATGGCGATGTTACGAGCTTCGCGCCACGCCAGCATCGCTTTACGCGCTTCGGCGTCGCGCGCGCTCATGAAGATGACCTTCTGCTGAAAATCCTCCGGTGAGCGAATGATGATATGCCGGCGCTGCAAAAACGCGCGATAGATGCGCCTTTGCTCGGCATAGCGGGCCTCTTCCTCGTCGGAAAGGGCAATATCGATGCGCACCTCTTGATACTGCGCCAGGTAGTGTCCCTCGGTCAGTTCCGCCGGTGCGCGCCGGTAGACCTCTGGCCCGATCAGCCGTTCAAGGTCGAGATGCGCCATGTCGCTGCGCTCAGGCGTCGCGCTCAATCCCAGGCGCAGGGGCGTGAAGGCGCTCTCGGCGATCAGGCGATAGGTCGGCGCGGGCAGGTGGTGACATTCATCAAAAATGAGCAGACCGAAACGTTTGAGTTCGCGTGGATAAAGCGCGGCTGAGTCATAAGTGATAACGGTAATTGGCTTCATCTCTTTCTCGCCACCGCCGAACAAACCGATCTCGTCCGCGCTGACATTGAGGGCCGCTGCCAGGGCTGCGCGCCACTGCTGCAAGAGATCGAGCGTCGGCACCACCGCCAGTGTCCATAATCCCGTTTCATGAATAGCCATAGCCGCCACAAGCGTTTTACCCGCGCCCGTGGGCAAGACAACCACGCCCGCGCTGCCCTCGGCCAGCCAGCTTGCCATCGCCTCGTTTTGATAAGGGCGCGGCTCGACTTGCAGCACGGTCGCAAAGGGCAACGGTGGCTTTTCCTCGAAGGCAACGGTGAATGGTGTGTTTTGAGCCTCCAAAGCCTGTTTCACGATCTGAAAATGGATCGGCTGCGTCCGCAAAAAGCCATGTCGCTTATCACGTCCTAGCGTGGCGCGGATTTCTGCTGGCAGGTGCGCTCCAAAGAGAGCTTGCAGCAGTTCCGGCGTCGGCAGACGCAACTGCTCTTCGTCGGGGATGATAACGAGGTCGCGGCCCCGGTGGTCGATGGTGGTCATAGGACAATTACGCTATTCATCTAAAGCGGCAAATAGCGAGAGTTGATCTGGACGGGGCAGAGCTTCCTGCTTTTCCTGCTGCAACTCCACGCTTTCCTGCAAAATAGGAGATAACATGCTCGCCACATCTTGAACAGGCCAGGATAAAGCATGACCGCCCAGTTCTATCAGTTTGCTATTCCCCGGTAGAGCAGAGGCAGACTGACGCACATACAATGGGCGATGCTGTTTCAACGCGCCATTCGCGCCTTCCCACGTGCCACCCTGAATATCAGACTCAGCCACAATTACGACCTGCGCCAGACCCGTCACCACTTTGTTGCGTTCCATAGCGCGGCTTACCACCCATTGCGCATCGGGATGAAACTGGCTCATCAAAAGAACATTGCCCGACTCGATCTTTGATTGTAACGCCCGTATCTGTACACCGCTCAGTTTGCGTATGCCATGTGGTAAAACAACGGTAGTGCATCCATCAGTGCTGGTCGCACCCTCATATGCCGCGCGATCCACGCCGCGCGCATTGCCACTGATCACATTCGCCCCCTGTCCCGCGAAATAGGCAGACACTGCGCGTGTAAACTCAAGGCTTTCTTCCCCCGCGTTGCGCGAACCGATCACCGCGATAGTCTTGCGTTCCAGAATAAGCAAATCGCCTGCATAGAAGAGTACAGGGGGCGTCTGTTCGCGTTTAAGCGCCGTTTTAAGCAATTTGGGATAATCATTATCCAGCACAGTCAACATATGAATCTGATTATGTGCCAGCTGCTCTACCAGAAATGCCTGACCGACCAGCTTTTCTCTGGCCTGTTCAAGTTTTTTAACCACATCAGCACTAAGGCTACAGACATCTATCCATTGTTGGGCATCAGCCGCAAAGAATTCTTGCATCGATTGCTTATTCTGGTGACACCACGCCACGACGATGTTATTGACAAGGCGGGTGGGCAGTCCACTTTCAAATGCCAGTAGCAGCCAGCATGCCTGTTCCTGTAAGTCCTCTTCCATGTCTATTTCCTTTACTGATCGTCAGAGTGGGCAGTGCGAGTAATCGTGAATGGGTACACGGCCTTCGCGCCCGCCTGCATCAAAGTGCGACCTACCTCGCGCAGCATATAGCCCGAATCATAAATATCATCTATCAACAGGAAAGTGCGACCAACAACTTGTTCAGGCGAACGCACAGTAAAAGCAGCTTTAACGTTCTCTTTTTTCTGAACCCAGTTCGATAAACTCTTCTGTTCGTAAGTCTGGCGCACTTTCGCCATCACCGGCATATACTCAAGCGCGAGTTGTTCAGCCATGCGACGCGCAAATGTTTCAACCAGCATACCGCTTTTTGTGGGCGGCACGCTTACTATACCATCGATTGCCTCTAGCGGATAGCGAGTACGAATGACCTCGACCGAGCGCATCACAAGGCTCAATGGAAAGGGACCCGCATCTTCATATTTGCTGGCCCGTACAAGTTTACCGACGCGAGTAATTCCATGATATGACAGTGACCAACCGGCCTCATGTTCTGGATACCTGGAAGTACCACGCTTTTCGATATGAGGCAGGTAATCATCTTCCAGAAAATAAACCGCTGCCTGGTATATTCTTTCAGGATACTTCACAAGTGGAAAGTTTGATGAGCGGCAGTTGCCACAGGTTCTACAAGCATAATCGGGTGCATCACCCAGGTAGGTGGTCAAGTATTCCATATAGCAAGCCCGTAGTAGAGCGTATGCTTGCATATCTTTTAGCTCGCGTTGCTTCTGCTCGCGCACCACATCGTAAGCGCCAAAATCTACTTTTGCCAGTCTCGGAACTGCTGCGTAAGTATGGTCTTTTGCATTGCGCTCGATAAGTTGTTGCTCTTGCAAATCGAACAGAACATGCTCCACCACAGACTGTGCATATCCGGTCAGTTGCATGAGATCGCGCAATCCCTGCGGAACCACTTGCAGAAGTGACATAACGAAATCATAACACTTCGCCTCTGGTTTGGCAGAGCGTATAAAGTGCTCCTGAATGGATAGATCGGCAGCATCATAAAGCAATACACACCAGGAGACTTTTCTATCACGCCCGGCTCGACCAATTTCCTGATAGTAGTGAATGGGAGATGCGGGAATCTGGTAATGAATGACGAAACGGATATCGGGTTTATCAATACCCATGCCCAGAGCGTTTGTAGAACATATCACTTTGTAATGATTTGCCATGAACTTCTGCTCAATATCCTGCCTTATCTGTTCTTCACGTCCGGCATGATAATATTCGGCCAGTACGCCTTGCTGTTGTAAAAATGCCGCAACCATTTCCGCATCATGTTTCGTCGCTGTATAAATAATGCCCGTTCCAGGCAAGTGCGGAAGAAACTCTGCCAGGTAGGCCAGCTTTTCTCGATCACCGTGTAGCTCTACCACGTTCAAATACAGATTTGGCCGCCACATCGTGCCACGAATCACCTGTGCGCCCGCGCCAATCTGTCCAAGTACGTCCTGCTCGACACGCGCGTTGGCCGTCGCTGTCAAAGCCAGCACGGGCACGTTGGCCGGGAGCGCGGAGAGCAGGCGTACAATGCGTTGATAGTGCGGGCGAAAGTCGTGACCCCAGGTTGAGATACAGTGCGCCTCGTCGATTACTATCATGCTGATACGCATTTTCAATACGCTGCTCTGCCAGTCGGCATTATCCAGGCGTTCGGGCGCGATAAACAGGATGTTGAGCTTGCCTTCTATAGCATGTTCCAGTGTCGCGCGATTTTCTTCCCGTGAAAATTCTGAACTGACCATGCCAGCTGGTATGCCGTAAGCGTTGTTACAGCGCTGGCACTGGTCGCGCATCAAGGCTTTCAGTGGTGAGAAAACAAGCGTGAGATGTGGATAATAGAGACTCGCCATCTGGTAGCAGAGGGACTTTCCCCAGCCCGTGCGCTGAATCACGAACAGCCTCTTCCCCATCACGAGTTGCTCTATGATGTCGCGCTGCCCCGGATGAAAGCCCGTGTTGATGTGAAAGCGTTCCTTGAGGAGTTGTTCTGGTGGGTCGTTCTGCCACGTGACCGCCGGTGCCGTCATGGACACCTCCCGTACTGCAAACTTGGAGTAGAGATATGCATCTATATTGCCCTATTGCATTGTAGAGGTCTGAGCATGGGTTGTCAATCAGAAATTTACTCCGGCTTCAATCTCACCACCATCACACCAAACCACAGCGCCCACAACGCGAAGAGCAGGATCGCGGGCGTGCTCAACGCAGCCTGGCCTGCTGTTGGAGCAAAGGCCACTTCGACCGCGCTGCCACACATCAGGGCCGCGATAGCGAGAGCTACGTAACCGAAGGCGACCCAGGAATCAGGCCAGAGCCTGCGCCCGCTGCGCGCGATTACCGCGCCAAAGAACAGGCCCGCCAGCCCCAGCAGAGCGCCTCCAACGGTATAGGTCAGGACAGCAAAGAAGCCCGTTAGAGGCGCTGCGTCGCCAGCATTTTGCGCGGGTAGAGACGCCGCGCTGCTGAGCAAATAAATCGTGCTTGCCAGCGTCCCACCGGCGAAAAAGATCAAGCCGAGCAACCCCGTCCACGCGGCCAGCACCGCGAAGCCTTTGCCGCGCCAGGCAAACTCCGGCATACCAACTTGCTGATCCACTTCTTCCCCGTCTTCAATCTCCAGGTCATCATCTTCCTCGTCTTCACGCCCAATAATCTCCTGCGCCACGATGATGCGAAAGAGCGCGAACGGCAAACCGAGCATGAGGGCAAAACTCACCACCAGCAGGGCGCGATAGCCTGCAAAAAGCAGGACATGACCGTTGATCCAGCGCAATGTCTGCGCGAGCGTATTCAGCGCGTTGCTATACCCCGCCGGAATCAGCACAATAAATTGATAGAGTGGCACACCTACAACCAGTAGGAGCGCGCCGATCAAACAATAGAGCGCGACGCGTTGCAGTTTGGCCAGAAATGTACGCTTCATGCGCGTTGGTACCCTTTCCCATTTTCAACTCAATCATAGCGTAACCGGTCATAAAAAGCCAGTCAGCAAGGACATGTAATATATTAGGAAGGACCTGTTCTCTATCCCTAAACAGATTCTCATCCCCGGGTGCGCGCTATTTTTTTGCATTGATGAGGTTCTAAAGGGCGCCCGCAAGGGGACGCCCCTACAATGACTCCGAAGCGGGTACCCGTAGGAGCATCCGTCGGGTCATTGTAGGGGCGTCCCCTTGCGGGCGCCCTTGGAATCCC
>DATLSI010000050.1:0-3189 GCA_035534255.1 Ktedonobacteraceae bacterium | reverse complement strand
TCCGAAGCTTGAGACGTTCTGGGCGCCACAGAGGGGGGTATAACTCTGGATGGGTATATTATGGCTGATTCTTCAGCGTTTTCTCATGTCCGACCACGTCATTATTTACCGCGTGTGGATGCACCACCAGCAGGGGGAAATGTGTGGAGTGCAGCGCCCATGCGGTGACGCTGCCCATCAAAAGCCGCCAGAGCTTCCCATGCTCTTCCTCTGCCATCACCACCACCACATTCGCGTCCGGGCCTTCTGTGCGTTCAATGTCTTGCCCAACCAGCGCAATTGCTTTCGCAACGTCCTCTTCCGCGATCACGGTCGTGGTGATAGTGATTTTTTCCGATAATTCGTTGTTGGCGTGTAAGCGATCAACGATATTTTTCAGGTAGGTTTCCGCCTCTTGCAGAGCTTCTTCGCGCGGCAGATCGATGGCGCGCAACAGGTGCAATATCGCCTGTCCTGACCCGGCCAATGCCGCCAGCAATTGTACTGCCGCCTCCACTACACTCGCGGATTGCGCCGACCCGTCTAATGCTACCACCACATGGAGTGGATGCGCTGCGCCGGGCAAAAAGGGCGCTCTGCCGTTGTCGTGCAGCGCCAATACCGGAACAGGGCTATGCAGAATCGCTTCGTCCGCGACGCTGCCAAACATCAAGCGTTTCACTCCGGCCGCCTCCTGGCCGCACAGAACGATCAAATTCGCTCGTTCGCGCCGCGCCACGGAGAAGATCGTCGGCGCGACAAGCCCCGTCGCCACGCCAATTTCGGTTTCGATGCCGACCAGTTCATAGGCGTGGTTGAGCAGCATCGCCGCCAGGTAACTGGTCGCCTGCGAACGGCTTCTCTCGTAGAGTTGCTTTTCCTCGGCGTTCAGGCGAGGCGCCGAAAACTTCCCATATTCCATAGGCGGCAAGACAACGCGCACAAAGACGATGGTTCCACCAGATGCGCGCGCTAGTTGCGCCGCTACCGGTATAGCGCGTTCTGCCTTCTTCGAGCCGTCCAGAGGGACAATGATGCGTCGAAACACGGTTTTGCTCCTTTCGACCATCTCCCCAATATCTTTCATCTTTTTCCATATACTAAAACAACAATGCTACCTGGATTGTTCCTCTTGCTTCAGTTGTGCGCCGCGCCGCCTAAACAGTTGCTTGATCGCTGGAAACAACGGCTTGTGCTGGCGAGGCTCCTGTACCTGTGCTTCCTTGATGTGGGTTCGCTCTTGAACATTCCTGGCGATGAACTGCTCCTGGTTGTAAATGTTGTTGAGATTCATACTCCTGCTTCTCCTCTGTAATTCCTGCGCCTGTGTTCTTTTGTGGTTGCCCGCGTTGCTCGCCTTGTGATACACTGAAATCGGTCAATTCTCTCTAGCTTGCCTGTAAGCAGCTTCCTTGTTGTCTTACTCACTACCAGTAGTGTATGCTGACAGAGTATTTTTAACGTCGCGCAAGCGAGTGAATGTTCCCATCCCTTTTGGTAGGAGAAAAATCTCACTCGAAAGGAGTAGGCGCGTGACGATACGGGTTCTGATCGCTGACGATCACAGTGTTGTGCGTGAAGGATTGCGCATGTTTTTGGGGCGTGACCCGGAATTGGTGGTGGTTGGTGAAGCGGCTGACGGGTCCGAGGCAGTAAAGCTCGCGCGGTTGCTCCATCCTGACGTCGTCCTCATGGATTTATTGATGCCGGTGATGGATGGGATTCACGCCATTGCTGTCATTCGCAGCGAACTGCCGGACACGGAGGTAATCGCTCTGACCAGCGTACTGGAACGCGATACGGTACTCGGCGCGGTGAGAGCCGGAGCGAGCGGCTATCTCCTCAAGGATACCGACGCGGCCGATCTGCGTAAGGCGATCAAAGCTGCCGCCGCCGGACAGGCGCAACTTTCTCCGCAGGCTTCGGCATACTTGATGGGTGAGATACGCAACCCCGAACTACTGGAAGCTTTGACCGAGCGCGAGGCTGAGGTGCTGCGCCTGCTGGCCCAGGGAGAATCAAATAAAGAAATAGCTCATCATCTGCAAGTGGTCGAGGATACCGTCAAGACGCACATCCACCATATCCTGGCAAAACTGGGCGTTCGGAGCCGCACGCAGGCGGTTTTGTGCGCGCTGCGCCTGGGTCTGGTCGCTGCTCCAAAGCAAGGGAAACCGTGAGCAATGATGAAGCAGGTACAACGCTCCCTTTCATGGCAAGCTCCGCCACCATCACGTTGGAAACGCTATTTCGTCGATAGCTTGCTGGCGCTGGCAGGCGTCGTACTCGTCACTGGATTGATTGCCGCTACTCAATTGTACCCGCGCATTCCTACGATCACACTGATCTATCTGCTGATAGTTTTAGCTTTAGCCAGCACCCGCGGTCTGTTCTCTGCCATCCTGGCCTCGCTGCTCTCTTTTGTGGCCTTTGACTTCTTTTTCGTCATCCCGTTCTACACATTGATTATTCCCCGCGCCGCCGACCTGTTCACGCTGGTAGTATTGCTGGCAACTGCCATCATCACCGGCCAACTAGCCTCCGCGCTGCGGCGGCGCGCGGAACAGGCGCAGCAGCGCGAACGCGAAATACGCCTCTTATATGAAAAAGCGCAGCAACTCGCGGCTTTACAGGAGCGGCAGCGCCTGGCCCGCGAACTGCATGACTCCGTTTCTCAGGCGCTCTATGGTATCAGCCTCGGCGCGCACACCGCCCGCGAATCGCTGGCGAACGATCCTGAACAGGCAGCGGCGTCCATCGATTATGTGCTTGCTCTGACCCAGGCTGGTCTGGCCGAAATGCGCGCTCTGATATTTGAGCTTCGACCTGAGTCATTGGAGACGGAAGGATTGGTGGCCGCTCTCAGCAAGCAGGTAGCGGTGCTGCGTACTCGCCACCAGTTGGCGGTGGATGCGCAACTCGACGCTGAGCCGAACATTCCTTTTGAGCAGAAGCAAGCTCTGTACCGCATTGCGCAGGAGGCGTTGCATAATATCGTCAAACACGCGCGTGCTACTTCGGGGGTTTTGCAACTGGCACGGCAAGCAGATACGCTGCTGCTCGTTGTGCGCGCTGATGGTTGTGGCTTCGATCCGGATGCTTCATTTCCAGGTCACCTCGGCCTGCGTTCTATGCGCGAGCGAGCGGCGAAGGTTGACGCGAGCTTTACTATTGAAAGCGCGCCCGGACAAGGCGCATGCATTGAAGCGC
>DATLSI010000049.1:0-2487 GCA_035534255.1 Ktedonobacteraceae bacterium | reverse complement strand
ATAATTCGGAATTCGTAACGATAAGGTAGCGCCTGATGAAATTTGGACATTCGGTTCGCTGTCTGCTGTTTGATCTTGGCAGCACGCTCTGGACGCATAAAGATGAACGATTGATTGTCGTCTGCGAGAAAATCGCGAATTTGCAGGCTGTTCTAGAGTTGCGCCGCTATACCGGTTTCGATGTCTACCCGGATGCTGACGCGGTCGAACTTGGCCAGTTGCTGCGTAAAAGCTTTGAGAAGCAGATTCGCGTCAAAACGCGCCAGCATCCCGAATACGAGCCTGGTTTTATCCTGGCGGCGATGGAAGCCCTGCAACAAATGGGCGTGCCGGATGTCACGCGCGACTTAGGCGAGGCCATTTACGAGGCGTTGCGCGTGCGCATTCCCGACTCGCGTGTGCTGTTTGATGATACCCTTTCAACCCTGGCGGCTTTGAAAGAGCGTGGCTATATACTGGGCGTCGTAACGAATCGCCATTATGGAGGCGCGCCCTTTCACGAGGATCTCAAGACAATGGGCCTGCTCGATTATTTCGATCTGTCTTGCATGGCGATTTCCGCCGACCTGGGTATACGCAAGCCCCATTCTGACATGTTTATGCACGCCCTGAACTGCCTGAATGTACTGCCGGAAGAGGCTGCTATGATTGGCGACTCGCTCAGGGCTGATATCGCTGGCGCGAAAAGACTCAATATACTGGCTATCTGGATGGCCAAAAAGTCGCTGCGTGAAGAAGCGCTGGCAGCCCAACGCGCTTCTGATGACGAGTCTGAGCCTGTACTGACCGATGATTTCTTGCTGGCCTATACACGGCGGACAGAAAAGCGTGGACGCCAGACGCCCGAAGATGTGCGACCCGACGCGATAATTGAACGATTAAGCGATTTGCTCGATGTATTTTAAAAGGATTGTAGAATGTCAAAAGAAGCGGGTTCAAGCGTACAGAAAGTCCAGCATACTCTCAAAGCGCTGGGTTTTTCGGACGAGGTGGTAGTGTTTCCAGATTCGACGCGCACTGCTCTTGAAGCGGCGCAGGCGGTGGGCTGCCAGGTGGGGCAGATTGTGAAGTCGCTGGTTTTCAAAGGAGCGCAGTCACATGCGCCTGTGCTGGTGCTTGCCAGTGGCGCTAATCGCGTGAATGAGAAACAATTTGGTTTGCTGTTTGGTGAACGTATCGAGAAAGCTGACGCGGACTTCGTGCGGCAGCATACAGGTTTTGCCGTGGGTGGCGTGCCTCCGCTAGGTCATGTTGAACGCCTTGTGACCTTCATTGACGAAGACTTAATGCAGTATGATGAAGTCTGGGCTGCGGCTGGCAGTCCGCACGCGGTTTTTCGATTGGCAGCGAGTGACTTGCAAAAATTGACTGGTGGACAGGTTGTATCGATCAAATAATACCCCCAATATGGCCCATTTTGTTTCATCTTGTATATCGATATGTTACCATAGAAGAAGTAGAACATACGTCATATTGCTTTGAATAGAGCGGGTCAAAATACATGCGCGCGCCTGAACGGGTCTTTAGTAAAGCACGAGTAGTTATTCTGGTTGCTGTGGCCATCCCTGCCCTCTTTCTGGTTGGGTGGCTGAAGGTTAACGCGCCCCAGGCACCTCAGGTTGTTTTTATGAATCCTGTTCAAGCGCAGCCAACATCTGTACCTCAATCTCAATCGATGTCCCTGTTGCACGGCAAGGTAGCTTCGCTGGGCTGGATAGTTGGGCGTGACTGCCAGCGCGGGATACAGGCGTATTTGAAGACGGCAGCCACCAACCCGGATGCCGCGCTTGTTGGAACGGGCTGGCTTGACCCGACGACGGGCAAGCTAATCGATGGCGAGCATAACAACTGCATGTCCGGCAGTCTGAGCATGGACAATGTGGTGCAACTGGTGCATAGCAAGGGCGGTATGGCCTATTTGACGATCACTATGGAGACAGATGGCACGGCGACTTCCTGGACATCGCAGCAGCAATCAGATTATATCGCGAAAGCCACCACCGACCAGGGCTATATTGATACCATCGTCAATGAAGTGAAGCGGGTCAACTATGATGGGGTGATTATGGATCTCGAGGGTGGAGATGCCAATTATCCCCATATCCAGCAACTGTTTGCCACGTACAACCAGCGCATATGGAATGCCTTGAGACCCCTGAACAAGTATTATGGCATTTCGCTGGTTCACAAAGTCAGCGACCACGACGATTACTACAATATCAATGGGTTTACCAACTGGTCCTTACTGGCGCATAGCGCCGATTTTATCATCATCCAGGCCATCGATCAGTCCTACTATAGCCCTGGCCCGACTGTCAGCCTTCCCTACCTCAAGCAACTGCTCGACTACGCGCTGCAAACTATGCCACAGATGCTGCCGCACACCATCTGGGAGTTACCCCTGTATGGCGCGACGTGGCATAACAGCGGGGGACAATGGGTTTACGATACAACAGTATTTTATCAGGACGCGCAGGCCCTTGTGTC
>DATLSI010000048.1:0-4682 GCA_035534255.1 Ktedonobacteraceae bacterium | reverse complement strand
TCTTTGCCGGATGCGGCGGCGATATCTGCGGCGTTCAACTCGCAGGATGGCAGCCCCGCTTTGCCGTCGAGATCAACGCCCACCGCTGTCGCACGCTGCGGGCGAACCATCGCCGTCTGACCATGTTTGAAGGGCCAATTCAGCATCTCACGCTTGCCGATTACCCCGGCGTTCCGCTGCCCTTCTTCTTCCTGACCTTCCCTTGCGACCATTACACAGTGGCCGCGAACATGCATCACACCTGGACCGGCGACAGCCTCTACCTGGAGGCGTTGCGGGAGATCGTTCTGCGGTTTCCAGAGCTGGTGTGTATTGAGAATGTCTGGGGGTTCCGCAAGTTCCGGCGCGTGATGGAAACCTTTCGCGCGTTGCCCCTGTATCATTGCAGCGAGTTTGTGGTCGAAGGCTCGGATTTCACCATGCAGCGCAAGAAGCGGGTCTTTCTCCTACTGCATCGCCAGCCGTTCGCTTTTCCCCCGCTCGACCACTATCCACGCAATCCGGCAGGACGGGTGTTGCGGGACTACCTGGAAGACAACGCTGCGGTGGAGATTCCCGCCTATGTGTATGCCAGACTCGATGGCACGTACCGCGACCGCCCGCTCATCTATCATCCCGACCGAGAGGAGCCGGTCAATCTCTTCACCAACTATGGCCGAGATCGCAGCCTGTTTCTGGTCGAAGATGCCCGCTGCCCGCGCGGCGTGCGGCCTTTCAGTGTCCGCGAGGTTGCCAATCTGCACGGCTTTGAGCCGTCGTATCAGTTCTGCGGCCCACTCGGCGAGTCCTACGACATGATTGTAGACTCGGTGATGCCGCCGGTGGCGCGCGCCATTGGCCTGGCGGCCAACGACTACTTTCACGCCATCGCGCGCCTGGCCGACGTGCCTCATGCGCAAGGCTACCGCGAAGTAGTATCCTCACGCAGGCGGCAGGAAGAGAGGGAAGAGGCGCTCTCCATCGTGCAGGAGCCGGAGCCGCTCAATCCGCATCTCATCCAGCAACCTGCTCTCTGGTAATCTCCATGCTCCTTCTCGTTTTCATCGCCCTGCAAGCGCATGTCTTCCAGGGCTGAGTTTCTGTTCAGAAAGGATATCCCTATGTCACATCGATCTTCACGGTGTGCCTCATGTCCTCTTGCGCGCCATACACATCGCGTGGCAGAAGACGGGCAGCCGCGCCTGTTCGAGAGCGCAGCTGTTTACAACGCGATGCCTTCACCACAGGTGAGGCGATTGCGCGAAGCCATTGCGCCCTACCTGTGCCTGGACGACTTGCGACGGCTGGCGGCAAGCGGCGAGAACATCCAGGACGCGCTTCGCAGGGCTGACGCTGTGCCGGACGAGGTGCAGGCGTTGCTCTCACTGCTTTCCGCGCTCCTCGCGCCTGGGCCGAGCGAGGCCATCCGCACGCCCGCCGAGTTCGCGGCCCTGCTTATGACCGAGATGGGGACGCTCTCTCATGAGGAGTTCTGGATCATCTGCCTGGACACGCGCTTCCACGTGCAGCGCATCGTCCCACTGTATCGCGGCACGGCCAATGCCAGCGTGCTGCGTGCCAGCGAAGTGTTCCGCCCGGCCATCACTCTCTCCAGTACCGCCATCATGGTCGCGCACAACCACCCCGGCCACTCGACCTGTGCCTCACCGGAAGATGTCCAGACCACGATCACCCTGCGCGAAGCGGGCCGGATGCTGGATATCGAACTGCTCGATCACCTGATCATTGCGCAAGGCCGATGGTCAAGTATGCGCGAACAACGGCAGGGCTGGTAGCTGGTGTTCCGCGTTCAGGTTGTCATACACCACAATCTGAAACGCGGAATACCGCATCTTTTTTTTTGTTTTGCAAACGACACCACCTCTTGACAACCGCGCCAAACCATGCTACATATACAGGTAAAGTGGTCTAATACCTGTAAAATACAGAAAGGAGCATGATATGTACTGTCCAGAGTGTGATAGCGATCCCTGCCGCTACCTGCCCGATGAGGCACGCACCCTCGAAGGCTACGACCGCTTCATGCGCGAGCTTGGGCAACGCCGCGACCGCACGCGCGAAGAAGTGGAAGCCATCTATGTTCACGCGCTGCTGCTCGGCCTCGACAGCACCGAGCTTGAGGATGAATGGGTGTGGACGGTATGACCGCGCTGAGGAGCAAACAGACCATGTACGTACCGAAAGCTGATGAGAACCCCTGGCGCGTGGATACCTGGATGACCACTGCTGAGTGGAAAGAGGTGTCGCGCTGGTATTCCTTTTCCTTCCGTTCGCTCCTGCCAGATGGCCGCTGGTATGAATATTGCCGGAGCAAGATGCGAGAGAAAGCCTATCATACGAATCCGCAATCTAACGGACAATACTTGACCCAGGTAGTGTGCCACACGAGCCCATTTCACATTGTCTATCGGTTCGCGGATTCGTATCAGATCATGCGGGCGCTTGCCGCCGCGAATCCACGCGGCTTCTTTGTGATCGTGCAGGGTACGCTCGTCGGCACCGATGGCCGCGAGAAAGCCGTCGTCTGCTTCCCTGGCAGTGAAAGCAGCCTGCTCCGCGAACGACAGGTGCGTCTCACCAGGGATGGAAAGTCGAAGAAAAAACACATGAGTGAGAAGCGGCCCGCTCTGTCCTGGGGCGATCTCAACACACGCTAGCAGGCATATATGCAGGCGGTGTACGACGTTGACCAGGCGCAAGAGGCGAACATCAAGGCGATGGCGGCGCGTGGGCGCTGGAAGAGCGCACCCGCTTCCGTGTGGCGCTGGCTGCCCTACAACGCCGCCGGCGCTGCCCTCTTGCGTCGTATTCAAGATGCTGGCTATCAAGATGAAGGGACTGGTTCCACATTTGCGGCGCTGGATCAGCGGGGCCTGATAATCTGCCAGTATGAACCTGGTTCCCTCGGTAGTCCGATCCTCTTGGTCCAGATCACGAAAGCCGGGCGCAAGCTGGTACGTGATGCGCTGGGCGTACAGGCTCCAAGGGCGCTGCCCGTTGGCACATTACGTGAGTGGCACTGGCGCGCACTCTGCCGCGCCTATGTACGTGGCGAGCAGGGCATGGGCTATGACCAGGACAAAGATGATGGCTTTGGCTATGTCAGTTGGAATACCTGCTTGCGGCTGCGCGACTATCGACTCTTCGGGCAGGACATGCCCCTTATCCGTGAAGGGCGACGTGGTGAGCAGTTCGCGCTGAGAATCACCAACTATGGTCGCCTGTATTACCGCGAGAACTGGCAGCGATACCCTGCTGTCGATGCCCCCGCGTCAGAGCCGGATGAACACGAGTGAGAAAGTGGCATGGAGCGACACATTTCTCACGAACAGGTCGATAGTTCTCATCATGTGAGAACTATACTCTTGACGTTTAGACTAATTTCACCGCTCGCTTGCCAGTTGGAGACGCTCAAATGAGCTTGAAATTGTGCATACAGGCCCCAATAAGGGATTTATTGCCATGTTGGTTTCATCATCACCGTGACCCCAACATGGTAATAAATCATCGATGCGACTCTCTCTCGCTCGACTTTAGGCTCAGGAAAGCCAACAGAGCCGTCTCACGAACCTTGAAAGACCCAGCAACTACCACCAAATTAGTCTAAAGCGCTATGACTTTTCAAGTCAGAGAAGATGATGAAAATGGGTTTGACTTTGGCGAGATTATCTCTGCCTTATACCCCTTTTCGTAGGAACGTCAATCTTAATGAACTGGTGCTAATCCTCTGCCGCGCCGTAGAAGTATGAACCATCCATATCTAGCGGTACAGCCCCAATTCTCAACAAGCCTGAATAGCCTACATCAATCTTTTGTGGGCTTGTTGCACATGAATACGGGCCATACAATTTGATAATGTTCCCCTGGTCGGTATCCACACTAAACATCATTGAGCCGGTTGTATCTGAACACTTCCACACGATAACCCAGGGAGCAACGATGTAAAAGGTGTGTGTTTCCTCTGAGCTTGAATTATCCCCGTAGTATAAGCCTGAACCATCGGGGGTAACGCCGGTAACTACGCTAGTTGGTACAGGCACAATGTCAGAGGTTGGGGTGGGTGTAGGAATAACAGGCGTAGGTGTAGGTGTAGGGATAACAGGCGTAGGTGTGGGACTTGGTAGTATAGGTGTGGCAACGGTAGCAGTAGGGATAACAGATTGTGTAGTCGCGCCGTTTGATAAAGAACCTGCTACAGCAGCCACAATGCAGATAACCAGGATACAGGCCATAACTACCACTAAAGCCACTAACCTAAGCTGTTTGGTATTCATTCCCTTACCAACCTCTCTCAATAGAAGAAACACTACCATCAGTATACCAGGGACATACTAAACCCCCCTGGTATTTAGAGTAAATCCACTATCCCAATTTCACGCCCTGGTTAGCGATGTTTGCACTCTCAGCATACCGCAAAGGCATAGCAGGACTGGCCCATCCACCTGCATCTTGTAATTGACGTTCCTACGAAAATGGTTCCTTACTGTTGGGTTAACCCCATTTTCATCATTATCTCTGACTGGCAGAGTCATAGCGCTTTAGACTAATTTCACTGCTCGCTTGCCAGTTGGAGACGCTCAAATGAGCTTGAAATTGTGCATACAGGCCCCAATAAGGGATTTATTGCCATGTTGGTTTCATCATCACCGTGACCCCAACATGGTAATAAATCATCGATGCGA
>DATLSI010000047.1:0-5667 GCA_035534255.1 Ktedonobacteraceae bacterium | reverse complement strand
ATCGCGTCCCTACACATCACCCGGAAGGACGGAGACCCAGTAAGCGATATCAACGGGTACGACTGATGATTTTTTATGGCTTCCTGACCCATGGAATCTGTGTCTATAACACACAGGGGATACTACATAAATCTATGGTGTATAATGACGGCGTGCAACCGCTTAAAATGCTAGATATGCCTGTGAAGGAGCAACAAGGTGCAACTGTCCGACTTGATAAACAGCCTGCCACCCTATCATTTCGCTGACGCGAAGAAGAAAATAGCCGACCGCAAGGCCGCCGGTGTTGATGTCATAAGCCTCTCGATGGGTGATCCTGATCTGCCCGCGCCACAGGCGGTCATTGACCGGCTATGCCTGGCGCTGCAGGACACAGAAAATCATCGCTACCCGGAATATTTTGGAATGCGCGCTTTGCATGAAGCCTTTGCTGCCTGGTTCGCGCGCCGCTTCGATGTGCAGTTGACGCCTGAACGCGATACGCTGCCCCTGCTCGGCTCGAAAGAAGGACTGGCCTACGTTGGCGCGGCAGTCCTCAACGCGGGTGACGTTTCGCTTATTCCCGACCCTTATTACCCGGTTTACATCACCGCCAGTACGACTGTTGGGGCGGTTCCTTATATGCTGCCGCTGCGCGAGCAAAACGGCTACCTGCCCGAATTGGAGAGCATCCCGGTTGGTGTGCTGGCGAAATCACGCCTGCTCTGGCTGAACTACCCGAACAATCCGACGGCGGCGTGCGCTGACAGAGCATTCTTTGAAAAGGCTGTCGAGTTCGCGCACAGGCACAGGCTGGTGATTATTCACGACATGGCCTATGCCGAGGTGTATTTTGACGAGTACCGGCCCATGAGTATTCTGCAAGTGCCGGGAGCCAGCGAGGTAGCTGTTGAACTGCACTCGTTGAGCAAAACCTATAACATGGCGGGCTTCCGCGCGGGCATGCTGGTTGGCAATGCTGAGCTGGTGAACGCGGTTGGACGCCTGAAGAGCAATATCGACAGTGGCATGTTCCGGCCCATACAGTACGCCGCGATCGAGGCGCTCAATTTGCCTGTATCGTGGCTAGAAGAGCGCAACGCCATCTATCGTCGCCGCCGCGACCTGCTTGTCGAGGGCTGCAATGCGCTGGGCATGCGCACGCAAAATACAACAGCAGGGTTGTATATCTGGGCAACCGTTCCTGCCGGTTATACTTCGCGCGATTTCGCCAACTGGCTGTTCGATACGACCGGGGTGTTCGTAACCCCTGGCACGAACTTTGGCGAGGCTGGCGAAGGGTATGTTCGTATCTCGATGACCGCGCCTGAAGAGCGTATCGCGACAGCATTGAAACGGATGAAAGAAGCATTGAGATGATCTCCACTCCGGCCAATGCCTGGCATCTCGCGCTTAATCGAGATATCTGCGGCGATGCAGTGTCGGGACTGAACCACGAATGGCTTGTCACGAACGGCCTGGGTGGATATGCCGCAGGGACTATCAACGGAGCCACTACGCGCAGTTATCATGGTCTGCTGGTGGCCGCGCTGCGACCTCCTGTCGAGCGCAGCATGCTGGTAACAAAGATTGATGAAGAGGTCGAGGTCACGAACGAGCGCGGCCAATCACAAACCTATAAGCTGGGCGTCAATGAATACCAGGATGGCACGCTTGACCCTCAGGGTTATACCTACCTCGATAAGTTCGCCCTCGACGGCGATATTCCTCTCTTCTCTTACAAGCTCAATGAGCATATTACGCTGGAGAAGCGCGTCTGGATGGAGTGCGGGCAAAATACGACCTATGTGCAGTATGAAATGCGCCCTATCCTCGATGAAGAAGCGAGCAACGTAAGTATCAAGCTGCACCTCCTGCCGTTCTGTCTCAACCGCGATCATCACAGTACCACGCATGGATCGCAAGACTGGCATTTTCAGGTTGAGAACGAGGGGAATAGTTGCCGCGTGCGCGCTGATGATAACGCGCCTACCTGCCGTCTGATCGGTGGTCCAACTGCCAGTTTTTCGCCTCATTCCCCCGCTGGCTGGTGGTACTGGCACATCGAGCATCGCCGCGACAGGGACAGAGGTCTGCCAGACGTGGAAGATGTGTATCAACCAGGTATTTTTGATATCACGCTTGTTGCTGGCAGACCCGTTACGCTGGTGTTGAGCGTGGAACAAGGACTGGCGGAGCAATTTGGAGGGGCCAGGCACGAAGAATTTGTGACGCAGGCTTATCAACGCCATCAACGGCGCATCAAACAATTGCTGGATATAGCAGATCGTTCCGCGATCGATCTGCCGCGCAAAGACCCCGTTTTCGCGCGCCTGGTGATTGCCGCCGACCAGTTCGTGGTGGCCCGACCCGAACCGGGATCGGCGGGACGTGACTTGAAACTGACGCCGGATCGCAAAACCGTTATCGCGGGCTATCCCTGGTTCACGGACTGGGGCCGCGACAGCATGATCTCCCTGCCCGGTCTCTTGCTCAACACAGGAAGATATAGTGAAGCGCGCGGGCTGCTAAGGGCCTTCGCTGCCTATACACACGAAGGGCTGATTCCTAATCGTTTCCCGGACAAAGGTGAGGAACCCGAATACAATACCGCCGACGCCACGCTATGGATGTATAACGCGCTGGATAGCTATACCAGCACAACGCACGACTGGTCGCTGGTGAAGGAGTTATATCCCGTGCTGAGCGATATTATAGAGTGGCACAAGCGCGGCACATTGTACGGTATCGGCGTTGATCCCGCCGACGGGCTGCTACACGCCGGAGCGCCGGGCGTTCAGTTGACATGGATGGATGCCAGGGTGGGCGACTGGGTTGTGACGCCGCGCCGGGGGAAGCCGGTCGAGGTTAACGCGCTGTGGTATTGCGCGCTGCGCTGCATGGAGACATGGGCTATGCACCTCTCGTATGACGCGCTGGAATACGGGCAAATGCTGACACAGGTACGCGATAATTTCGCGCGGCGTTTCTGGTATGAAGAGGGCGGCTATCTGTACGACGTGGTGGATGTCGATGGCGTGGCGGGCCAGAACGATGCTTCTCTGCGTCCGAACCAGTTGTTCGCGGCTTCGCTGACAACGCACCTTATCAACGAAGAACAGACGCGCAGCATGCTCCAGAATGTGACAGATTCCCTGCTCACGCCGATGGGATTGCGCACACTCAGCCCCCGGGACCCGAATTATCATAACCGCTTTAACGGCAAGCGCGAAGAGCGCGACGCCGCTTATCATCAAGGCGCGGTCTGGCCCTGGTTGATCGGTCCGTATGTAGATGTGCATTTGCGCCTGTACAATGATTGCCTGGGTCTATTGCCCCTGTTGCAGCCGCTGGTTCGCCATCTGTGGGATGATTGCGTTGGCTCAATTTGCGAGGTTGCCGAACCAGAGGAGCCATTCACTCCCGCCGGTTGTTTTGCGCAGGCGTGGAGTGTGGCGGAATTGCTCAGGGCGTGGCTGGCTGTGGCGGGATAGCAAAGAGGTAAATTCCCACATAACAAACCATCCAGGTAAAATCTATGAAGAAGCGTTTGACCTTTAACCTGACCGTGGCGGCTTGCCTGGTGTTCTGGATTTTTGTGTTTGTCGATAGTGGTTGGGGGCCGAATCTGACGCCGCTCTCCATCCAGTTGCACATTCCGCTTTCCATTGCCGGCCTGTTTTATGTGATGTGGTCGATCGGCTATTTGCCTGGCGCGCTGGTGGGCGGCGCGATGCTCGATCGCTATGGCCCCAGGCGCGTCCTGACAGCAGCGTCGCTCATCATCCTTTGTGGAATGCTGCTCATCCTGTTGGGAGTAAACGCAAGTTCCTGGGGGTCGGCCGCCAGGCTTGTGCCTGTAGCGGCTCTGCTGGTGGTGGCGGGACTGGCCGGGACGGGCGGCGGCGTGATTGACGCGACTACCAACGGACTGATCAGCGGCGTATACGCAAAGAAGCGCGGCAGCGCGCTTAACCTTTTCAATTTGCTGTATCCGCTGGGAGGAGTGTGCATCGCGCTCACCGATGCAGTCTTGCTGACGCTCTTTCACAATGACCCACGCCCACCGTTAATATTCACTATCTGTTTCATAGGGTTGGCGATGGTGTCGCTGATCGGCATCCCGCGCGGGTATTTGCTTGAAACGGCCACGCTTTCAATTGAAGAGGAAATAGCACCGCGCCAAAGCAGGTCGCTGCTCCCAGTACTCGCTCCGGTCATCCTGGTAATGATGCTGACGGCAGGCATCAGTTCGAGCACGCGCGCCTGGACACCGGCTTACCTGCATGTTGTTTACGGGCAAACACCCGCAATCGCGGCGGCATTGAGCGGCGTTTCCTGGATTTTGTCGGCAAGTAGCCGCCTGGGAGCTAGTATCCTGATTACGCGGATCGGAGCGTGGGGCATGGTGATGCTCGGTGTATTAGTATCGCTGATCGGGCTGACTGGTATGGCGCTCAGTCCGAACGCTGCGCTGGCGACGATAGCTATCACGCTGACGAGTATCGGGCTTTCGCCGATCTTCGCGACCTGCCTGGCTATCGGCAGCGAGCGCGCGGGACGCTCACCGGGCGCGGTAGCGGGAATACTGCTTTTCGCGAGTGGTATCAGCACGGTCGTATGTAGCTGGTTCTTCGGCTTTTTGCTCAACTCTGCCGGGCCATTGTGGGCGGTGGGATTCTGTTTTGTGTGCATGACGCTGGGCGGGCTGTTGGCGCTGCGGCTACGGGGGTAGCAACTTATAAGTTACTCAACTTCCAAATAAACGTCGATGTATGAATGGCATCGGGTCCGCCCACGCGGACGCGATAAATCGCGTCCCTACACATCACCCGGAAGGACATACCGGGCCAATTCCAGGTGCTTACCCCATTCTTGCAGGTAGACTACCAGTAGCAGAGGCAACTCGAAACCAGTTGCAGGAGTCGGCTAGAAAACGCATAGCTACATTGAATCCTCTTCCAAAGTATATCGTTGACAGTCTTCTCGAATCTGGCAAAGGTCGCCTGTCATGGAATATTCGCTGGCTTTGTACAGATGTGTGGCCGACAGTTTATCAAGCGCTCATCCTTCAAGGGCCATCCTACTACGAATGATGCATCTGAAACTCATGTGGAGCGTACATGCGCCACCCCGATCATCGCGCCGCCAATCGTGGCGATCCACAGGCTGAGTACTATTGGCACCACCGCCTGTGGCGCGAGATTGGCAGCTACCTGGATTGCTGCTCCGAAGCCATTAGCGGATTGGCACCCTGAAGAGCAATGATAACCGGCGAGCAGGAGCGCGAGCACTGTCCATGCAAGGCACAACAGCGCGGAGAGCAGGGCGTCGGTCAGGCCGAAGAATGTGCCCCAGAAGAGACCCCAGGAGAGCGTTGTATAGTTGACGCGCCGGAAAAGATTGGCGAGCAAAGGGCCGCTCAGTAAGGCCGGCCACACGGCCAGCAGCACGTTGGCGGCTAGCATTATCCCTCCTTGTTGCCAGGCATATTCCGCCGCGACTGCCAGGCAGGTCAGCAGATTGAGCGTTAAAGCAAACCAGACCCATTTGTCCTCGTGCTGGAATGCATTGAGCGAATCGGTACACATATCGCTGATGGCCAGAGGAGTCGCCTGATCGACCGGAGATTCCACATCTGCTTTGTATGGAAGTTCCGGCGCGATATCCACAACTTGCCGGGTCGGG
>DATLSI010000046.1:0-2252 GCA_035534255.1 Ktedonobacteraceae bacterium | reverse complement strand
CGATTTCGGCAGCTTCCTCGTGGGCGCGCGCCACCAGTACGGTATGACTTTGGAGACGCTCAATCGCACTAAGACCGACGGCCACCTGGACACCAACGAAGTGCGACCCGGAGCGGTGCTGATTTGCCCGGTCAAGATCGATGGCGGCGGTGTCTACATCGGCGATTGCCACGCCAACCAGGGCGACGGCGAGCTTGGCCTGCATACCACCGACATTACGGCGGAGGCGCGCGTGCGCGTCAACGTTATCAAAAATCTGCCGCTGGATGGTCCCATTCTGCTGCCGGTCGCCGAAGATTTGCCGTACATCACGCGCCCATTTTCACAAGAAGAGTGGGCCGCCGGCGAGCGATTGGCTCGTCGCCATAATATCACGCTCCAGCGCAACGTGGGGCCGGTGCAGTTCATCGGCACGGGGCCGACCATCAACGAGGCGACCGATAACGCCATCGAGCGTGCCGCTGCTGTCCTGCTCATGACGCAAGCCGAGGTGCGCAATCGCTGTACCATCACCGGCGGCGTTGAGATCGGGCGTTTGCCGGGCGTGGTGCAGTTGAATATGCTCGCGCCGCTCGCACGCCTGGATACGCTGGGCATCGGCGACTATGTGCGCCGTCAATATAATCTGTGATATGCATTGCTCCGTAGGGGCCGATTGATCGCGCCCTCTCGCACGGTAATGGATTCCGTAGGGGCCGATTGATCGCGCCCATTCTGGTTAGAGGCACATGATGCAGATACAGGTCGCATTATTCGGCGGGGCGCGCGTCGTCACTGGCGCGCCCACCATCGACCTTGCTTTTGATGATCCATCTATCACGCTAAATCAGGTGATAGACTCCATCATCGCACGCTATCCGCGCGCGCGCCCGTATCTGCTCGATGCCTCCGGCAGCCTGCCGCCGCATATCCGCGTGTTGATCAATCAGGCGCGCCCGCAGCCGGACGCCACGCTGTCCACACCCATCCACGATGGCGATGAAGTAGCCCTGCTGGTCGCCGTGGCTGGCGGATAACCACATATTTGAGGAATGAGCAAAGGAGGCTTGATGGTCAAACGCAACATTATTGGTCTGCTGCGCTTATATATCTTGCATGGTTTCTATATTCTGCTGGGCGCGATGGTCTTCTATACATTTCTTTTCACATGGCAGGTTGGGGGAACTTTACAAGACTTCACGCTAACGGCTCTTGCGATTCTGATGATGATTATTTGGCTGGTTCTCGTTGTCTTTTCGATCTTCTCACTCATCAAACAACACAAGCAATGGCAGGGGGTTGAACGCGCGCGCATGTCGCCAGAATCGCTTTCACTCTATGCCTCGCAGTCATCGTATGCGCCGGTACTTCAGGATGGTGATATGCCGCTGATCATAAAAAACTGGATGTCCTGGCGCGTCCTTGCGATAGGTATAATCACTGTTTATGGCCTAATTTTCCTGCTCGTTGGGATCATGATCGTTGTTGCGCTTATCAGCCATGACCTGCTGACGCTGCAAGATATGTTGTTCCTGGCGTTATTTGCCGTCTGTATGGCTGTATTTGTTACATTGCTTGTTTGCGCTTTTGCGCTAATCGAGTATGAACTGATCGAGGCAAGCGAGCACGAGTTGATGATGCAGAAGGGTCTCTGGCGTCGTTTTGTGTCCTGGGAGCAGGCTCGCTTATTTGCAGTCGGCGGGAAATTCGATTACGAACCGGAGTGGATCGAACTTTCGAGCGCGAAGGTGATATTGCGCTGGCCGTATTCCACGAAAGGCTCCAATTCGCCGGGCAAGCCGCGAAAAAACTACTATATGCGTAAATTGGCTGAAATATCATTTCTGCCGGTTTCGCGAGGAGAATATGAGCATCAACTGTCGCGTTTGCAGGGCTATGTGAGGCTGAAAACAGGCTTGCCTCTGCGCGATCTGCGCAGATAGATGTCTAATCAAGGAAAACAGTGATTTGACAGCGCGAATCAGACTCACTATACTAAAGATGAGTCAGTTCATTTGTAGCGATTGTTGCAGTCTCTCAAGGAACAGGGAAAGGATAAGCAATCATGACAGCCTATCGGCCAGATATACTCATACAAAGCCCGCAGGGCAAGCCAATTGCTGTTGTAGAAGTGAAGAATCGGCAGCATTTTTCTCGCGACATCGCGCGAGAGTACCGCCGTAATTTACTGACGCATGGTTTCTACCCGCATGGGCCTTACTTTTTGCTCACTTCACAAGATAAAGGATATCTGTGGACAGAAACAAAAGAAA
>DATLSI010000045.1:0-27783 GCA_035534255.1 Ktedonobacteraceae bacterium | reverse complement strand
GCTGTTGATGCTGGAACCGCGCTGGCGGCCCACGGCGTCGATTTCGTCGATGAAGATGATACTCGGCGCGGCTTTCTTGGCCTGGTCAAAGAGGTCGCGCACGCGGCTCGCGCCCACGCCCACCAGCACCTCGACAAACTCCGAACCGCTCATGGAGAAGAACGGCACGCTCGCTTCACCCGCTACGGCACGCGCCAGCAGCGTTTTGCCAGTTCCCGGAAGGCCTACCAGCAGCACGCCGCGCGGAATCTTGCCGCCCAGGCGTTGATACTTCCCCGGCGTCTTCAAGAACTCCACCACTTCCTCTAAATCGAACTTGGCCTCGTCAACGCCGGCCACGTCCGCGAAGGTGGTACTGGGACGATCTTCGAGAATCAATTTGGCGCGGCTCTTGCCAAAGCTGAAAATGCCCTGCTGTCCCTGTGAGGCGCGGCGGCTGATAAACACAAAGATCAGGATCAAGAATATCCAGGGCAGGAAAGTAATCAGAATATTCAACCAGAAACTATTATCCGCCGGCAGCTGCGTAATAACGGTGATGCTGTCCGCGCAGGTCGGTTTCGTATAATTCGGATCTTTGGGATTGGTGAGCACTGATAGGAGATTGGGGTCGCTAAAGGGAAGCTGCAATACATGATACTGATTATCGGCCCCTTCGGCTGTGCAGAAATACCCCGTGATATCGGTCGAACCAATAAGGGTTGCTGTCTTGATATTACCTGCTTTGATCTCGTTATAGAAATCGCTGTAGCTCAACTGCTTGATCGTTGATTGGCTGCTATTTGTGTTGTTCGCACTTAAAAACTGGTACAGGTAAATGCCCAGCATGACGAGCACGATAATCAGTAGCCAGCGGTTCAGCGAAGACATCCCCCGCTGTGGTGGCTGCCCATTGGGGCGACCACCAGGGCCAGGACGCAGCTGGTTCTGCTGGCGCGGCGGCGTATTATTATTATTTTGTAGCCAATAGCTATTGGCCGGTTCCTTTTCCATGTAAGATGCCCCTGACTTTCTCCCCACAAACATACGAGAACCCTGCAAGTTGCCCGTCTCGCCTAACATGCATGTAAGTGGGCGTATGGTAACGTTCTTATTATAGCGTATGGGCGTGTGAATTGCACGGCTACATATACATACGAACGAATGTTATTGTGGTTGGGCGCGCAATACTAATACGATACGACATGACTGGCCCGCTTCAATGCTGAGACGATCAGCCGGGCGATTAAGGGCATCCTCGCTGCCAACGGTTGGCTCAAAACACACGAACTCGTGATCTGGTCTGGTGGGCGGCTCCGACCATACTTGCATAGTATGCAGCGAGTACTGTCCATCCTGTGGCAACTCCGCGATGTCGGCGGACGCGATGAATCGCGTCCCTACCGGTGATTCCGCGATGGTCAATGTGCCGCTTTCTGGAATCTGGATGTTGGCTGTGTGGGGAAACGGGTAAGGGTTGTCCGGTATAATTGTTACCCAGTCGAAATCCTGTACCGCGAAACCCGGCGGCCCGTCAGTCACCAGAGCGGATTTTTTCTCCTGAGCAACGCTAAAATAGGGATGGAAACCGGGAGCGATGGGCATGTTCTCCTGGCTGCGATTCTGCATGGTGAGTGTATAGGTCAGCGTCCCAGCGGCAGCTTCGATAGTTGCCGTAAAGGTAAACTCATACGGATAGTGGGGCCGTGTGGCGTCGCTGCTGCTCAACTGCATGCTCAAAGCTGCTTCGCTCAACGCAGTGACTGTCCAGGGAAGATTGCGCCCAAAGCCATGAATGGGCAATGAAGTGCCTTTCTCCAGAAAAATGCCGTTCTTGAGGCGCGAGAAGTTGGGGATCATCAATGGCAACCCCCAGCGTTTCACGTTGCCTGTCTCATCCGGTCGATACAGTACCCGCCACGCTCCCACCTGAAAGTGTGAGACGAGGCATATCTCTGGAATGACGCCAATAGTAGTATCGCCGCTGGTCAGTACTCGCTCGCGCGATGTTGGAAATTTCATGAAATCGGCCATAGCATTTCTTACCCTATCATTGTTTTGAGGCTATTGTATGCCGTATCGAGAGCGATGCGCAAGGGAGAAGAATATCCTGGCGAGACGTGCTGATAATAAACTGGAGAAAGGCAGATTGGCTCCAATGGTCATAGCATTGTGAAAATTGAACGAGGTGAAACGTTCTTATATATTGATGTATGCCTATTCGCTGTTACAATGGGGGGTTATATTCCGTCTGCTCACCCTGAGCAGGAGTTTTATATATCATATCCTCGTATGTTGTGAAGGAATTTGTTTTTATGAAGCGTTTGTCTGGAATCAAATTAACAGGTTTGGTGCTTATTATTGTAATTAGCGCGGGTATCCTCTCTATCCAGCCGCTTACTTCCTTTATCATACACAGTAGTAACTCGTTAAATTCAGCGCACGCGGCCTCGTCTAATTCCCTGACTTTCCATCAATATACTGATGGACCTTATAATGTGGTGGGCAACCAGATTATTGGCAGCGACAACCAGCCCTATATTTTTCATGGCATAGGACGTGATGGCCTGGAATTTGCCTGTACCGGCGGCGGCAATATAGATGCTCAGCACCTGGCATATATGGGGCCTGGAACTACTACGCCGGGCAACACCTACTGGTTCGCCAATACAGTACGCCTTCCCCTGTCCCAGTACTTGTGGTTCAATGGACTCGCAGGCCAGTGTTCAAGCGCGCAATACCAGGCCACCGTGAAATCGGTGGTTGACGCGTTGACCGCCCTGAAACTCAATGTCATCATTGATCTACAATGGTCTGATGCCAATGGGCAGGCTCCCGGCGGTGCTGGATTTCAAATGGCAGATAATGAGAGCATAACATTCTGGCAGCAGGTCGCCCCCCTCTTCTCTAGCTATAGCAATGTTCTCTTCGAGGCGTTCAACGAACCACACCCTGCCACGTGGTCATGCTGGCTCAATGGTTGTCAGATAGTCAATGATATTATCACAGTCAGCGCGTGCCAGTGCAGCACACCGTATACATACCAGGGTGTTGGCATGCAAACCCTTGTCAATACCATACGCGCAACAGGCGCGAACAACCTCATCCTGATCGCGGGCATGAACTGGGGCTTTGATCTGAGCCAGGTGCTGAGCAATCAAATTAGCGGTTCGGATATCGTTTACGACACGCATCCCTATCCCTATGCCGAAAAGCAACCCGCCAATTGGAATGCCGCGTTCGGCTATTTGACATCGACCTACCCCGTCATGTCGGCTGAAAGCGGCGAGTACGACTGCCAGACATCCTATATGAGCCAGTTGATTGCCTATTTTGACGCGCATTCAATGGGCTGGGTGGCCTGGTCCTGGTACGCCGTGGGTACTCAAAATGTGGGCAACGAATGCGGCTTTCCACAGCTTGTCTCTGACTACCAGGGAACGCCCTTACCCAGTATGGGATCCTATATCTACCTGCATTTTCTGAATTACGCGGGCCAGTCGATACCCGGCCCGGTCAGCCCCACCTGGTACTTCGCTGAAGGGCGCGTCGGCGGTGGCTTCAAAGAATACCTGACGCTTGAAAATCCCAATACCAATCTTTGCGCGGTTACCATACAGTACCTGGCTCAGCCAGATGGCAGAAGCACCTACTCCAAGTCGGTGTCTGTCAACGTACCCGCCACGTCGCGTGTAACCGAGTGGGTAGACGGCGATCTGGGTACATCGCCCACCGGGCCGGGTATCTCCGACTCCGCCATCGTCAGCGTCAACAGCGCGGCTACGCCCAATTGTACAGGCATTGTCGCGGAACGTCCCATGTACTTCAACGCTTTGGGAACCACTAGCGGCAGCGACGTAATCGGTATGACCCAGTTGAGTACAACCTTCTACTTCGGCGATATGGCCCAGGGTGGTCAGCCCGGCGGCGGCAGCTACTCGTCGTTTATCTCTATCCTGAACCCGTCCAGTTCCCAGACGGCGACCGTGACGGCGGATTATTATGCAGGCGGGAACAAGGTATCCTCGCAGCAGGTCGCTGTCCCGGCGGGGACGCGTGGCACCATCTTCCCAAATCAGGCCAATCCCGGTCTGCCGTCGCGTGTCGCGGTGGTTGTGACTTCGACGCTGCCCGTGGCCGTCGAGCGTCCCACCTACTTCAGCAATATTCATGGCGGCAACGCTGGCATTGTCTCCGGCGCGGCTGATGTGATCGGAGTGCAGAACCTGTCCAGCGACTGGCTCTTCGCCGAGGGCTATACCGGCGGTTCATTCCAGGAGAATTTCGTGATTGCCAACGTCGATCCCTCCAACCAGGCTGCCAGCGTAAACATCAACCTGGAGTCCACAACCGGCGTTACGCAGTCCTATCCCATCACCATTAACCCTGACAGCCAGACGGTCTGGAGCGTCAACGCCGCCGAGCCGGGCCAGTCACTCTCCGCGGAGATCACCTCGACGGGGGCAAAAATCGTAGTTGAGCGCGAGATGTTTTTCCGCTACAGCCATAATGCCAACGGACGCAGCCTTTCGAGTATGGGCGGCACTGATGTGCTGGGCCAGTCTGGGCCAGCCGCGGCCAGTAGCTATAGTTTTGCCGAAGGGTATACCAATACCGGCTATGATCAGTGGCTGACCATCCAGAATCCGACCGGCAACACGGAAAACATCTTCATCTCCCTTGTCAATGAGGCTGGCGGTCACTACGCTACTTTGATCTCTGTAGGGGCGTATACCCGCGCAACGATTGACATCACCAGCATGATCATCAACAACCTCTACCATGCCGGTAATGGCTTTCAGGGTTACGAGGATTCAATGGTGGTCCAATCATTCGATGGTGCCTTCGTCGCCGAGCGTCCCATGTACTGGAACACCTCCGGCACACAGGGCGGCACCGATGTAATTGGCTACACCGGCGGCTAATGGACGCAAGCGTTCCCAGCGTCCTGTAGGGACAAGGGGCGGGGTTGGGCGGATGCGGAGGCCTGGTGCTTGTCCTCGTCGGAGTGCGATGATCCAACGGGGCATCAGGAAGCGCCACCCCACCCCGGACAGGCACCAGGCCCCCACATCCACCCTGCACCGCCCACTGTCCCTACAGGACGAAAGACGAGGCCACGCCATTACCCCATTTGGTTGGCAAAATTCATCAGGTGGTTTAATGCCCCAGCTTCTCCAGTATATACTCGACGAAACCGCGGATGTGGTGTTCGTCGGGGGCGTAGTTGCCGCCATTGCGGTAGGCGCGCGAGGCCATGCTCTTTTGCGTCAACTCACAAACGACCCAGTCCTGCCTGTTAACGAGGTCGAGGAGATCGACGGCATCTGACGCGTCAAAGTCTGGCCGCGCCATCACATCAGCATCGAAGAGCCAGTCGGATGTTACCAGCGTGCGCTCAGGTCCCAGGGGCTGGAGGGTATCGACCACGACATGGTCACTCAGCAGGTTGATGAACATATTGGGCAGGATCAGGAGACCGTAATAGCGGCGCGTATCTTCTGGCAATAAGGCAGGGAGCGGCGGACGGCTGGCTTTACCGTTGATGTTGAACGCTTCAACCTGCTCACCCAGCATTACGCCGGCGGAGAAATCTTCATCGGCGAAGACCTTGCCAGTGCGATACAGGGGGATCAACTCGCACAATTCGGGATGCATGGGGCCACAGTGATAGCATTCCAGGGTATTCTCGATAATGAGTTTCCAGTTGGCCTGCACCTCATACGTGATGGATCTGCCGAGCTTGAGCCTGCCTATTTGATAGCGTTCGTAGGGCGAAATATCGCCAAACTGCTGCACTTTGGGATCGTTCAACTGGTCTTCAAAGGGCAAAGGGTGCTCATCAAGATTGAGAAAGACCAGGCCCTCCCAGATATGCAACGCAACTGGCAGCAAGCCATAGGCCAGGCGGTCGAACTGCTCATCACTCATTACGTTAGGCGCGCCGATCAAGCGTCCATCCAGAGCATACGTCCAGGCATGGTATTTACACTGGATCGAGCCTTTGAGCTGCCCGCTTTCTTGATTGCATAAACGCGCGCCGCGGTGGCGGCACACGTTGAGAAATGCATGCAATCGCGTATCTTTATCGCGCACGATGACGATACTTTCATTTGCGACGGTCACTACCCGATATGACCCCGGCTGCGGAAGGGAGTCAGCGCGGCCCACATAGAACCACATTTTGCCAAAAATGCGCTCCTGTTCTTCCTGATAAATAGATGGATCATAATAGTAACGGCCTGGAAAAGTGGACAAAAAGGGGCTACTGGAACGAACCGTTGTGGTCATACATTACCTCGATGATGCTAGAAAAACGCCTGTGAGAAGCATAAACTCCCCCATACTTCTCCAAGTATACCTGACGAGCAGCCAGGTGTACAAGTCGTGGTGGTAGACATTTCTGAATAGAAAGAGGAAGATTTCACCTGATTTTATCCTTTTTCTGCCTCAAACCAACACAGTGACAGCATATGCTAATATGTGGGAGAGTCGAAAAGTCTCGGCATGAAAACAGCAAAGGAGCTAACCGATTTATGCATATCCCTCTTAATGACTTGCAAGCGCAATTTCAGAGCATCAAGTCGGAGGTGATGGCCTCTCTTGAGCGCGTTTTGGATAGCATGCAACTATTTCTCGGTCCGCAAAGTCTACAATTTGAGCAAAGTTTTGCCAGCTATTGTAGCTGCGATTATGGCATAGGTGTCTCCAACGGAACCGATGCCATCGCACTGGCGCTGCTCGCCTGCCATATCGGCCCTGGCGATGAAGTAATTACCGTCTCTCACTCATTTATTGCCACCGTCGAGGCCATTGCACAGGTGGGAGCAACGCCCGTTTTTGTCGATATTGAGCCGGATACCTATACCATGGACTGGCGACAACTGGAAGGCGCGTTGAGCGAACACACGCGCGCCATAATTCCCGTCCACCTGTACGGCCACCCGGCTGACATGCAGCCCATCATGGAATTCGCGCAGGCGCACGGATTGCGCGTCATCGAGGACGCTTCCCAGGCGCACGGTGCCATCTACCAGGGGAAGCGCGTGGGTAGTTTTGGCGATATCGGCTGCTTCAGCCTGTATTGCAGCAAAAACCTGGGAGCATATGGCGAGGCAGGCGTCTGTGTTACCAATAATGAGGAACTGGCGGAGACGCTGCGTATGTTGCGCGACCATGGTTCGCGCGTGCGTTATCAACACGAACTACTGGGAATGAATGGTCGACTGGACGAGATGCAGGCCGCGATTTTGAATGTGAAGATGCCTCGCCTGCAAGGTTGGAATGCGCAACGCCAGGCGCATGCCCAGGCGTATAGCGCGCAGTTACAGGATGTTGTCGAACAGATTCCAACGGTTCGCCCGCAGGCATCGCACGTTTTTTATGTCTACGTGGTGCAGGTAAGCGAGCGCGAGCAGGTACGCAAACACCTGGAACAAAGGGGGATAGCAAGCGGCATTCATTATCCGGTGCCGATCCACTTGCAGCTTGCCTGCCAGCAGTACGGTTATACACGCGGCATGTTCCCCGTGACCGAGGCTGTGTGCGAGCGCATCATCTCGCTGCCCATGTATCCCGAATTGACCCCGCAACAGGTACAGGCAGTCATTGATGGGGTAAAGCAAAGCGTGCTGACTAGCGTCGTGTCATGAACCCCACTCCTGATTCACGCGGACGGGACGGTGAAATAGACTTCCAACGCCGTTGTTGGAAAGCGCTATTGAAGAAGAGGATCAGGCTACGTACTCAAAAACGGGAACGACTGGCGCGCACATGATTTGAGCGACCAGCCGTGTCTCGCGCACGATAGCGCGTAACTGCTCAGGTGTGATGGATTGACGACCATCGCACAAAGCATTGTTGGGGTCTGTATGTGTTTCCAGGATCAGCCCATCCGCTCCGGCGGCAATCGAGGCACGTGACATGGTGGGAACGAGTTCGCGGCGACCTGTGGCATGGCTGGGATCAACGATGACGGGAAGGTGTGTCAATTCATGCAACAGGGGAACGCAGGTGAGGTCAAGCAAGTTGCGTGTGTGCGGGTCGAAGCTGCGAATACCGCGCTCGCACAAAATCACGTTGGGATTCCCGGCAGCTACGATGTATTCAGCCGCCAGCAGCCACTCGTCGATGGTAGAGGCCAGGCCGCGTTTGAGCATCACAGGGCGACGCGACGGGTGGCTACCAGCCGCCCGCAACAGGGGGAAGTTCTGCATGTTACGGCTGCCGATCTGCAAGATATCCGCGTATCGCGCCACTACGTCAACCATCTCAGGCTCCATGACCTCGGTTATGACCGGCAAGCCCGTCTCTTCACGCGCCTCCGCCAGCAAATGCAGCCCTTCGACGCCCAGACCCTGGAACTGGTAGGGTGAGGTGCGCGGTTTGAACGCGCCGCCGCGCAGCACCTGCGCCCCGGCAGCTTTCACAGCGCGCGCGATCTCCAGCAACTGCTCGCGGCTCTCGACCGCGCACGGTCCAGCGATGACAACGGGCGCGGCAGTATCGCCAATAGTGACAGGCAGCCCTCCGAGCAGATCACCCACTACGACGCGGCTATTCTCGCTCTGAAACGCGCGGCTCACCAACTGGTAGGGCGTATGCATGGGAACAATGCGCTCGACCGCGCTGTGCTGGTTGAGGGCGGCGTGCGCCTGCGCGTCCAGGCTGTTGCCGTCGATGGTGATGACCTGGCGCTGCTGCATGGTAATGGCGCTGATCGGTCGCTGACCGCCAAGCAGTTGTTGTAACAGGTCTACAACCTGCTGGTGTTCTTCGCTTGTGGTCTGGCTACGTGTGACGATAATCATGAAACTACTTCCTTCCTTTTTACCAAATAAAAAAGCAGAGGTTTTATTTCCTCTGCTTCCAGCATGTTGGTGGTCAATTTTTGCTCAGCCCAAAGGGCCCACCATCATGCTGGAGGGCTAAACCAGTAATAAAAGCTAAATTGTTGGTTTGATTGCTTGCTGAGCATCATTATGTTTCCTGGTAGAGAACAAGCCTCTACAATTTTCTCTTCTGTTCAGATTATAGAAGCGTTTAGTCGTCTTGTCAAGTGCTGATTCTTGAGACCGGGCAAGCTAATAGTCAGGAAATATTGCGAACAGGTGTATTAAATGATAGCATACTCCCATACTACTCAGTTCTAAAAGATTCGAGGATATCATGGATAAAATTCAGGATGCACTACGTATTTTGCAAGAACTGAGCTTGTCGCCGGGCAAACATAACGAGCTACAGATCGCAGTTGTAGAATCCTTTGGTCCTCGTTTTGTTCCTGCTGCCACAATCCTCTATTTAGGCGATGCCGCCAACAAGTTTGTAATCTACGAGAAAGAGAAACTGGAAGAACTTGGTGTGCCAATTACTATGCATGACAAATTGCCAGATATCATTCTCCATGATAAAGCTAAAAACCTGCTCTACCTTATTGAAGCGGTAACATCGCACGGACCAGTTTCACACAAACGCCTGTTTGAGTTGGAAAAGTTGCTCAAGAACTGCATACCCAGACGAGTTTATATATCAGCTTTTCTTGATTTCGCTGAGTATGGACGTCATAAATCGAAAATTGCCTGGGAAACAGAAGTCTGGATAGCTGAAATACCTGAGCATATGATTCACTATAACGGCGACAGGTATATAGGCACTCATGGGTAATTGAATGAAACAGGCACGTCCTCGCGTTATAGACCGCTTAGCTAACTGGCTGACGCTGCTCTTCGCGCTCGAACGCATCGTTAAATTCGCGGCAGTTACGCGCTTTTTCCGGCGCGCTCAGCCGGAGCAGCCACAATCCTGGCCCGGCGTCACCTTGCTCCAACCTCTCACACGCGGCGCGAGCAACCTGCCTCTTGCTTTGCGTTCGCGCGCACTGTTGGATTATCCCGCTGGCGTGCAACACCTGCTGATCTGTGATGCCGGGGATGACGCGACTCAGCGCATGGTTTCCGACCACCTGGCAGAGTTTCCAGGCATGCAGGCCGAGATGATGCTGGTTGAGCCTGATAAGGCAACGGCGGCAGTGGCATCCAAGATGAAAAAGTTGCAGGCCACGCTTCCACGCGCCACAGGCGAGGTATATTGCTTTATTGATGACGATGTGACGCTGCGTCCAGATGCGCTGCGAGTGTTGCTGCCACATCTTTACCGGGAGCAAGCGGGCGTAGTATTTGGGCTGCCCTGCTTCACCAACTGGCAAACGCCATGGTCAAGCCTGGTTGGTATGCTGGTAAACGCGCATATGCTCTTGAATTTTGTGACCCTGACCTACTTCACGACGCCCATACGCATCAACGGGCATGTCTTCGCCTTTCGCCGCGCAACCTTTGAGCGCGTTGGCGGACTGGATGGGCTGGAGACACAGATCGATGACGAGTATGAGATTGCCCGGCGAGTCAAGCAGTACGGGTACAAGGCCATGCAAACGCCGCTTATCTATGACATCGACAACGCGCTGGACTCGGCGCGAGCCTATGCCCGGCAGTGCAAGCGCTGGTTTGTGATGCCGCGCCAGTCCATGATGCCCGCGCTTAGCCTGCGCGAAAAGCTGGTTTTCAGCCTCTTTAGCTTCACGCTGCCCATGCCGGGTATCATCGCTCTGCTGGCGTTATTGAGTTTTCGCGGGTCTGCATGGCGCGGCGCTGCCCTCTGTCTGGCCGTTTTTGGAACGGTCTACGCGTTATGCGAGCGGGTGTATTTGCGACGATCAATGCCGCTGCAGCGCTGGCTGCTGTTGCCCGTGGTGGCTTTTTTCGTGCCGTTGCAGATTCTGTGGACGCTTTTGCTGAATAACGAGGTCGAATGGCGCGGTCAACGCCTGCGCCTGCGCCGCGATGGCAGCGTTGAGATTGTCGCATAGCATGATTGTGACTCGTTAGAGCAGCCTCATAAGAAAAGAATGGGAGAGTGCCGGACACGATGCACTATACCCTGATTGCTTTTGGTTCGCGCGGAGACGTACAGCCACATATTGCCCTGGGCGCGGGATTGCAAGCCGCCGGGCATAGCGTGCGCGTGGTCACGCACGCGCTGTTTGAGCCGCTCATTCGCCGCCTCGGTCTGGAGTTCTCGCCTGTCGAGATCGACCCACGCGGCGTTGTAGACGCTGAGACCGGACAGGACTGGCTGGGCAGCGGCACCAACTTCTTGCACTTTTTCCAACGCTTTTCGCGCATCGCCGAACCCCTGATCCAGCAAACCATGCGCGATTGCTGGCAAGCCTGCCAGGGGTCAGACATATGCATATTTTCCCCGCTCGCTATCGTCATTGGCTCTTCCATTGCCGAAAAATTGGACGTGCCCTACTGGATCGGCGCGGGCCAACCGCTTACACCTACGCGCGCCTGCGCCATCCCATTCTTCCCACAGGCTCCTACCTGGCTACCAGCAGGTCGTGGACTTTATCACCGCGCAACCTATCTCTGGTCGGCGCGGCTCTTCTGGCGCTTGCTACTGAAACCCATCAACAAAGCGCGCCGTGAAACGCTAGACCTGCCACCATATGCCGCGAACTGGCTGTATACCCAGTTGCGCAGGCAGGCAATCCCCATGCTTTATTACTTCAGCTCCGCCGTTTTACCTCGCCCGGCGGATTGGAACGAATGCAGCCAGTTGACCGGCTACTGGTACCTGGACGATTCGCGAGGCGTGCAATCCGACTGGCAACCCTCGCCCGAACTGGCGCAGTTTCTGGCGTCCGGCCCGCCACCTGTCTACGTGGGCTTCGGCAGCATGCATACGCGCCGTTCGGCGGAGTTGACCGGCATTGTCCTCGCGGCCCTGGAGACAACCGGCCAGCGAGCCATTCTCGCAACCGGCTGGGGTGGTATCAAGGAAGCAATTGGAGAAGCAGAGCTGCCGCAAAATATTTTTGCGCTGGACTACGTGTCGCATGACTGGCTTTTCCCCCAACTATCTGCTGTCGTGCATCACGGCGGCGCTGGCACCATGGCGGCAGCCGTGCGAGCGGGCATACCGGCTGTCATCATCCCCTTTTTCGGCGATCAACCATTCTGGGGTCGTCGCTATTACGAACTGGGCATCACTCCCGCGCCCATTCCACAGAAAAGGCTGACAGTAGAACGACTGGCGAGCGCCATCCACCTGGCCACCACCGACGATACGATGCGCGCGAAGATGCAAGCGTTAAGCAAACGCGTGCGCGCGGAAGATGGTGTGAGGCGAGCAGTGGAAATCTTGACGTAGGGGCGACCCTTGCGGTCGCCCTGGCCCTTACGTTCGCGCCTGTGGGAGTATTGTGGTCGACAAAATTCATCCGGGTCGCGAAGATTGCACGCGCCGCCTTTTAACCCCTGCTTTCAATTGTTTCAGGCCTTGCTCGATGCTCACAACGGCAGATTGACAGGCATACTGAGCCACAGTTGCTTCAATGCTGGCTCGCGTGGCCTGTTCGACCGGAGCGAACGATGCGCCCGGAGCGAGCGCGAGATGGACGCGCAGGTGTCCGGGAGTCTCCTGCGTCACCTGGTAATCGGCGATATCCGCGCTGGCAAGCAGGATCATACGGCGAATGGTATCGGGATAAAATGGCCTTAACGCTCCATCCAGCGAAATGAAGTAGCAGATGTCATCGCAGCGGCCCTCGATAGCGCGAATAACTCGGAACGATGAGCCGCACGCGCAGGGCCACGTCTCCAATTGCAGCACATCGTTGAGGCGATAACGAATGATGGGCTGCGTCTTGCGCCACAGGTCGGTCACGATGGGCATGACACGCGAGCCATCATTGTCTCCGCCCTCTAATGGCTCGAATTGCAGCGCAACGCCATCTTCCTGAATGTGCAGCGAACCATGCTCGCAGCTTACCGCCAGCAGACCCTCGGTACACTGGTAAATCTGATGGACGGGGGCGCCGAAAGTTGCGCTGATGAACTGCTGATCTTGCGGCTCCAACACCTCGGCGACGGAGATGAGGCGCCGGGGATTGCAGCGCAGTCGGCCCTCCTTATGCTCGACGGCCAGAAAGCAGAGCAGCGATGGCGGCCCGACGATAATATGCGGTTGCATCTGGTTGAGCGCGGCGACGGCATCCGCCAGGGGCAGCATCAGGTCAAAGTAGCGAAATTGAATCAGCACACCGCCGACCTCTTCATAGAGATTGCTGTTTGAACGTAGGAAGAAGGCCACGCGCAGGCGGCGGCGCGGCAGATGGTGCAGCACGCGCGCCAGGATTACACCCGCCCAGGCCGCCTGTTCCCCGGCGCTGACGAGAAAGAGGCCGCGATGCCCGCTTGTGCCTGATGAGAGACCAACCGTCAGGCCACGCAGCGCGGAACGGAAATCGCGATTGCGTTCGGCCTGTAACGCTATCTCCATTGCTTCCTCACGCTTGATTCCGCGTGTATTGAACCTATCGAAGTTAGCCATCATGAGCCGCTTATCGACCGTGGGCAACATACGCCAGTCCCGCAGATCGCAACCCTCCCAGTGCGCGCGATAAAACGGCGAATGCTGCGCGGCGTAATACACCATGAGACGCGCGCGCCTCTCCTGGTATGCTTCCAGCGCCGCTCCTCGCAGGTGTTGCCAGCGCCAGCGCGCGCGCGCGAAGTGGCTGCCGGTACGCAGCAGATTACGCCCGTTCATACCTGCTCCTCCAACGCTCGCAGCGTCTTTTCAATGCCTTCCTCAATCGAAACTGGCGGCGCGTAGCCAAGATCACGTTTCGCCGCGCTGATATCGTAGGTCTGCGTGCGCGCCAGGATAGCGGCGGAGTAGCGTGTGAGCAGTGGTTCTTTGCCCGTCAGCGCGGCTCGCCATTCCATCACTGACGCCGCGGCCAGCGCGACAGGGAGCGGCACCCTGCGCAATTCAGCAGAGAGAGATAGCCGCCACAGCACCACGCGGATCACCTCCCACAAAGGGACATGCGCATCATTGGTGATGGTGTAGGTTTTATGCACTACCGCTTTTGATGCGCTGGCGAGCAGCATGGCATGCGCGACGTTATCAACATACGTCAGGTCAACCAGGTTGCGTCCATCACCGATCTGTGGCAGGCGACCGCGGCGCGCCGCGTCGATGAGCCGGGGCAGCAGCGAGGTATCGCCCGGCCCGAAGATGGCTTTGGGACGCACAATCACCGTTTCCAGGCCCCACGCGGCTGCCACGCGCACCCTGTCCTCGCCAAGCTTCTTGGTAAGCGAGTAGACCGAGGCGAAACGGCGCGGATAGGGTGCATCTTCGGTCAGCAACTGCTGATCGCCGCCATCAAAGACTACGCTCGGCGACGAGACATACACTACGCGTTTCACACCATGCGCCTTGCACCCGGCCAGCACTGCCTCTGTTCCTCCCACGTTTATCGCGAAGAAGTCGGCGCGTTTCCCCCAGGGTGCCGACAAGGCCCCCGCGTGAAAGACGACATCCACGCCAGCGCATGCCGCCATGACCGCGTCTTTATCGCGCAAATCGGCTACAAAGGGCATGGCCCCCTGCGCGAGCAATGCAGAGACAGAAGCCATATTGCGCCCCATGATACGCACGTGATGCCCCTCATAAAGCAACATAGCTGCGAGACGTTTGCCCAGAAAACCCGTTCCGCCCGTCACAAGCATTTCCATGCTACACCTCTAATAGGTCAGAGCGACCGCGCCGAGCGTCAGGCCCGCGCCTGTGCCGAACAGGAGCACGCGATCTCCGCGCCGCACGCGTTCGCTCTCCACCGCTTCCGCCAGCGCGAGTGGGATCGAGGCGGAGACACAGTTGCCACGCACCGGCAGATTGAGAAATACCTGCTCAGGAGTAAAACCCAGGCGTCGCGAAAATTGTTCAATGGGATGCCTGCTGGCCTGGTGAGGTATAACCATATCCACCTCTTCACGCCTCCATTTAAGTGCGCAAAAGAAGCGTTCCAGGAAAGGCTCGATGACCTGCGAAGCCTGGCGGTAAACCGCCGGACCGTGCATATGGAACAGGTTCATCTCTGGCGTAGTTGTCGGGTCGTTGGGATGGTGCAGCAGGCCACCACCAACGATGGCGGTCAGGTCCGCGCCGCTGCTATAGGTAGCGAATTGCGTGTGCCAGATGGCGCTGGCTTCCCCTGGTTGGCTACGTGTTACGACAGCCGCCGCCGCCGCGTCGCCGAAGAGGGCCGCGCTCTCGCGTTCTCGCGGGTTCAGGGAATGTGACGCAAGCTCGCTGCTGCAAATCAAGACGTTGCGGTAGACGCCCGCCGCTACAAGATGGGCTACCATTTGCAGTGCGAATGGAAAACTCAAGCAGGTAGCATTGATATCAAAGCAGGCGCTCGCGCCCTCTGGAGCCTGCAATGCGCGCTGCAAAAACGTCGCCGTGCATGGGATCGCCTGCTGGGGCGCGGTTGAGGCGCTGACGATAGCATCAAGCTCATGCACCGCGATGTCCGCGTTAGCCAGCGCCATGCATGAGGCAGCCGCGCCCATGCTCACCATAGTCTCATCACTTGCGTAGCGGCGTTCGCACACACCGGTAAGCCGCTCAATCCAGTTCTCTGGAATATCCAGCCGCGCTTCCAGTTCGGCATTGGTGACACGTCGTTCGGGTAAATACCAGCCCAGACCCGCGAGTTTCACTGGCAGCATGCATCCTCTCCTCTCTTTTCAGACAGCATTGTTCGTAAAGTACCAATATCATACTCTGCAATAATCTCTTTCGCATAGGGCTAATGACCCATTTATAATTCTGGGCCGACCTGCATCCTCGTATCACCGAATGGTACTTCAAAGCGATGTTAAGTATAATTGATGCCAGGAAACACGAAGAAGGATGGTTATGCGCAAATTTTTGCTGAACATGCTCGCTCCATTGCGCGTGCGAGATTTCCGTTTGCTCTTCAGCGGGCAGATGATCTCCACCCTTGGCGACACATTTTATGCCGTCGCGCTTCCCTGGCTGATACTTAGCGGCGGGCATTCAGCGCAAGACCTGGGCCTTGTGCTGGCCTGCTACGGTGTGCCGCGTGTCGGAACGCTGCTGGTGGGAGGCGCGTTGAGCGACCGCATGGGGCCGCGCCGCGTAATGCTGCTGTCTGATTGCGCGCGCGCGCTGCTCACCGGGCTATTGGTGGTGCTGACGCTGAGTGGCTCACCGGTAGTATGGCAATTGTGCGCCATCGCCGTGCCGCTGGGTGGCTGCGCGGGACTATTTCTCCCGGCATATTACGCCATGTCGCCAGAGGTGTTGCCCGGTGAAGCATTACAGGCGGGCAACGCGCTCAATTCCTCAACCATCCAACTGGCGATTTTTCTCGGCTCCGGGCTGGCAGGCATCGTAGTGGCACGCTTTAATACAACTATCGCCTTCGCCTTCGACGCGCTGACCTTCGTAGTCTCCGCCATCACGCTGGCAAATATGCAGCGCCAGCCTCTTCCCGCTGCTTCCGCGGAAACGACACGGGAGACTGATGAACATGTATCGTTACATTCGACTGAAGCGACATTGTGGCAGGTGGTACGCTCATGGCGACTGTTCCAGGTCGCGTTTCTGGTAGTAATTTTCGGCAACTTCCTCTTCTACGGCATGTTCGAGGTGGCTCTGCCCACCCTGGCGCGTAACCAGTTCGCGGCGGGCGCGGGCGGCTACGGGCTATTGCTTGCCGTATTCGGCGCGGGATCGCTACTGGGCGGGCTGATCGCGGGCGGCCTGGGCGATCTCCCTCGTCGCGGCATACTGTTGCTCGCGCTCATCATAACGCTGGCATTTCTGTACGCATTTGTCCCCTTCGCGGGTGGTTTGCCCGGCGCAGCGCTGCTGGTCGGCTGCGCGGGACTCACCAACGGCATCCTGACCGTGCTGGCCTTCACCCTCTTGCAACAGCAAGCGCCGCGTCATCTGCTGGGTCGCCTGCTGGCCATCTTGATGGTTGCCACGCTGGGACTGTACCCTTTCTCAGTGGCTCTGGCGGGCATCATCTCCACTCATGTGGGACCGCAGGTACTCTTCCCTATCAGCGGAGCCATGATGCTGGGAGCCGCTTTATTCGGCTGGTCACAGAGAGAGATTCGAGAACTGTAGGGGCAAGCGCTTTCAGCTGTCACCACATTTCGTCATATCGAGAATATTCCTGGCCAGCACGCGCAATTCCTCCACGAGTTCCGGCGGCTGTAGCACGCGAAAAGGGCAGCCCAGATTGACCAGGAAGCGCGCTGTATGCTGAAGATCGTCGTCGTAAGCGCGCAGGAAGATACCCGCGGGCGTTTCTTCAAGGGTGGCAAATGTGGCAGGCACGGCGTCCCTGATTTGCTCCAGGCTGGTTTGCAGCAGGACTTCAGCGAGCCAGCGCGAAGGGATAGCGGCGAAAGCCTGGATCGTATATGCCAGGCAGTCGAAGTGTGCCGGGGGCATAAAGCGCTCTTCACGCGCCTCAAGCGCGCGTATGCGGTCCAGGCGAAAGATACGTGTGTCCTGGCGCAGGTGACAGTACCCAACGGCGTACCATCGCTCGCTGTGATAGACCAGACCATAGCAGTCAAATTCGCGCTCACTCTCTTCACCCGGACGGCCCTCATAGCGCATCCAGACCCTTTTGCCCTGATAAGCTGTCGTACTCAGACTCATCACATACGCGCTCAGTTCGGCTTGTGAGCGTATGACCAGGTCCAACATCACCATTTCCTGCACAGCCTGGACACGCTCACGCAGAGCCTGCGGCAGCACACGCTCGACTTTTGCCAGCGCACTCTCAATGGTCGGGACGTTTTGGGAAAGTCCTAACTGTTGCGCTGCTTGCAGGCCCAGCGTCACCGCCAGAGCCTCCTCTTCGGTCCACATCAGGGGCGGCAGCTTAAAACCTGGGAGCAGACGATAGCCGCCGTAGCGCCCGCGCACAGCCTCGACAGGAATGCCCATATCCTGCAACATGGTAATATAGCGCCGCACACTGCGCGCCCCGACCGCCAGCCGGTCCGCCAGTTGTGCCGCGGTCACGCCCGGTCGCGATTGCAGCAAATCGAGTGTCGTTAAGAGTCGGGTTACGGGTGAATACGTCATACCATTGACTTTTCTCTATTCCTCTTCAAAATGAGGTTCAAATAGGACCGTTTCCAACCACATTTTACCTTATACTTTCTACATAGACCAGTTGGCGCATACAACTCACACAGAGAAGGATTATCTAATGACAATGACACCCGATCTCTCAAAAACGACTGATTTTATCTGGAGCACGGCGCGGCTACTGGAGCGGCGGCGTTTTGCCTACCTCTTTCTGGATGGCGAGCGGCAGGCTGTGGTGGAGGTGCTGCGTCCCTACCAAAATCTCGACGGTGGCTTTGGCAACGGACTGGAGCCGGATGTGCGCGGGCCGGTGAGCCAGCCAGTGCCTACCTGGACAGCGCTCTGTATTCTGGACGAGGCCGGAGCTTTTGCCGATCCAATGGTCACACAGGCCTGCGACTACCTGCTTACCATTACCACAGAGGAAGGTGGCGTGCCCTTTGTGCTGCCCTCGGTGCGTGACTATCCGCATGCCCCCTGGTGGGAGACCGGAGACAAGCCGCCTGCCTCGCTCAATCCCACCGCTGCCATCGCTGCCTTGCTGCACAAACACCGCGTCGAGCATCCCTGGCTGACCAGGGCAACCGAATACTGCTGGCGCAAACTGGATACCATGGACAAAACCGATCCCTACGAGATGCGCGCCGTCCTACCGTTCCTCGATTGTGTGCCTGATCGCCAGCGCGCAGAGAAGGTCTTTGCCCGCGTTGGGCCGAAAATCCTGGAACAGCAGCTGGTCACGCTCACGCCCACTACGCAGGATGACGCGCACACCCCGCTCAACTTCGCGCCTCGTCCACAGAGCCTCGCGCGCCGTCTCTTCTCCGATAAGGTGATCGAAGCGCATCTTGACGCGCTTGCATCCGCCCGGCAGGAAGACGGGGGCTGGCAGTTCAACTGGCTCGCCTGGAATCCTGCCGCAGCCCTCGAATGGCGCGGAGTAGTGACGATTGAGGCGCTGGTTACGCTGCGGGCCTATGGGCGACAGCTCTAAGGCCCACACGGATATACTATTCGCTACGATTGCGCTAGCAGCGCGTTCAGCCGGTTGACAAAGCTTACCGGGTCATCAAGTTGCTCGCCCAGGGTCAGCGTCGATTGGTCGAGTAAGACAAAGGCCCAGTCGGCGAACTTCTGCTCGTCGGCCTCGTTGCTGACTTTCAGGATGATGGGATGATGCGGGTTGATTTCCAGGATAGGCTTCATGAGCGGGATTTTCTGTCCCGAAGCTTTCAGCAGGCGCAGCAGGCTGGGGTCCATATCGTACTCGTCTACCACCAGGCAGGCGGGCGATGTGGTCAGGCGGCTAGAAACGCGCACGTCTTTCACCTGCTCTTTGAGAGCCTCTTTCAAACGGCTCACCAGCTTGCCTGTTTCGCTGACCGTTTGCTGCTCCTGTTCGGGCTGTTCCTCTACGTCCTTGATCTTGCTCAGATCAATCTCACCGCGCGAGATTGACTGCAGTTGCTTGCCGTCAAACTCTTGCAGTTCAGCCGCCAGCAGGTGATCGACCGTATCGGAGAGGAGCAGCACTTCGACGCCCTTTTTCTTGAAGATTTCCAGTAGCGGGCTGTTGGCGGCGGCGGCGAAGCTATCCGCGATCATGTAGTAGATCTTGTCCTGGCCCTCTTTCATACGCGAGACGTAGGTTTCAAGCGAAACATCCTGCGTCTCGCTGCCAGAGAAGGTCGAGGCGAAGCGCAGCAATTTCGCTAATGTCTCCTTGTTGCTGGCATCTTCAGCCATGCCCTCTTTGAGCACACGCCCGAACTCGCTCCAGAAGGTGGCATACTTCTCAGGTTCCTTGTTCGCCAGGTCGGAAAACAGGCCAAGCATCTTCTTGACCGCATTGGTACGGATAGTATCGATCAGCCTGTTCTGCTGCAAAATTTCGCGCGAAACGTTGAGGGGCAGATCATTGGAATCCACGATACCGCGCACGAAGCGCAGGTAGCCCGGCATGAGCTTCTCGGCGTCATCCATGATAAAGACACGCCGCACATACAGCTTGATGCCGTGACGCTGGTCGCGGTTCCACAGGTCGAACGGCGCGCGCGCTGGTACGTAGAGCAGCAAGATATACTCCTGCGTTCCCTCCATGCGACTATGCACGTAGGCCAGGGGATCTTCAAAGTCATGCGAAACGTGCTTATAAAACTCGTTATATTCTTCCTGGCTGATCTCGCTCTTAGGACGCGTCCACAGAGCGGCGGCGCTGTTCACCCGCTCTTCTTCGTCCTTGCCCTCTTCCCCCTTTTCCTCCACCTTCATCAGAATAGGCACAACGATATGATCGGAATACTTTTTGATAATGGAGCGCAGGCGATAGCCCGCGAGCAGTTCATCCTCGCCCTCACGCAGGTGTAAGGTGACTTCTGTGCCTCGCTCAGGTCGTTCAATCATTTCGATGGTATATTCACCCTGCCCATCGGATTCCCAACGCACCCCCTGATCGGCCTGCATACCGGCATGGCGCGTGGTCAACGTGACCTTATCAGCTACCACGAACGAGGAATAAAAGCCCACGCCGAATTGCCCGATCAGGTTGGCATCTTTTTGTTGATCGCCAGTCAGCGCCTGGAAAAATTCGCGCGTCCCCGATTTGGCGATGGTGCCGATATTCTCTATCACTTCCTCGCGCGTCATGCCGATGCCGTTATCGGTGACGGTGATGGTGCGAGCCTCCTTATCATAGGACACGTGGATATCCAGCCCGGTATCTTGCTCAAGCAGCGCCGCGTCTGACAGCGCCGCAAAACGCAGCCGGTCGATAGCGTCCGATGCATTGGAGATAAGTTCGCGCAGAAAAATCTCCTTATTGCTATATAAGGAGTGAATCATAAGATCAAGTAGTTGTTTGACTTCTGCCTGGAAGCCCATTGTCTCTTTTTGTGTTTCCACAGCCATACAGACCATACTCCTTCTTCATCACTATTCCCATGATGTTAATGTACACAACAGGCACTTGAGGCGTGCTTCACCTGTAATGTATCAAACTCTTCTCAATTTTACAAGTAGGAACAACAGGCGGGTCTGCGTCCTTGCGGGTGAAAAAGGACGCACATTTGTAGGGACGCGATTTATCGCGTCCACGTGGGCGAGTGTCGACGTGGGTGGACGCGATAAATCGCGTCCCTACAAATCACCCGCAAGGATGTAGACCCCAACGGGCGGGTCTATATCCGTCGGGGAGAGAGCCACAATTCACCCGACATGACGCAGACCCAACAGGCATCATTACAAAAAGCCGGAACGCCTGGAGATTTGGATAACCGATTGCTTGTGTGCTACACTGTCGCCAGTAAGATACTCAACCAAACAGGAACAACCAACACATGCACGATTCACAACAACAACACGCGCTTAACGCGCAAACCCACACCAGCATCCCATTAGCCCTGACGCCCTCGCTCCAGGATATGGCGAGTTCTCCCACGCTCGCCATCAACGAGGCAGTGGCGGCGAGGCGCGCCGCGGGACACACAATCATTCACCTGGGCTTTGGAGAAGCGTCGTTTCCCCTGCATCCACTGCTGGGCGAGGCGATTGCACGCTCCGCGAAACGCACCGGCTATGCCCCCGTAGCTGGCATACCCTCATTGCGCCAGGCCATTGCCGCCTACCTGCATCGCACGCGCCACATTACTTTCACGCCCGATAACATTGTTGTCGCGCCCGGCAGCAAGCCCCTGCTTTACGCATTATTGCAAGTGCTGGATGGAGACTTGCTACTGCCCGTGCCGTCGTGGGTGAGTTATGCTCCGCAGGCGCAACTGGCCGGTCGGCGGGTGATCGCAGTCGAGACTGACGCGAGCGACAATCAGCGACTCACCTCGCAAGCGCTCTCCGATGCGGTGGCGCGCGCCCGCTTCGAGGGAGCCGACCCGCGCATACTGATCGTCAATACGCCCAGCAATCCGACGGGCAGCATGTTTTCCCGCGAGGGTGCACAGGCCATCGCGAACTGGTCACGCGAGCACGGCATCACCCTCATCAGCGACGAAATCTACGCGGAACTGGCGCATGGCTGGCGCGAACATATCTCTCCCGCGCAATTCTATCCCGAAGGCTGTATCGTGACGGGCGGACTCTCGAAAGCGTTTTCGGCAGGCGGCTGGCGACTCGGTTACGCGGCCATTCCTGACAACGCGGCGGGCAAGCAACTGGTGGCCTCTGCACGCGCGCTCGCCAGCGAAATCTGGTCATCAGCCGCCACGCCTGTGCAGGAAGCCGCCGTCGTCGCCTATAGCCCCAACGCCGAACTCACCGCCTACGTACAGGCATCGGCGCGCATACATGCTTACGCCACTGCCCGGCTATACGAAACACTGACCAACCTGGGCGCGCTCTGTCCTCGCCCGGCGGGTGGCTTCTACCTCTATCCAGATCTCTCCCCCTGGCGAGAGGCGCTGCTGGCACGGAACATTGCTACAAGCGAGCAACTGGCTATGCACCTGTTAGATCAATGGGATATCGCGACCCTGCCAGGCACAGCATTTTGCGAGCAGCCCCAGGAACTACGCCTGCGGCTGGCCACCAGCATGCTGTATATGCCGCCAGAAGCGAAAACGGAAGAAGAGCGAGAAGCCGCGTTATGGCAACTGCTGGCCCAGGCCGAACGGTGGACAGACGATGGACAGGCAAATATAGTAGTGAAGATGCCCGCGCTCAAAAAAGCGCAAGTAAGGTTGACCGAGTTTATCGCGTCACTGGGGCAGCCAATAAATTGAGAATAGACGCCGGGGACGCACGCGTCCCAATGCGCAACATTACCCCATTTGGTTGGCAGAGTTGTCACAGGATGGGGGATGTTGGTCATGGGAGCAAATGCCAGTACGCGGCAATGATGAGCGCGACAATGAGCAGGATGGCGAACAACGTTTCGAGCGCGAGCGTCTTGCGCATGTGCAGGTGCAACGAGGCAGGCGAGTCCGTGCGCAGTACGCCTGTGATAAGTACTACCAGGCCGGGCAGCGTCCAGAGCGTGATGAGCAGGATATGCGGCGCGTAACGCGGTACGGCCAGCGCGATGATGGGCGCATAAGCTCCCAGCAATAGGAGCAGATATAGCAAGCGACTCAGGCGCAGCCCGATAAGGGTTGCCAGCGTGTATTTGCCCGCCTGCGCATCGCTCTCGGCGTCACGCATATTGTTCAGGTGAATGAAAGCTGCGGCCAGCAGGCCGAGCGGCAAGCTGTATATAAACACCGCGCGGTTAACATGTCCCGTTTGCAGCAGGTAAGCTGCCAGGGTAAGCAATGGCCCGAAAATAAAGAAACTGACCACTTCCCCCAGCATGGTAGATGCGAGCGAAAACGAGGTTGCGCTATAGAAATAGGCGCAAAGCAAACCTGCCAGCACGTATATCAAGATTTGTGCGCCGCCGGCGATGGCCGTGAGCAGACCCAACAAGATACCGAGCAGCAGCATCACCAGGCCAATACCTAGCACGCGCACCGGTTTAATCAATCCTTGCTGGATCAGGCCGCCAGGTCCCAGCGCATTGCTGGTATCGATGCCGCGCAGGTAATCATAGTAGTCGTTGACGAGATGCGCGCCAATTTGCAGGCAGAGCACGGTTAACAGCAACGCGATGAAACGTTGCGGATGGAAATCACCGCGCGGCGTTATTGAGCTGATGCTTTGCGTCCAGGCCAGCGCGCTGCCCAGCAGGACAGGCATGAGCGAGAGAGGCAAATAGGCAGGACGCATCCCATTCCACCAGATGCGCAGCCATTCCGCCGGGCCGCGATGATATTCTGACGGATGGACGATAAGCGGCGCGGGCAGACGCACAGATTGCGTCGCGCTAACAGAATGAACTTCAATTTCGGGCTGGAGCTCACTGACGGTTTGCATAGACCCCAGCGGAATGGTTGGTACTTCTTCCGCCTGCACCGATTCAGCCGTTACGATTTGCGCTGACGTTACAACACGTGACCGCGAGGGGGAAGGAGTATCGTCATTCGCCTCATCTTTGCTTTGCATTTGATCCCTCATACCTCTAGATAAGCCATTGAAGATATATGCATTATGGTAGAGACCAGGGCATACACATGAACTATAGACGTAACAAAAAAAGAAAAGGTTTCGCTATAAAAGCAGACATACAGTCACTCTATATAGTATACATGAGAGGAAAACTAACTACCTTCTTAGCGTTCTTTGAGATCATGTTGCAGAGCCAGCATGGCGCGCTGCAATTGGGCCTGTCCGACCGCGATAGTGAGATCGCCGCGCGTTTTTTCCAGGATGCCGCGCGCGGAGTCGGTGGTGCGGCGCAGTCCGCCTGTAATGGCATCGGGATAATCGATGGTAATGAGCAGCGCGTAAATATCATCCATGTGTCGCAGCAGGAGTTCGCAAGTATCGTAGTTGCCCTGTCGCAACTGATCCAGCACATAGCGCCGCAGTTCTCCCACCGTTTCCCCCAGGCCATTGAGGTAAGGCACCCAGTTAATAGCGAGGTCGCGCGCCAGGGGCAGCGGGCGATTTTGCGCGAGGGCCGAGAAAGTCGCGGCTTCGGCATATTCCTTCTGCGCGTCATGCACGAACCCGGCGAAGAAGATATCCTGGTGGTCGCGCAGGTCTTCCGCCATCTCGTTCAAGAGCGTCGCGGCCTGTTCAAGCAGTTGGGCCGCCGCCGCGAACTCCTGCCGGTGCGTAGCGCGGATGCTGTTGGCGCAGGCGCGAATCGTCGCGCGCGATTTTGGGAGCGCGCGCTCCCGCGCAGCGTGCTTTAGCCCTAAATATTGCAGAGCTTCCTGTTCAATACTATCTAGATGTTCTGGCATATCATTTCCTGCCTTCTCTTCTTTGTTCAAAGTGTATCATAAGGGACAGGGAATGTATAGCGTTTAGACCAGCCGTCGCACTTCGATTTCCGGTGGAAAAGTCATTGTATCCAGATCGCCTGCCCAGAAAAGCTGCTTCATCATTTCAGCAACGGCATACAGGAGGTGCTGCAAGCTTGCATCGCGTCCCTGCTCAAAGGGCGCGCTGCCGCGATATGCAGACATGCCCGCGAAGGATGTGTGGAGCGGCGTCTGGGAGCTGATACGCACCAGGTACATCTCCATTTTCAACGCTCCATACTCGACCGGTATCATGATACGGAGTTGCGGCAGCTGGTCTATGATATCCAGGCGATAAAAAACGCCATAATGATCGCGTGATGATTGGAATATGGATATCTCAGGCACCGAGTCGTCCGAATCTTCCGCGTGCGCGCCATGGTGGGAATGCTCCATCTCGACTCCTAAGTTTGCCAGCAGGTGCTCGACCTGTTCATGAATGTTCATCGATGTCCTCTCTCCAGGTTCTGGTTGACGTGTTTACCGTCTCCTTGCATCTTCCTACCAGCCTATTCCAATTTGACAACAAGAAAACGGAAATGGTTTCTTCTACGCGGACACCCACCGGGGGCGTCCCTACTGGACATCTCATGTAAATATCGATACAATCAAGGCATGCAAAACCTGGAACCGCACAAACTGATCGAGGCTAGCCTGCTGTTTCGTGACTTGAAGCCGCGCGAAACAGCAGATATTAGCGCGCGTTTACAGCCGGTCAGCTTCCCGCGCGGAACGCGCATACTCGAACAAGGTACCTGGCACGGACAACTGTATATTGTTGCTAGCGGCCTTGTCAGCGTGCTCTTGCACGAGGATCAGACGAAAAGTACTTCATCGCAGTCGGATACACAACTGGCGGTAGCGCAACTGGGGCCGGGCGAGTGTTTCGGCGAGATGTCGCTGATTACTGGCGAACCGCCATCCGCGACGGTGCGCGCCGAACAGGATACCACTCTCTGGGCGCTGCCGCAGGTCGATTTTCTGGCGCTCATAGGAACGTGTCCCACGCTGCTGCGCAACATCAACGCTATTCTAGCTCTACGCCTGAGTCGCACAAACAGGCAAATCCTCCTGCACCGTTCCGCCGAACGCGTCTGGCTGGCGCTTGTAGATGATCCCGCTCTTCCCTTGCAGCATTCGCTCGCGGTTCATATCGCCGACGCGCTGGCGGCGCGCAGCAAGAAGCGCGTGTTATTGCTCGAAGTCCAGGGACAGGACGAGGCCATCGGTTCGCATTTCGCGCTTTATACTGAGCAGGTGCGCCCATCGCTGTGGGACTGCGCCCGCGATCATGGCATGATCCAGCAGCATCGCGCTCCAACCACTACACAGGAAGGCCAGCCTTTCGCGGCCTATGCAGCCTTTACTTCCAACGCGCAGCAGCTTGACAAACTGGATGCTGGTATACTGACGATTATTACCGACATTGCCAACCTCTACGATTTTGTGCTGTTTGCGACGACACATCTAACACCTCCTATGCTGGCGCAAAGCATCGCTGAACAGTGCAGCAGGAGCGTGATGGTCGTTTCGAGTACTATGCTCTCCGAAGCAACGTCATTGCTTGCCGGGAGCAAAATACCGGCCCCGGCTGTATGCGTGGCGCATGTTCCCACGCGTCCCACTATTGGCGCGCGAGATGAATACGCGGTGCGGCTTGGTTATGAAGTGAAGCGCTTGCTAACGGCGGATATGCCCTTGCTTACGCGCTGTTGGGACGAAGGAAAGACACTGCGCCAGGTGGCAGCCGGTGCCGAATTGACGGGCGCGGTTGATTTTGTGGCGCGCTTCATCGCGCATCAGACGGTAGGCATCGCCTTTGGCGGCGGCGGCGCGCGCGGCTTCGCGCACCTGGGCGTGCTGGAGCAGTTGATTAAATACGGCGTACCGGTTGATTATATTGCAGCCTGTAGCAGCGGCATTATTACGCCCGGCATGTACTTGATCGGCAAATCGTTCGCCGAAAGCGAAGAGATTTTCCTGCAAATTCAACGCAATATCATTCGCTGGCGCATCCCGCGCACCTCAATTTTCTCGAATACAGGCTTGAAACGTATGCTGCGCGAGTTGTGCGGCGAGCTGCGCTTCGAGGACCTGACCACACCGTTCGCGATGGTGGCTGTAGATTTAAACACACGCGCCGGAGTTGTGCTTGATCGCGGCCTGCTGTGGCAGGCTGGCCTGGCCAGTACCGCCTTGCCGGGCATATTTCCGCCCGTGCTGGTGGGAGAACACATCTTGATGGACGCCGGCATGCACGACCCTGTACCCGTTCGCCTGCTGCGCAAGATGGGAGCTGACATACTCATCGCCTCCGAGTTGGGCGGACAGGAGCCACCCGCGCTCGAAAGCGCGACCCCCTGGTTGAAAGAATCGGAACGCAGCCAGCCTCAGCACGTTCGTTCGCCGCATATCGTGGACCTCATATTGCGCACTTACGACCTGGCGATGGCTACCATCGGCATGCACAGTATTCGAGAAGCCGATGTAGTCATCCGGCCAAAGCTGCACCGCGTCTCGCTGCGCCAGTTTTCAGAGGGCCGCAAATTCGTGGCAGCCGGCAGAGAATCGGTAGAGCAAGCGCGGCCAGAGTTAAGGCGCTTCTTGCCCTGGATAGTAGAATAGTCATCCTCCGGCATGTTTCACCCTGTATCCCAGTTCCATCAATTTTGCCTCCACTTTGTCGCAATGATCTCCCTGTATTTCGATCACGCCATCCTTGACGGTACCGCCGGAGCCGCACAGCTTCTTCAGCTTTTGCGCGAGCGAAGCGATGGCATCATCCCCGGCTGGCACGCCGGTAATCACTGTGACGGTCTTGCCACCGCGATGCTTGCGGTCGCGCATCACGCGCACGATCCCATCATTTTTCTTCGCGGGTGCTTGATTGGCGACAGATGCATTGCACTGGCATTGTGTATATGGCTTGCCACATGTAGGGCAGGTATTA
>DATLSI010000044.1:0-11221 GCA_035534255.1 Ktedonobacteraceae bacterium | reverse complement strand
TCCTCTCGCCAGGTGCCAGGGTCTCTTTCGTTCCCTGGAGCGTCCCTTCATGGGACACGCTTAGTATATCATCTTGTTTCACAAAAGTCAAGGCAAACGCGCGTTCCAGAACGTCTTTTATGCATAACGCAGAGTTTGCGTCATGGGCCTTTTCTTGCTATATCTTTGGAATATTTTTATGTTACATCAACAATATAGTCACTCCACGTAAGTTACGAATGGCAAGATTCATAGACACTCCGCAGTAAAATATAGATACCAGAGCTTTTCTATGTTATGATACGGCCATCATACAGCAAGGAACATCATTATATGGAGAGCGAGGAAGTCTGTAATGTCGTCAAAGCCGATCACCGAAAACACCCTGTTTTACGGCGATAACCTGAAAGTCTTACGCGAGTACATCCCCGATGAAAGCGTTGACCTGATCTACCTTGACCCTCCATTCAACTCTAATCGCAACTATAACGTGCTTTTCAAGGACGAGAGTGGCAGCGATAGCGAAGCACAAATCGTAGCATTCGAGGATACCTGGCACTGGAACGAAGCCGCCCAACACACCTACGACAACCTACGGCAACACGCCCCCGATCATGTAGGTAAAATGATTGAGTCTCTTCATGACTTTATCGGTACAAACCAAATGATGGCTTATCTCGTTATGATGGCTGCCCGACTGGTTGAACTGCATCGCGTTCTGAAACCTACTGGGAGCCTCTACCTCCATTGTGACCCTACGGCAAGCCATTATCTCAAGATATTGTTAGATACCATATTTGGCACTAAAAACTATCGGGCAGAGATTATCTGGAAACGCTCTTCTGCACATAATGATACCCGGCAGGGCGCAAAACAACCAGGCCGTATACACGATATCTTGCTGTTCTACTCTAAAGATGAACATAACTGGACCTGGAACCCTATTCATACTCCTTATGATACTGAGTATGTTGCCTCAAACTACCGCTATATCGAAGAAAGCACAGGTCGTCACTTCAAATCAACAGACCTTACAGCAGCTAAGCCAGGTGGAGATACCTCTTACGAATGGAAAGGCCGAAAACCTCCAGAAGGAAGATATTGGGCGTATTCCAGAGCAAATATGCAGAAGTTCGAGGATGCAGGATTACTTTACTATACAAATTCAGGTTTACCTCGCCTCAAGCAATATCTAGACGAAATGCCCGGAATCCACTTACAAAGCATATGGGATGATATCCCGCCCATCGGAGCGCAGGCAGCAGAGCGATTAGGTTATCCCACTCAAAAACCCCTCGCTCTATTAGAGCGTATCATCCAGGCAAGCAGCAATCCAGGCGACATCATCCTCGATTCTTTCTGTGGATGTGGGACTGCAATTGCCGCAGCACAAAAGTTAGGCCGCAGATGGATAGGCATTGATATAACACACCTGAGTATTGCCCTACAAAAATACCGCTTGCAAGAAATGTTTCCTGATATCAAATTCAAGGTAGTTGGCGAACCTGAAGACATCGGAGCAGCCAAACAACTAGCCCAGGACGACCGCTACCAGTTCCAATGGTGGGCCTTGTCACTTGTGAGAGCTAAACCCCTTGGCGGTCAGGAAGGAAGCAAGACTGGCAAGAAGGGCAGCGATAAAGGTATTGACGGAGTTATCACCTTCATCGATGATGCTTACGATAAATCGAAGCGCGTGCTTGTCCAGGTAAAATCAGGCCACGTCAAATCCGGCGATATCCGCGATCTAGTCGGCACAGTGCAGCGAGAAAACGCCGCTATCGGTGTCTTTATCACGCTGGAACCGCCGAGCAGAGATATGCTTACCGAGGCTGTCAGCGCAGACTACTACCGTTCACCTGGTTGGAACATCGACTATCCGAGGTTACAAATTCTTACCATTGCTGATCTACTCAAGGGAGTCAAAGTGCAAATGCCCATGCAGTACGGGACGTTCAAGCAGGCACAAAAAGTACGAGAGGTAGAGGGAGTGCAGCAGGAGTTGGGGATGTAGTAGCAAGCAAGCCATATTTGCGCACTGTCCCTTTAACCTACAAAGAAACCCAGGATTGCATATATCCTGGGTTTCTTTTTGCCTTCAATCCCGGACGGGACGAAGAATCAGGTACCTACCCCAGGCAAAATACAGCACTCACCTGATTACGTATGCTTGCATCCACTCTTATAGTATGCGATACAATAGAATATATTGTTGGTCTGTAAATCACCTGCGCATGAGCACCGACTTTATTTCGAAGCCCAGTGGCATTTATTGCGCGTGTAGCAGAGAGACAACGATAAAGCACGGATAGTTTGAGAGGAAGTAAAAGCAATGCTTAGTAAGCGTCTTCGTATTCTGGGTATCGTACTCGTCTTAGTAGCTCTCGGCAGTGTATTGATAGCGGCCTGCGCAAGACCTGGTACGCCCGAGGCAAACACCGGCGGCAGCACGCCGACCTCCACAAGCGGTGGAGGAGGGGGTTGCGCCAGCGGAACGGTACATATGTCGTCGAATAACTTTGTACAGACCTGCGTAAATATCGCTAAAGGCGCAAAAGTGACCCTGGTTGATGATGTGCAGGTGCTGCATATTATTACAAACGGCACGTGGGATAGCAGCAATAACCAGGTTCTCAAAAAAGAGCCGGGCGCGCCCACCATCAATAACGTCAATGTCAGTGGTGGGTCCATCGATATAGGACCGTTCACTACCGCGGGAACATTTAATATCCTTTGCGTCGTTCATCCTGGTATGAACCTGGTCGTAAACGTCAAGTAACAGATTTGGGGCGACCGGGCAAGGTCGCCCCAGCATGCTAAAACTGTGGATTACACCGGCCCCTGGTACTTGTTGGACATGGGAATAGGAATGTTGGTTTATTTGTTTTGAATTGTTGAGCGTCTGCTGTAGAATAAAGGTAGATACGACAAACTGAACTGTACTGGCGTTCAGACTCGATGTAACCAATCGTCGTTAGCTAGCGTATACAGTATTGGAAGTACAGTTGCGGGAACAGCGCGATCATCCCTGATATCGATTGTACCGTTTGCGTAGAAAGTCTCATCGAAGTCATCCGGGAAAAGTCCTTTGCGACACAAAAGAGGGAACGTTATGGCAACCACAAATGCAACACTGGACACAAAATTAAATCGCGCACTAGAGCTGATCGGCGGCTCTATCGATCCTGAAATTGCCGAAACCTACGCTTCTATTGAGGAACGTATTCTGGCCCAGGCGCTCGAAAACGTGGAACTGGCGGAGCAACGACTGCGCGAGATTCAAAAGCTGGTGGGCGACCGCGACGCCGTGCTGGTGTAAACAGGCGTTATCTCTTTGCCGTGAGAATGATTCTCACTCCATCAAAGATGATGGATAACTCCTTTTTTACTCCTCTGTACTCACTCTTTTAACTACAAGGCTATCTTCGCAATTGGCGGATGCGATAAATCGCGTCCCTGTACACATATCTATCGCTTTTAGCTTGTTGCCTGCATTCTTTTGTTGAGCTAGATGATCGTGTCCGTGATTACAGATCGGGCGCGGCCAACCCATGCATACCGAGCATGAAGGACACTTCGCCGCCGTGATGCAGATCATGCTCAATGACGTGCCAGATCACCCACTGGCGCGTCAAAGCATACTCTCCCCATTGACTATGAGTGCCTTTGAATACAAATTCCAGGTCGGCGGGTGTCCAATGTGCCAGCGAACTCTGCATCATTTGCATAGTCTGTTCAAGCCCGCTCACCAGTTCGGCGGCGCTACGCGCGGGAGATTCTTTGCGGTCCCATCCCATTATGGCCGCCATATCATCGCCACCTTCGCCCATGAATTGGCGAAACCAGCGCGCGCGTACCGCGATGATGTGCAACATATTTTCGCCAATCGAACGCAGGTGCGGAGCAGCTCGCAGGGCCAATTGTTCGTCTGTCAGCGGCGCGATGGCCTTGCCGAGTAGCTCTTGATAGGTTTCCCAACCATTATAGTAGGTCGCTACACTGGTAGATGTTTCAGACATGCGTTAGACCTCCTTTTGCATTACATTGTTATGACACATCCATTTTACCATGCTTGTGGGGGAAACACGTCACATCTTTGTAGGGACGCGATTGATCGCGTCCACGTTCCCAGGTGATGCGCGGCAGAATGGACGCGATCAATCGCGTCCCTACAAATCCCCTCCAAGGACGCAGACCCTAAAGCAATAAACCCTGTTCGTAGATGCGGCGAATCAGGTCTTCGATTTCTGGCTCCTGGAAGGTGACATCGCGCAGTTGATAGCGAGCTCCCAGCCAGGCCACCAGATAGTTATACGAAATGATTTGCTGAGGCTATTCGCTTCAATCATAGCTTGCATTGGAAACACCTCCTCTCGCTTTTAGCGATACATTAATTGTGACTCGCTCGTGACAAAAATCCCTAGACTTTCCCCCGCTCTGGTACTAAACTATTAGTGTGAGGTTGATGGAGGAGGTATAGAAAGGAGTGACAATCTAGAGTGACGATTGCCAACCACATGGGCCGGGATATACAGACAGGGATACAGGCTTAAAAAACGGCAGGTTAGTTTTGAAACACTGCATAAAGTAATGACACGATTGTCCCTCGTTCTCAAAAATATCCCGGCCCATGTCTTTTCTTTTCACCTCGCTTGTATAGCAAGATGGACACGAACATCAGCGCACCACTCGCAACGCCGGTGAGCAGCGCCAGTATTTTGAGTAACGTCCAGTGGAGACCGGGCAACAGCGCCAGGCCTATTACGAAGGCAAGTAGGCCCTCGGTGATGCGTCCGAGGCGGCGCAGGCGAAAGTCGCCGCTGGCGATCAGGACGATGACGACCCCATCCCTTTCATTACCGTTTTTGATCGTTAAAATTCATCTGGACGGAGGCGTTGGCTAGTTTAACAGGCACTGCCTGCCAGTCCACCAGCGCGTCAAAATGCTCCAGGGCGGTCGTGTCGCTATCGGCTGCCCAGCCATCTTGATGTGGCAGGACATGGCGATGCAGGTACAACTGCGCGATCAACAGTTTTCGCGTGCCCGTCCCTTCAGAGCCGCGCAGCAGTTCAGCTTCGGCCTGCTCCAATAAAAGTGTTATGATGGTCAATTGCGCCATGCGCTCAACCAGACCGCGTACAGGCAACTGAGCATGTTCTGTATCCAGCGTCTCAAGTTCGCGCAACCGTTGCATAAGCTGGTCGACCTGGCCACGTACCTGCTGCGCGACAGGCGCAACCGAGGCATTTTGCAGCGATTGCAAACGCTGGTGCAACATGCCAGAGAGGGCGGCTGCCGCGCCCTCGCGCTGTATGGCACGCACCACATCCAGCGCAATCACATTGCTGGAACCTTCCCAGATGACGTTGACAATCGAGTCGCGCAGCATACGGGCATTCACCCAGTCCTCGATGTAGCCGTTGCCACCGCGCATCTCCAACGCCTCCAACGTGGCATACTCGCCACGTTTAGGAACATAGAATTTAGCGAGCGGGGTCAGAATACGCAGCAGGCGGCGGTCTTCTTGCGCGCCATGCCTGTCTACCCTTTCGAGCACCGCCGCCGTCTCAAAGACCAGGGCCGCGCAGCCCTCGACCTCGATCAACAAATCTACCAGTTGACGCCGCATGAGCGGGTGATCCGCCAGGGGACGCCCAAAGGCGACCCGCCCCCTTGTATGAATCAACGCTTCAAGATAGCTGCGTCGCATAGCCGCCAGCGAACCTATAGCGGCCCAGACGCGCGTCAGATTGATCATCTCCGTCATCTGCACAAAGCCGCGGTCCAGCGCGCCTACCTGATAAGCCAGCGCGCCATGCAGCGTGACCTCGCCCGTCGCCAGCGAGCGGGTGCCGAGTTTATCTTTGAGGCGATCGATGCTATAGGCGTTGCGCGTACCGTCCTCCAGCGTTCTGGGAACGAGGAACAGGCCAAGCCCGCGCGTGCCGCCAGGCGCGCCCTCTGGACGAGCCAGCGTTAAGATGATATCGGCGGAGACATTGGAGCAGAACCATTTATCACCCCAAAGCTCCCATTCAGGCTGCAATCCATCGCCCGTGAGCGAACGCGCTTTCGCTATAGTCGTGGTTAACCCGACATCCGAACCACCCTGCTTTTCCGTTAAAAACATCGCCCCCTGCTGGAGCTCATTCATGTTGAGAGCGGTCAGAGCGTGCAGGAAGCGGCGCTTCAATGCATCGCTGCCGTAGCGTTCCAGCACGCGAGCCAGCGCATCGGTCATCGACACGGGACAGAAGACGCCCGATTCGGCCTGCATACCCAGGTAGCCCAGCGCGAATTTGACCGGCTGAGGAACGCGCCCTGGCCAGCCCAGCGCGCCATCGCGATGACTACAGGCGGCTATGGAAAAGTCTTCGTAGGCGATGCGCTCTAATTCGTGGTAAGCGGGATGAAAGACTATCTCGTCGATGCGCTGGCCACGCTTATCGTATTGCACCAGCACAGGTCCCTGGCGGTTGGCATCCTGCGCCAGCTCGTCCATCTCGCCAGAAGCCACCGATCCCAGGTGGGTAAGAATATGCTGCGCGCGCTCGTAATCCTCCTCTAAAAGGTGCCGTTTCAGCAAAAACGACAGGTCAGCATCAGCGGTGTAAAAATTAATGCCAGCGGTATCCGGCATGAGATCAGCCTGGTCCGGCTGCATGTGCTGGTTCGCGAGAGAAAGTAAATCTGACATTGCATGTATCCTTTCCTGTCGAGTTTCACGTGTATACGTTTGGGAAACGGGAAATTGTCAATTCACACCAGTGTTTCGAAGAACATTGTAGCATATTTCAGCTTCGATTCAGCTATGCGTAGTATACCTTCTGTACAAGATGATTTTCACTGTATGGTATGATGAGCATGCGCATACAACATGTTGCCTATGCTCACAAGGAGGCAAAGACTATGCCGAAGAAATCCTTTGTTTGGCTAACGCTGATGCTCTGTACGTTACTGCCTCTTGTCGCCGCCTGCGGTTCGAATGCCGCCACGAGCAACACGCTGACGCTTCCCAGTGGAGAACGTATTTATGTGCTGGATGGCTATACGCCCCAGGGAGCGGCGAGCGTCACTCAACACATCGTGGCGTTTCATCCCGGCAGCGCCAGCCCGGCCTATACTCTGCCTGCCGGGCTGACCTCGATGGACCACCGGCTGCTCTTTGTGGCAAATGCGCGGGCGGGCCAGACCACCCTCTCGGTTATCAATACACAGAACGGGGCAGCCTTGCGCACCCTGACCCTCGCTGGAAACTACAGCACCGCCGGGCAGGATTTCAACCATGCCGTAGTATCATTCGATGGGCGCTGGCTGGCCCTGCGCAGCCTGGATCAAAGCGCGGCTCAAACAACCATCGCGCTGGTTGATACGCTGGCGGGTAAACTGGCAACGACCATCCACCTCAAGGGCGACTTCGATCTGGACGCCATCGATCCTACCGGCAGCGCGCTTTACCTGCTCGAACACTGGAATAATAGTTCGGGTCAGTACGACGTGCGGCGCTATGACGTGCCGCAGCATCAATTGTATCCTTATCAGATTGTCGACAAGAGCGAACTCAACGACCCCAACATGACGGGACGCGCAGTAACGCGGCAGATGTCGAGCGATGGGAAGACAGCCTACACGCTCTACATCGACGCCTATCATAATATCGCCTTTGTGCATATCCTGCCGCTCGATCCAACCTTTCCATTCGCCCGCTGTGTCATTCTGCCCGTAGGCAAGTCCGCCGCTTTACTGAACTATTACACCCTGACGCTGTCCGCCGATGGGAACACTCTTTATGCTGCCAACGGCGCGCTTGGTGTTGCCAGCGCGATTGCGTTGAACACCGCGAACGTCAGCGATGTTTTTGACGACAAAATCACTGCCACGCAGCATTTCAATCCCAGCACATCAAGTATTACCAGCCAGGACACCTCGCGCATGCTGCGCAACGGCGCGGCGCTCTCCGCCGATCAATCCACGCTCTACTTCACCGGATTGAATGGCATCTGGTCGGTGCATACGGCTGATCTGCTGGCGCAGCATAGCACATTTCAGCATGTGCTGGCGCAGCAATCTTTCACCGGCATCGCCTTGAGCGCGGATAGCAAGACATTGTATGCCGTTGACCCGACAAGCGGTATTACTGCTTTTGACATCACCAGTAGGCAGGCCCAACAGGTACTTCAGGTGCCTGCGCGCGCGCCCTGGGCTATAGAATGGATCGCCAATTGATGGTGGAGGGGAAAGCCAACATGTAGTGACGCCCCTTGTGGGCGTCAGGCGAACTACTTCTCAAATCAAGGTTGACAGTCTACCAGCACTATAGCAAAAAAACAATGAACGCACACATCCTGATCGTCGATGATGATAACCGCGTCACGAGCGCGTTACGCCGCACCCTGGCATACGAGGGCTACCATGTCTCCGTTGCCGAGAACGGCGAACGCGCTTTATCGCTGGCACGCGCGCAGCCGCCCGAACTGGTAATTCTCGACTTGATGTTGCCGGGTATGGACGGGCTTGAAGTGTGCCGCCGCTTGCAAGCCAATGCAGAAGGAATCGCAGTGCTCATGTTAACGGCACGCGACGCTGTGGCCGACCGTGTCGCAGGGCTGGAGACGGGCGCCGATGATTACCTCGTGAAACCATTCGCGCTCGAAGAGTTACTGGCGCGCGTAAAGGCGTTGCTGCGCAGGCGTAATGCGCCCGACATCACGCGCGAAATTCTTCAGTTTGAAGACCTCGAACTGGATACCGCTACACGCCAGGCCAGGCGCGGCAAGCGCTTGATAGATCTCAGCACAACAGAATACGAGCTGTTGCTGCTACTGCTGCGCAATCCTCGCAACGTGCTGACCCGCGGCTTGCTGATGGAACGCGTCTGGGGCAACGATTTTGAAGGCGGTCCCAACGTGCTCGAAGTCTATATCGGGCACCTGCGCAGCAAACTGGAGCAAAACGGTGAAAAACGCCTCATTCAAACCATACGCGGCGCTGGCTATGTTCTGCGCGCATCCGAATCGTGAGGAGATGTGATTTGCCATGTATATCCCATTGCAGCTTCGCCTGACCCTCTTTTACGCGCTCTTGCTGGGGCTTGCGCTCTGGTTTTTCGGCAACGTCGTCTATAGCCAGGCTGAACAGCGCGCCTACCATGACCTGGATACTGAACTTAGCAGTCGCACCGCCAGCGTTATCGTAGGCAAAGAACTCATAAGTAATCAGAATCTTAGCAATTTGCCGCTCTACCTCAATAACAGCATCAACGGTCTCGGCGCGGGCGATATAGCCATAGAAGTGCTGGATACCAGACTACGGCTCCTTGCTACAACCACCTACAGTGTATCTGACATTCTTCAGCCCGGCGTGACAGGTTCTAATATCAGCCCGGTTCCCTGGGACAAACAGGCTGCCAGTCGCATCGCTTCGCACCCATACGATAGCAATTCGAATCCTAACGGCATCTACAGCACAATTACATACCAGGGACAGCCGGTGCGTGTCTACACCACCATCAACCAGCAGTCGGGTGACATTGTGCAGACCGCCCGCTCAGAACTGAGCATCCAGCAATCGCTTAGCAGCCTGCGACAGGTACTCTGGCAGGGCGGCGCGCTCGTTTTGGTTCTGGCGCTGGCAGGAGGATGGTTCATGACGTGGAGCGTGCTGGCGACGGTGCGACGCATGACGAAAACCGCGCGGCGCATCAGCGCGTCCCAGGATTTCGGGCAGCGCGTGGCAGAGAAAACCATAATGGGTAAAAATGAGTTGACACGCCTGGCTACCACTTTTAACGACATGCTCGCGGAATTAGAGGCGGCTTACCAGCAGCAGCAGCGTTTCGTAGCCGACGCTTCGCATGAATTGCGAGCGCCGATCACCTCCATTCGCTGTAACCTCGATCTGCTGGCGAAAGCGCCTGACCTCGCGCCCGGTGAAGCCAGCGCCGCCCTAAGCGACGCGCGCGTTGAGGCTGACCGCATGGGTCGCCTGGTCAATGACCTGCTCACCCTGGCACGCGCCGATAGCATGGCACCAGAGCCGGCATCCAGCGGCTATATGAAATCTGTGACTTTAGAGCAGAAAATTGACCTGGACAGCCTCTTGCTTGAAGTGTACCGCCAGTATCGCACCATTGACGAGTTTGATCCGTCTTCACTACAAGCAAAGGGGCCACGCATCATCCTGCAGGACATCACGCCCGCGCGCGTCTATGGTGATGCCGACAAGTTAAAGCAGACGCTCGTGGCGCTGCTCGAAAATGCTGTCAAATACACGCCCTATGAAGGGAGCGTTACCCTCGCGCTGACGACAAATGATGGAAACGCTCAAATCAGTGTGAGCGATAGCGGCATCGGCATTTTGCCTGAAGACCTGCCCCACATATTCGAGCGTTTTTACCGCGCTGACCCCGCTCGCTCGCGCGATCGCGGCGGCAGCGGATTGGGCCTGGCCATTGTGAAAAGCATAGTCGAGGAGCATCAAGGATCAATCGACGTTGAAAGCACACCCGGCAAAGGCAGTACGTTTCGGGTGAAATTACCTCTTATTTGCGAATAGCATCCTCGATTCTGGCTATCGTCACTAACCATCAGCTATGGCATGAGTGTAGCCACGCCATCATACTATGTCAAGTATTCGCAATTTGTACAACTACATACCACCTGGTTCGTATAGTTTATAGAATGATTGTTTTCAACAAAAGTTTAGTGAAAACAAAGAAAATGAGTGAGAGCAAACTACATATCACCTCATCATTGTGAAGGAGCCATCAAAAATGCAAAATAGATATCAACCTTACCGGAGAAGGGGCATACGCTTTTTCCCGCATATCATTCCAATAGCGTTTCCGCTGATCTTCCCGCTGGGCTTCGGCCTGCTGGCGTTCTTGTTTCATATTGTGTACGCCATAATTGGGGTACTGCTACTCATTGCCCTGGCCTTTTTTATCATCAAAGTGATAACTACGGGTAGCCCACAGTCGGCCTGGAATTCGATGAGGAACTCGGGTACGCAGTGGCAACAGAAGTTTAACTCGCAGCAGCCACAAACGCCCTACTACCAGCCGCCTCAGCAACAGCAGACACCTTACTACCAGCCGCCTACGCAGCAGACGCCCTATTACCAGCCGCCTACGCAGGCAGGGCAAGAGCAACAGCCGGAGCAGTATGGACAGGGCTACCAGCCACAGCAACCCACTTACCGCCCGGTACCCAACGAATACGAGCAACCTGAGACACAATATCC
>DATLSI010000043.1:0-7499 GCA_035534255.1 Ktedonobacteraceae bacterium | reverse complement strand
CGGTATAGTAGCCACCACCCTAGAACGATCGAACAACCCGTTGTGATTATCAAGTAGTCTAACATGGGCAAAATCCCTCTAATGTTGAAATCCGTGACTTTAGTATACCGAGCTACAATTTAATTTATCCAAATTGAATGACGTAATTGTTGGGGATAAATCAAAAAATTTTGCGGAAGTATTGCTGGTTTCATTTCGACGCGCTATTTAGTAGTAGAACAGGGTATTGCGGTTGGCGAAGGAAAAAATGAGGGCAGTGAGGGTGCTTTTATTGCCCCATTTTTTCGAGGAGTTCGATGCGATTACCCCAGGGATCTGCGATGTAGAAGCGAGACCAGCCGGGCAGCGGCTCATCTTCGCTAATAGGAATATGAGAGGCTTCCAGGCGTGTGCGCCAGTCTGAGAGATGACGTACCTCAAAAGCTGGATGTCCTTTGAGGCGTGGCTCAAAAGGACTCGTGACACCAATATGAATTTGCTGAGGCCCGCAGGCGAACCAGGCTCCGCCGCGTTTGCGTAAATGATCGGGCTTCTCAATTTCCTCAAGTCCGAGCACATGACCATAAAATGCCCGTGCTGCTGCTTCGCACCCTGGAGGAGCTTCTATCTGAATATGGTTTATGCCGACAATGGTGGGCTGTTCTTCAGGCATGTATGCTCTTTTCTCCAACGTTTTTGGCACGCGCGAAACTGAATGTTCCCAGCACCTTCGAGATGGCGCGCTTCTCGCCCTCCACTATGTTGAACACTGTGGCCTCCATAACCGCCGTCGAGCGACCCAGGTGGACGAGTGTTCCCTCGGCTACAAGCTCGCCTGAGCGCACGGGGATCATGAAATTGATCTTGGCCTCGACGGTGCCGAAACGGGTGCCTGGCGGCAGGAGGGGGAGCAGCGCCATCGACATGGCGGTGTCGGCCAGCGTGAAAATAATACCGCCATGCACGATTTGTTGGGGGTGCATGAGGCGCTCATCGACTGTAATACTGACACGACCGACGCCTGACTCGGCGGTAACGATCTTCATACCCAAAAGATGCAGGATGCCGAAACCACGGGAATCCTGCATGAACTGTTCAGCGAGATTATTCTGATCCTGTTGTGTCACACCTTTATCCTTTACGAACGACGCGCTCGATGTCGCGTTTCACATCGCGTTCAGCAATTGCTTCACGTTTGTCGTAGAGCTTTTTGCCGCGGCACAGACCCAGTTCAATCTTGGCTTTGCCGCCTTTGAGGTAAAGTTTGAGGGGAACGAGGGTTAACCCTTTTGTGGCAACTTTTGCCTGCAATTGCTCTATTTCACGGCGGTGCAGCAGCAATTTACGGTTGCGCATGGGTTCGTGGTTGTAGCGGTTGCCGTGCTCATACACGGCGATATGAGCATTTTCCAGCCACAATTCGCCGTTTCGGGCAAGCGCGTATGAGCCGCGCAGGTTGACTTTGCCATCGCGAATCGATTTGATCTCGGTGCCAACCAGCGATATACCCGCTTCGATGGTGCGATCGACGAAGTAATCGTGGTATGCTGCGCGGTTGACCGAGATTACTTTAATGGGCGCATCCTTTTGAGATTCTTTGCTCGCCTGGTTGCCGCCCGATGATGATTTAGCCATAAAAAAACACTCCTTCGTGTTGTTAAGGACGTTAATCTGTGCGCGGGAAACAGTAAAGTCTCCCGGCACAGGAACACTGCGATAGGCTGCTAATTGTGTTCGCGCCATCGCAGGCCAACTACTGTTGGTGTTGTGTACTAATTACTAACATCATACAACAACAGCTTATTCCAGTCGAGAAAGCGTTAACCAGGGCGACCGCAAGGGTCGCCCTCTAACGCTCTGCTCGTCTATTACCCCTGATGCTTTCCTGTAGCGTCGGATGTATGATATATCTGAAAGTATTTCGCAAAATAGAAGTGATATGCAAGAGCGCGATGTCATACTTGGAAAGGTTTGAGCATGTTTTACCGTCTGGGCAAACTGGCCACCCACTATCGCTGGTTCATCGTGGGTTTCTGGTTGATTGCGGTTGCGGTCGCATTGCCATTCGCGCCACAGGCCAGCAATGTGTTACAGTCCGGCGGGTTCGTCAGCCCCGATGCCCAATCAGAGCAAGCTCTCAATCTGCTGGCGGAAAAGTTGCATCTTAATGTGAATATCGTGCAGGTCATTTATACCAGCCAGCGCTACACAGCCTATAGCCCGCAATTTATTCAGGAAGCACAGCAGTCCCTGGCGAAGGTGCAAAGCATGCCCGATGTTGCCAGCATCATCAGTTTCGTGGATAATCCGCGCCAGGTATCGCTGGACCGCCACGCGGCTTACGTCAATATCCTGCTCAAAACAGTTCCCAGCGCCAGCAGTTCATCAAATGTTTTGCTGGAACTTCAGAGCCGCCTGCACGCCGAGCCTGATCTCAAAACAAGTATCGGCGGAGGGCCGGTGTTTTATCAAGATATTCAAACGGTCAGCGAAAATGACCTGCGCAGGGCCGAAGAACTGGCCTTTCCGTTTGCTCTCATCGCTCTGCTGCTCGTCTTCCGTTCGGTGGTAGCCGCTCTGCTGCCCGCGCTGGTAGGCGGGGGAGCTGTGCTCGTCTCGCTGGCATTGATTTTCGGCCTGGGGCATATTACTGATCTCTCCATCTTCGTGCTGAACATCACCACGCTGTTTGGCCTGGGCCTCGGCGTCGATTACTCGCTCTTCATGGTGAGCCGTTTTCGCGAAGAACTGGCGCGCGGGCGAAATGTAGAAGATGCCGTTGCCATGACGGTAGCTACAGCCGGGCGCGCTGTCACCTTTTCAGGTTTTACCGTCTCTATTGGACTGGCAGGTTTGATCTTTTTCCACATCAACATGCTGCACTCCGTCGGCCTGGGTGGCGTGCTGGTGGTGCTGCTGGCCGTCTTTGCTGCTCTCACGCTCTTGCCTGCCGCGCTTGCCATTATCGGAACGCGCATCAATGCATTTCCGGTGCGACTTCCGAAATTCAGGAAGAGAGCAGCTAGCGCGGTTGTGGCAGCAGGCGTGGCGAGCATTGAAGTGCATCGCGGCTTCTGGTACCGGCTTTCCCAATTTGTGATGCGCTACCCTGTGCGCATCTTTGTGAGCGTGCTGGTGCTGATGGTCGCGCTTGGCTTGCCTTTTCTGGGGGTGCGCTTCTCCGCGCCCGATGCCTCGATCTTGCCGCCCAGCGTGCCATCGCGCGCGGCATTTGATCTGCTCAATAGCCGCTTCAATGTTGAGGATACCACTCCCGTTCTGATTGCGCTTCAGACTACTGGTAATGTGCTGACGCCGGATAACATTCGCAACCTTTACGCGTATGTCCAGCGTATCGAGGCTGATCCCCGCGTGGCACGCGTCGATAGCATCGTCAGCGCCGACCCGCGTTTCACGCTCGCTCAATACGAGTCGCTCTACGCGCATCCGCAACTGATTTCAGACCCCTATTTATCCAGCCTGCTCAACTCATTCACAGCGGGTAACACCACCATGATTCAAGTTATCAGCAAGTACGATGCGCTCGACCAACGTTCGCTGCAACTGGTGCAAACGATACGCAATACTCAACCAGGCAATGATATGAAAGTGCTGGTGGATGGTGAAACGGCTGGCAACATCGATTATGTGCAGTCGCTGTATTCGGACTTTCCTATAGCCGTTTTAATTGTGGCTGTGACAACCTATATTGTGCTGTTATTGTTCTTCCGTTCGGTATTCCTGCCCTTGAAAGCCATCATAATGAACACGCTGTCGATCCTGGCAAGTTATGGCGCGCTCGTCGTCATATTCCAGAATGGTTTCCTGCACCAGTTGCTCAATTTCACGCCGCTCGGCTTTGTGGAGGCGTCGAGTCCCATCCTGTTGTTCTGCGCCTTGTTCGGACTATCGATGGATTATGAAGTATTCTTGCTTTCCCGCATCCAGGAAGCGTTCTGGCAGACGGGCGATAATACCCAGGCGGTTGCGCTGGGTTTGCAGCGCAGCGGCGGTATCATCACTAGCGCGGCGGTGATCGTAGTGGTGGTGAGCGCCAGCTTCGCGTCGGCGGATATGATTCTGGTCAAGGCGCTGGGACTGGGTATGGCCCTGGCTGTCGCGCTGGATGCGACGCTCGTGCGCGGCCTGCTGGTTCCCGCTACCATGCGCCTGCTCGGAAATTTGAACTGGTGGCTGCCATTCGTGGGCGTGCAGCGGCGACCATCCACGCATTCGGAACAATTTGTGGTAGATCAACTCGCACTACACGAGGGGACGGATGAATCGCAGCCGCCGGCACAGGATATGGGAGTTGGAGGAAAACGATCATGAGAAGGAAAAGCCTTCCGCTCTTATTCATATTGTTGACCATCGTGCTGGCATCCTGCGGTTTTCCGGGCATACCATCGACATCCTCGCAGTTGCCGCAACCTGAAGTTTCGGCGACAGCAACTCCATTGCCGCCGGTGCGCTTTCCGCAGGACGAGGCGGCGCACAACGACCTCACCGAGTGGTGGTACTACACCGGCCATTTCAACGCCGTCATGCCGGATGGCACAACCCATCATTACGGCTTTGAGTTTGTTGTTTTTCAGGCTTTGCGCAGCACTTTCCCGCCTGTCTATGCCGCGCATTTTGCCATTAGCGATGTGACTGGCGGAGCGTTTCATTTCGACCAGCGCCGTCAGACCGAACCCGATGCAGTTATTCCGAATGGGACATCAACCAGCGGGATCAATGTATCTATTGATGATTGGTCGATCAAGGGGGTCAATGGCCTCGATCACCTGGTCGCTTCCATGCCCGGCTATGCTATTCACTTTGATTTGCAAGGTCTGAAACCCGCCGTGCTACACAACGGCAATGGTTTAATCACCTATGGGCTGTCGGGTTTTTCCTACTACTACTCGCGCACGCGCATGGCTCTGACCGGCACGTTGACCGCTCAAGGACAGCCGCTCAAGGTAACGGGTGAGGCATGGATGGATCACCAGTGGGGCAACTTCATCACCCTGAGCGGCGGCGGTTGGGACTGGTTCAGTGTGCAACTGAATAACAACACCGAGATGATGATCTACCTGATCCGTGATGCCAGCGGTAATATTGTCTCGACCTATATTGGCTATATCACCCCCGATGCGCAGGAGTTGCTGATCCCTGTCAGTGCTTTGCATGTCACCGTGCTCGGCCACTGGAAGAGTCCGACCACCGGCGCAAATTATCCCTCCGGCTGGCAGCTCGACATCAATAGCCCGCAGTTGCAAGCCACGCTTACCCTCCAGCCCGAATTGAAGAATCAGGAGTTGGTTGTCTATCAGTCCACCGGCAATAGCTACTGGGAAGGCGCGGTCAGCATTTCAGGTAAAATGCAAGGGAATATAGTTGGTGGTGAGGGTTACGTGGAGTTGACGGGTTACGGGCAAAATTAATGATGAAGCAAATCAGGGGAAATGACAATATTCGTTTGAAATCCTAACCATGTGTTGGCATATACCGCTAAAATACAACCAATCCTTAACCGCATCTTAACCTTGCTGCTCTATCCATTTACGTCAATCTCCCTCATAATCATCCTGGTTTATTATTCTTCCTCGGTTTAGGACGGGCTAGCTACGTGGTGTCCTGATATTGATTTGACAGTGTATCAAGTTATTTGAAAGTGAGGCCATTCTATGCGCTTCTCTCCCCGCTCAAAGTTGAGCATCCTGTTCTCCTTCCTGGCCATTGTCGCCGTGGTTGGCGGATTTATGGCTACGGGAGCAATACGGAGCCAGACATCCAAAGCTCATGCCGCTGCACCCTCTATGCACATCAATTGTGCTTCGGGCAGCCTTGTCTGTTCGGAGGTATACGACTCCGAGTCGGTTTTCGGGCAGGATGTCTATGTCGGCCACGATGAGCCGTCGACCCTCTTCTATTCCAACGTACCCGGTTCAGGCAATCGTATGAGGTATCAACTCACGCTTCCAAAGGATCCCACGCCAACTGCGCCTCAGACACCTGGAAAGTCCTACAACTTCCAGCTTCATCCCGCGTTCTGGTTTGGGATGGCTATGTGCGATACGCAGTCATTTCCTGAGCAAGTCAGCACTTGTAAGCCAGATAGCGATACCAACATCGTTGATCCAACAGTTAGCCCGAACCATCCTGGAACAGCATTCATGGAGATGCAGTTCTATCCTCCCGGTTGGGCGCCGTGGCCTGCAGGCAATAGCTGCGATGCAACGAAGTGGTGTGCCGCGCTCAACATTGACAGCCTCTCGGAAAATGCGGTCACCGGTGCGGCAGGCGCATGCGCTGGTTTAACTGGCGTTGAGCCTGTCAATTTCGCCTTCATTACCAAGAACGGCGTTCCGCAGCCAGGTTCGCCCCCGAACCCACTACAATCAACTATTAATACCTTCACGCCTGATCCAAACGCAGACTTGTTTATGAATTCGGGTGACACGCTGGCAGTCACGATGCACGATACTGCGCATGGCCTCCAGATCGTCATTCATGACCAGACAACGGGGCAGACTGGCTCCATGACGTCGAGCGCGGCTAATGGTTTCGGCCAGGTCCCATTCAGTGGCGCTTGCAATAACATTCCCTACGACTTCCATCCAATGTACAGTACCTCGTCAGAGAAGACGCGCGTGACGTGGGCGGCGCATTCGTACAACATCGCCTTCGCCGACGAGACCGGGCACTTCGACTACTGCAATGGTACTAATGCTATCATCCCTGGTGGCACCTGCCCAACTGGCAATACTGAGGGCAATGCTGCTAATTCTGAGCCAACTGATGGAGATGATGGTTTTTGTTTCCCCGCCACCTCGTCGACGTTAGTACAGGTACCTGGATGCCTGGGTACCAATACGGGCTTTGATGGCGTTCCCTACACACCGGTCTGGCCTGATGGCAACACCAGACTCCATCCAACTTCGATCCTCTTCACCAGCCCTCTGACAGGTTCACAATACAATGTGAACTACAGCCGGATGGCATTTGAGGCGGACCTCCCACGCATCGAGGCCTCTGGTGCTAGTTCAAGTCCCTACCTCTGCGACCGTAATACCGGGGCTGGTTGCACGCTGATTCCATCTACCGATGATGGCACTCCTGCCGCATTCTATCCATTCTTCAGTATCAAAAATATTGGAGGTAGTTGCGTCTGGCAACTCGGCAACCATATCCCGGGGAGCAAGAATGACTTCGGTCAGAATGCTCAGTACGGCACGCTACTGAACTCGACTTACACGGCAGTCGGTGGAGGTGTGACTACACGGTACAACAACTTCCGCCAGATTCTTTCCAAGAATCCGTGTGCTGCTAACACTAACTGAGCTAGTCTTCGATTAGCTGATAAGGAGGGCTGCTTCAGTGAAGCAGCCCTCTCTTTAATAAGCAGGCCAGCAATAAAGGAGAAATTGGGGTATACTGTCCAAATGCGTTACTCTTCAAGTACCTTTGGGCTACTGCAAGTCGAAAAAATGATAAATTTACATGTATGTACTAACATTGTAGGACATTCTATG
>DATLSI010000042.1:0-4316 GCA_035534255.1 Ktedonobacteraceae bacterium | reverse complement strand
CTGCCTTGCCAGTCGGTCCACCTCTTCGGCAGCCGCGACATCGGATTTCATCCAGCGCGCCCCGAAAATACCCACCAGGCCAGCTATCACCAGCGCCGGTGTGCAAGTAATCAACAGAGCCTGGCTGAGATACTGGCCGGTCATGTTATGAGCAAAGTCAAACGCCGGCCTCGGATCAAAAGCATTAGCCAGCGTGCCAACCAGCGCTGGCGCGAAGGCATCACCCAGCATATGCGCGATCAAAAGCGAGATGGCAATGGCGGAGGCGCGCAGCGCCGATGGTACCACATCCTGTGAAGCAGCAGTACTGGGGCCGGTGTAGATCGTCAGCAGTAACGTCGTCATGACAAAAAACGCGCTGAACAGTACAAAATTGCGGCTGGTGATGGCAACGGCAAAAGCAGGCGCGCTTAACAGGAAGCCAATACCACACACCAGCACGCGCGCGCCCTGGTGGCGGCGATTGAGCCAGTCAGCCATATATCCACCAATGATGGTACCGGCCAGGCCCGCTATGACGATAATTCCGCCGGAAAACAAACCCGCCGTTCCTGAACGCAGTCCGAAGGTATCCTTCTGCTGGAGATAGGTAGGTAAGAAAGTAGTGTTGACGCCCAGCACGAAGAAGGCGAATATCTGCATGACAATCAATACCACCAGGGTTTTAATTTGTAACAATGAACCAAACTGCGACCACACTTTTGAAGACACCGGCACCGTATGCGGAGGCTCCTCGATTTCTGCCACTTCGCCCGCAATGGCAGGATAAAACTCGATTTCTGCTTCGTCGGCCTCGTTGCGGCGCGGTTCGCGCAGCCTGAAAGCCATAAACGCCAGGATCAAGCCGGGGATGCCGGTGAAGACAAATGCCAGTCGCCAGCTTCCAGTGAAGATACCCGCCAACTCCCCGCCTATCACGAAACCAAAGAGGATACCGACAAGTTGCCCGACACTCCACCAGCTCATGACACGCGAGCGCTTCTTGCGGCTGAAATAATCGCTCATCATGGCGGTACCAGCCGGGAAATAGCCCGCCTCACCAATGCCGAGCACCATGCGCGAAATGAAAAGAGTAGTGAAGCTGTTGGCCAGGGCGGTTAAGGCCGTCGCCACGCTCCAGATCGCTACGCAAATAGCCACGACGTTCTTGCGCTTCGCGCGGTCGGCCCAGATGCCCAGAGGAACCGTTGCCAGCGTATAGACAACCAGGAAAGCCGAGGCAATGTAGCCAATCTCCTGGTTGGGATTGGTAAACCCCAGTTCTTTGGCAACTGTGGCGGCTGCGCCGGTCAGCACATAGCGGTCCATGTAGTTAAGAAAGCTGATGCCGAACATGACCGAGAAAACGTACATGGGATATCTGTGGCTTTTTGGCCTGGATGCCTCCAGGTCGGGTTTGGAAGACGATGAAATATCACTCACTAAAGCCTCCATCTTTGGGGGTTATAATCGAGCACCGGAGCCAGGATCGCTACTCCAACTGTACCATAGTTTGATGTCTCTGAGAAGAGGTCAAAAACGAGCTTGCCAGGACGTGCCTGTGTGATATACTTCATTGTAAAACTTGCCCCAATTGACGTATAGTGAGTATAGGGTACATTCTAAAAACAATGGTAGGAATAGTAAAGGGGTTAATTTATATGCAAAAAAAGTATGCACTTCCCGGAATGTTTTTGTTGATAGCTATGATGCTCTTCGTGAGCGCGTGCGGGGGCAGTTCCCAGACAGCTGGACAACTGATCTTAAATAGCTCGACCGCTATGAAGCAGATCAAAGCGGTTCACGTCGCTATGACCGCGACAATCAATCTGGCGGTCAGTGGAACGCCCGGCAGCAGCTCTACAGCTTCGACCCCTGGTAATGTAAATGCTACAGCCAGCGTAAACGGTGACGAAGTGCTGCCCGACCAATCATCATTCAAACTCACCACCAGCGGCATCGGCAAACTCGCCTTCGCGGAAATCACCAAAGGCAACCAACTCTACTTCCAAAACGCTCAGGGCCAGTGGTATGTGATCGATAAAAGCAAGCTGAGTGGCACCAACAACAGCAGCAGTACCCTGCTGTCAAACGCCAGTATTCCAGACTTCAATAAACTGCTTGACCTGGTGCAAAAAGACGCGCAAATAACAGATCACGGCGACCAGACGCTCAACGGCGTGAGCCTGCGACACATCACCGTTACCCTCGATAAAAACGGCCTCGCGCAATTGATCGAGAACACAGGCCAGTTAAAGGGTCTAACGGGTGTGAGCCAGCAGAGTCTCAACGATATGCTCAACAGTGTAAGCAACTTCAGCGCCAGCCTGGACTTCTGGTTCGACGAGTCCACGTCCTACCTGCATCGTTTCGAGATAAAGCTGAACATGGCATTAAACCTGAACAAATTCGCCACACCTACCGCTAACTCGACCACGCCTTCAGGCTTCTCACTCAAAGCAGATATCGTGCTCGACCTGAGCAAGTTCAACGACCCTTCTATCAAGATCACGGCTCCGACCAACGCCATCCAAACAGATAATCCCGGCGTCATCTTTGGCGGCGCGTAAGCATCCAGCCTGTTGCTGGCAGGGGTTCTCTACATATAGAAAAGGTCTCACCATCGCCAGAGCGAGGTGAGACCTTTTCTATATGCACAAACTATCGCCACAACGTGTTCAAAGCATCAGACAATGCGCTATCTGGCATTTCCTGTCCACCATCTGATGATGTTTCGCCTTCTGCAGTTTGAGTATCCAGATATGGCGTAATATCAAGAAGTGAGGCTTGAGCTTGCACAGCATTTAAGCGACTTTGCGCTATTTGAATATACGCGGGATCGATTTCTATCCCGATACAACGTCTGCCTAGCTGTTTGGCGGCCACAGCGCTTGTCCCCGAACCTATAAACGGGTCAAGCACAATATCACCAGGTTGAGTAAAGAGCTTGATAAACCAGGCTGGCAGCTCAACGGGAAATGTTGCGCTATGACCGCGATTGCTACATTCTGTTGCTAGGTGGAGAACGTTATCAGGATACGCCATCTCCCGGCCAACCCAATTCTCTATCTTCTTACCAAAACCGCTCTGAACCCGTGAGTTATCGCGCTTTTTATCTGTCTCGCTAAGATTCCTCAAACGAGTGCGGCTCCAATCACCCATTGGAACACGCACTGTATCCTGGTACATCGCAAAATGTTTGCTCTTTGTGAAGTGCAGGCATCGCTCCCAGCCATCGCGAAAACGATTAGGCCATTTCCCAGGATAGCTATTGCGTTTATGCCACATATACTCTTCGGTCCACAACCATCCCTGTTTGCGCATCGCCAGAATAAGTTCAAGCACATACGTGTGACGCTCGCCGTTCACAACACGCTCTTTAATATTAAGGATGAAAGACCCCTCATCTTTCAATACTCGCCTGAGTTCGCTGCTAACAGGAAGAAACCATTCAACATACTTGTCGGGTGATACCCCACCATAGGTATCCTTTCGTTGATCTGCATAGGGCGGAGAGGTGACAATTAAATCAACCGAGCCAGATGCCACAGCAGGCAAGATATCCAGGCAATCACCCTGGTAGATGAGAGGCTGCTCTACATGTACGTCATTCATAGGTTTCCTCAGTTTGCTTTAATTGCTGAGGGCTTAGACCGTATATGTCATTGGAACAAATAAAAATGGGTATTGTTCCAACCCTCGAATATGGGTTCTTTTTGGGGAGATAAATGTGGTTTACCCGATTTCTAGTATCTGGTAGGTAAGTCACAAATTGGCAGAAAGCATCTTTAACAGAGCCTTACGCAGCCGTTCCACATCTCGCAAGGTCTCATCTCGCTCTGGCGAGGGTGTGACCTTTTTGCGCACAAACGACATAAATCCCAATAATGTGCTGTTCAACGCGTAGATTTCCACCACATTAAGCAGCACATGTATTTCCACAGTGCTGAGAGGGATAGTCGTCAGGCGAAGGTAAAGGTTTTCGAGCAGGTGCATCTGCTCATCTCGCTCCCTCGTGATATGACTAACTCTGCGCGTATATGTTATAGAAGCGCGAATGATGCTGCGCAACGACGCCAGATCATTGTAGCCGAGTGGCAACGCGGGTAGGTAATCCAGATTGCGATTGCTCATTGCTTTTCTTCCATACCCCAGTTCTCGCTGTTCATCATAGTTTGCGCCTCGTCATGCTTTCCTTCGGCTATGAAGCATAAAATGCGCTCACCTGCTCGTTGCATACGCGCAACGATGAACTCATGTCGAGCACTAATGGCGAAGCCCGATAGGGCCAATTGTGCTGCCTCTTCCTCTAAAGCCTGCTGATGGCGAAATTGCAC
>DATLSI010000041.1:0-4567 GCA_035534255.1 Ktedonobacteraceae bacterium | reverse complement strand
GTTTTTGCATCGTCTCTTCTCCTTTTCTTGGTCTCAGTTTACGACATTTTGGAGAAGTTGACTTCGTTCACTGTCCGGTCTCAGGGGTTCAGTCCAAGGGGCCACCCACCACATCCTCTCCACCCCCGTCCTTACAATGACTACGGCCCCGCCCCCCACTGAGGCGAGGTGGGCATTTTGCCTCTATCCACAGGAGTACGAAAGGAGTATCATAGGGGGCACAGAAATAGCACTGGCAAAGGAGTAGTGGGGATGGACAAACAGGATGGCGAGCAAAAGACAACCTACAAATATCACAGGCGGTCGACTCGTTTACGCGGACATGATTACACCTGGACACGAGCCTATTTCGTCACCACGCGCGCCCAGACGCATGATCCAATTTTCGAGATCCCGGCGCTTCGCAAAATTTTAGAAGATACCTGGTATGCATTGCCCCAACGGTTTCCAGGCGTCACCCTGGACGCTTTTGTCATTATGCCTGACCATGTGCATTTCATTATCTGGCTCAACGGATTGGTCAAACCCGCCCCAACACTGGGACAGGTAGTTGGAGCATACAAATCACTCGTCATGGTCGCATGGATTCGCCACTGCGAAACCGCGCATATCTACAACAGCGGCTCCTTCTGGCTCACCCGCTTCTATGACGAAGTTATAGACGGCAAAGACGCCCTCGAAACCATCCGCTTCTACATCCACAACAACCCCGCCAAACTAGACAGCAGAGAGGGGTGAGGGGCGGCAGCGTAGTGGGGGTGGCGTGGATGTGGAGTGGGGCCCCTTGCGGGCGTCCTCGTCCCTTGGTAGGCATTGTGCCTCACTGGCGCTGGCTATTCTGGCTGCTTCTGGTTGCCTTTGGATGTATGGTACTGGAAATTCCCGCCACGGTCTTACAGTTGACCGGCGTACTTCCCAACCTCTTCCCTGTATGGTATAGTCTTTGTCGCGTAGGCGTTGCTATTATCGCAGTCCTCATCGCTACCTGGATGGCCCGCATCTACCGGCATCACGGAGTCTGGGCTATGGGGAAGAAGAAAAAAACTTGAACCAAAAAAAATAAAAATACCGCGCAAAATGAGCGGTATATGTCCTGTATTGAGCCGGAATGCTGAAAAAATACGCTGCTAGAGGAGTACATACATTTTTCATGAGCACCCACACACAACAGGTCGTCCAGAAACTCTGGAACTACTGCAACATCCTGCGCGACGATGGCATGTCCTACGGCGACTACGTCGAGCAGCTTACCTACCTGCTCTTTCTCAAAATGGCCTACGAACGAGAGCAGTTGCCACAGGGGCTACATTCTCAATCTTCACGTATCCCCGAAAACTGCAACTGGAAAAGCCTGCTTGACCGCGACGGGGCGGAGTTAGAGGAGCACTATCGCAAGGTGCTGGAGAAACTGGGCAAGGCCGAGGGGATGCTGGGCATTATTTTTCGCAAAGCCCTCAACAAAATTCAGAACCCCGCGCACCTGCGCCGCCTGATCGTAGACCTCATCGACCGCGAAACCTGGACCGCGCTGGATACCGATGTCAAAGGCGATGCCTACGAGGGGCTGTTGCAGAAGAACGCCGAAGACACCAAGAGCGGCGCGGGTCAATACTTCACGCCGCGCCCGCTCATCCAGGCTATCGTCGATGTGATGCGCCCCGCGCCGGGTCAGCGTATCGTCGATCCCGCCTGCGGCACCGGCGGCTTCCTGCTGGCCGCGCATGACTACATCGCCAAAAACTACGAATTAGACCGCGACCAGCGCGGTTTTCTCAGAAACGACGCCTTGCGTGGTTGGGAGATCGTCGATAATACCGCCCGTCTGTGTGTCATGAATCTCTTCCTGCACGGCATCGGCAGCGACGAGGAGGGCCGCGAACCGGTGCATGTCAAAGATAGCCTGCTCGGTCATCCCGGCGAATATTTCGACATGGCCCTCACCAATCCCCCCTTTGGTCGCAAAAGCAGCCTCTCCGTCGTCAACGAAAAAGGTCGCTCGGAGCGCGAGACCACCACCATCGTGCGCGACGATTTCTGGGCCAGCACCAGCAACAAGCAGTTAAATTTTCTCCAGCACGTCGTCTCCCTGCTCAAGCCGCATGGGCGCGCTGCTATCGTCGTACCAGACAACGTGCTCTTCGAGGGCGGCGCAGGCGAAACCATCCGCCGCAAGCTTTTAGAAGTCTGCGATGTGCATACCCTGCTGAGGCTGCCAACGGGCATCTTTTATGCCCAGGGCGTCAAAGCCAACGTGCTCTTCTTCGATAAGAAACCGGCCAGCGCCACCCACTGGAGCGAACGCCTGTGGGTCTACGACCTGCGCACCAACCAGAACTTCACCCTGCGTACCAATCCCCTCACGCGCGCCCATCTCGACGATTTCGTGACCAGCTACCATACAGAGAACCGCCATCAACGCCAGCAAAACGAGCGTTTCCACTCCTTCAGCTACGACGAATTGCTCAAACGCGACAAGCTGAGCCTTGACCTCTTCTGGCTGCGCGACGACAGCCTTGAAGATGCCGATGATCTGCCATCCCCCGGCGCGCTGGCCGCCAGCATCGTCGAAGACCTGCAAGCCGCCCTCGAACAATTCATGGCGATTGCCGAAGACCTGAATGGTGGTATGTCCAACGGTGGCAGGTAAAACCGTAGCAGCCCTAAGCCCTTCGTGGGTAGGGGCCATTATTTTGCAAGGGAAAGAACCAGGGCGGGCGAAGCCGGACAGGGTAGGGGCGGGGCTTGCCCCCGCCCTGGTCTCGTCGCTTGCGATATGCTGAGATCTCCACTCATCATGTGAGCTAAAATAATCGATTACACCGCTGATACATTGCTACAACAGACACATTAGACACATTAGACACATCAGCTACAATGCAACACGATATTCACTCATTAACACGCCAGGGCGCGCCTTTTCGTTTTTCTGATGCTGAGAAATAGTTTAAGGATGGAGTTTCTGGTCAACAGCTTAATTATATCATCTCCTCCTCTGCCATTTTGGAATAATATGTTGCACAATGCATATAATGGCCTGCTAGAATAAGGGAGACGTACCTATGTCGCAAACTGACGCGCCGGGCGCGGCATCTTATAGCGAACACAAATCATCATGTATTCTCGCGCTCGATATTGGCACATCATCGGTGCGAGCGATGCTTTTCGACGCGGCGGGCAATACTCAGCCGCACATGCAGGGGCAAATTCCCTACAAACTTACTACCTCCGGTGAGGGTGAATCTTCGGTAGATGCTGACATGCTGGTTGAACTGGTCGCGCGTGCCATCGACCAGGCACTCGCGGCGGCTGGTCCTCTAGCCGCGCATATCGCCGCCGTTGCTACCAGTACCTTCTGGCACAGTCTTGTGGCGGTCGATGCGGATGGAAAGGCCCTCACGCCCGTGCTGACCTGGGAGGATACGCGCGCGCGCCAGGCGGTTGCTGATCTAAGCCAGGAGCTAGACCAACAAGCCATTCACGAGCGCACAGGGGCGCGGCTGCATACCAGCTACTGGCCGGCCAGGCTGCGCTGGCTTGCAACCACGCAGCCGGATATTTTTAAGCGCGCGTCGCAGTGGCTCTCTTTCGGCGAATACCTGCATCGCCGCGTGCTGGGCAAATCGGTATGCAGTCTCTCGGTGGCTTCCGGTACAGGCATGCTGGCAACGCGCGCGCGCGCCTGGGACAGCGATCTGCAGCGCGTGCTGGACGTGCGACCGCAACAGTTCCCACCATTGGGCGACCTGCGCGACAGCCTGCAAGGATTGACGCCGCCATATGCCACGCGCTGGCCTGCGCTGCGTGAAGTGCCCTGGTTCCCGTCCGTCGGTGATGGCGCGGCAGCCAATGTTGGCTCCGGCTGCGCGACTGAAAATCACTGGGCCGTGACGATTGGCACCTCCAGCGCCATGCGCTTAGTCGTATCGCCCAACAACGTTGTCCCGGCGGGTGGTCTCTGGCTCTACCTGATTGATGGGCGGCGCGGCCTGCTGGGAGGAGCGTTAAGCGAGGGCGGCAATCTCCCCGCCTGGCTCGAAGCAACCCTCAAACTGCCAACGTTAGCCGAAGTTGAACCCCTCGTGGCCGCGCTGCCTCCCGACGCTCACGGTCTGACCATGCTCCCATTCATCTCCGGCGAGCGCAGTCCCGGCTGGCATAGCGAAGCTACCCTCGATATTCTTGGCATGAACTCGCATACCACGCCTGTCGATATAGTGCGCGCCAGCCTTGAAGCCCTTGCCTACCAGCTAGGCATCGTCTTCCATGAACTGCTCAAGGCAAGCGGGAAAGACGCCAGCGCGCTCACGCTCATCGGCAGTGGCGGCGCGCTGCTCGGCTCGCCCACCATGCAAGCTATCCTTGCCAGCACGCTGAATACGCCACTGCACCCCTCACTGGAACTCGAAGCTTCGGCGCGCGGCGTGGCTCTGCTGGCCCTGGACGTCCTGAACATCATTCCCGATGTGGCCGGCGTTGAAACCAGGCTGGCTTCACCCGTGCTACCGGATGCCGCGCAGCATGCCGTCTATGCGCGTGGGATGGAGAGACAAAAGAGGGTCTATGAGTT
>DATLSI010000040.1:0-2326 GCA_035534255.1 Ktedonobacteraceae bacterium | reverse complement strand
GTCGGGTTGCCGTCGCTATCGCGCAAGATCGCGCCGTTGGATGGTTCAGGCGTGGCCGCGCTGATGTTGGCGTGTTGCAAGGCCAGCGAGTTGACCCACAACAGGTGTCCATCTTTGCTCCACAGGACGACGGGATGCCGCGGCGCGGCTGCATCCAACGAAGCTTTGGTGGGAAAGCGCTGGCCGGGCCAGAGGTTTTTGTCCCACTGGCCGCCCTGTATCCACTGGCCCGCCGGTGTCTGCCCGGCGCGCTGGCGCACTAAATCCGCCACCTCGTCTTCGCTGGCACATCGTTCAGCGTTGATGTAGTACGAGCGGTACGCCTCGGACACGAGGTGCATATGTGCGTCGATGAAGCCGGGCAGCACAGTCTTTCCGCGCAGATCGATCACCTGCGCGTGCCTGTCGCCCACGCGGCGCACTTCGTCATCGCTGCCCACTGCCAGGATGCGCCCGCTCGCGCTGTCGATTGCCATGGCCTGGGCGCGTGGCTGCGCGGCATCCATCGTGTAGATTACGCCATTTAGATAGAGTTTGATGTTCATTGTTTTCCAGGGCGACCGCGAGGGTCGCCCTGTATCCTCCTATTCATTGCCTCGAAATTAAATACACGCTGGCGATAATCATTATACCCCCGGCAATGGTTGTTGATAAAAGCTGGTCATGCAATAGCAGAATTGCCAGGGTAGTTCCCAGCAATGGTTGGATGAAAAGCGAGGATGCCGCGGCGGAGCCATCGATGTTTGCCAGCCCCTTGAACCATGCCAGGTACGCGATGACGGTTGACATGACGGCCAGCCAGCCGATGCTGATCCACGCTAGCAAACCCGGTGGGTGCCAGCCATGCAGGACAACCTCGATGCCGGCCAGTGGTATCCAGAAAATCGTGCTGCCTACGATGGCAACAGCCGTAATCAGCAGCGGCGGGTGTTTGACCAGCAGCGCCTTCCCGCGCACCGTATAGAACGATTCGAAGACGAGGGCCAGTACTACCATCAGGTCGCCCACGATGCGCAGCGCGCCTCCCCCGGCTGGAATATTGGGTATCACGCTGCGCTCGACAATTAAATAGACACCTGCCAGCCCCAGCAAAAGGGCCACGCCTGTTAGCGGTTTGAACCGCTCGCGCAGCAGCAGCCAGGAAAGCGCGGCGGTGAAAATCGACTCGCTGGTGATGAGCAGCGCCACGTCCGACGCCGTAGTAAGCGACAACCCGCCATACTCGAAGATTTTATTGATGACAAAGCCTATCACGGCCAGCAGCGCCAGTTGCGGCAAGTCTTTGCGCGTGAAGTTGAGGTCTTTGCGCCAGGCAATCAAAAATGGCAGCAGCACCAGCGCGGAGATCACCATGCGCAGGGCATTCATCATGTTTACGGACACATCGCGCAGGGCAAATTTGGCCGCGACATAACTGCACGCCCAGAGAGTGTTGGCGAGGATGAGCAGGAACCAGGAGAAGGTGTGGCGAGGTCGGATGATAGGTCTTGAGGACATAAGGTACAGTTTCCTTTAGATTAAGCGGACCAGGGCGGGGAATTACTTTCAGTGCGTTGATTCCCATTTTTCTGGATTATTGCGAATATATTGACGTCTTGCCTCCAAATCTGTGGTGTCTATTATAGCACGATCATCATAGTCTCGATGCCATTTCAATCTGAGTGTATCTCCTTTCTTTCGTAAATATCATTCCGTATCCCCTCCGCCACCACCAGGGCGTGGGGCCGATCTCCCTGCATCGTATCCCGCTCTAGTCCGTCTACGCCGCGCTATAGATGCTCTGTCCCTGCCCAAAGTAGGAATCGTAAATGTGCTGGAAAACCTCTTCGCACTTACGCTGGTAGAGGGTGGGGGTGTAGCTTGCTGGCAGTCCGCTATCGAGGGCATTTTCGACAGTCAGGCGTACCTCGGCGCATGCCTGCTGTTTCTTGCGCCAGTCAAGCACCAGCTTCTCGCGCTTCAAGGTTGCCAGCAGGTCGCGTACTACCTTCTTGATCTGCTCCTGCTCTTTTTCGGAGAGCGCGAGGTCGGGGCGCGTCAGCAGGTCAAATATGGCCAGTTCTTCCTCGCTCAACTGCTCGGCTACGTGGCGCTGCTCCTCTGAATTGAGATCTTTGACAAACTTCACCAGTTCATCGAAGAACAACTCGACATTGGCGCTGCCCGCGTTATAGTCGTTAATCATTTGCTGAAAACGTTCCTGGTAGTTGACGCGGCTCTTATTCAATTGCAGCATGCGCTTGAGTTTGCTGGCGATAGCCCCGCGCAGCTTTTCTGCTTCTAAATGCTTGCGCGACCGCTCGAAATGCGCTTTGAGCGCGTCAAA
>DATLSI010000039.1:0-10031 GCA_035534255.1 Ktedonobacteraceae bacterium | reverse complement strand
GTGAGGCGTTGAGGAGTCTCTTCCTGGTAGATACTCTTGATGCCAGCCTGCTGCAACAGCATTTTATATGGCTGACGCTGTATCTCCGATCCTATCAGCAGCGCCGAGCGCCCGCGCAGACCGCCCAAACAGGCATCGGCGATCGATACGATCTCAGGGACAAAATGCTGCATGCGCTGAACTCCTTTTTGAATTGTATGGTACTCATCTCTACTTTAGATACTAGAGCAAATACTGTCAAGACAGCATCAGGTGAATACAGTATATTTCATACATGTTGTACCGTAGGGGTAAGTGGCGTTCCTACTGAGTTCGTTTTGGAAACATATCCAAAAATGCGTTATATTTCGTGTCTCAGATGCGACATATATATAGTTACGAGTAGCATATTGGCCCTAAATGAGCGAACGTGACACTACTAGCAAAGTACCTCTTACGGTATTTCTGTACTCAGTGACCGAAGCATCACCCAAAGCCATTCCACCGTAATGATCTCGTAACAGAAAACTGGTACCAGAAAATGATGTCTGGTACCAGTTTCTTTCCGACCTCTCTTCCCTCGTGCCTCTGGCTGTTTGTACCATCAGGAAGATGATAGGGTAAAAGTCCCGCTCGGCTTCTGAATGCTTGCCCGAATAGCATTTCTTAGATATAATGCAGGCAAAAGTAGCACGCGTGAGGTGAGGGTATGGTATGAAACGCACCTGGGATATTGAAGAGTTAATTGAACATTTTACCCTCGTTCCTCCCGAACTCGAACTCCTCGGGAATAAGACTGGGGCAATGCGCCTCGGCTTTGCACTCCTGCTCAAATGCTTTCAACTTGAGGGGGCGTTTCCCCACCGCCAAACATAAGATTCCCCGATCCATGGTTGACTACGTCGCTCACCAGCTGAAGGTGGATTCAGCGCTTTTTACCGAGTACGATTGGGAAGGGCGCACCATATGGAACCTTCCGCCTGGATATGAACGAACGGATGCAGATTGAAGAGGAGGAAGCAATTGCCTGGTCAGGGCTGCGGAATGGTCCTCTGCAGGCACTTCACGCGAGCTATTCTCACTCTCCTTTGACAAATTGGCAAGTCGATAGGAGAACTGAGGAGTTATGATTAACAATCGCCATCGTTAGAATTAGTAGATGTCTAGATTTGGCCCAAATCAACAATAAATTCTATTTTCGATTAGAAAACAAGCAAGGCGAAAAGCCTCTTCGCAGTAATGCGGTATGCAATTATTCCAAGGTTCTCTGAGCAGTGTTACTCAGAGAGGTATCTCGAAACGGGGGAATTCTGGCACGTTTACCTCAGCCCCTTGCTGACGTTCAGAAGAACCGCTGGAGTCTACCCCCGACACGTCCTCTCAGATCAGAAAGGATATCCCGAATATGGCTATCACTGCTAAGTCCAAGGTTCAGCTCCGATTGGCCGCTACCACGGTGCTGTCTCGGTCTGATGCCCTCGACGTTGTTCGTCAAGCTGCTGCTACCGTCAAAAAAGGCGGTGGAGTGAACGCGCTGAACTTCAATGTACTCAACCTTAAGGCGCAGGTGAATGTCGAGCGCGAGTCGCCCGACCGTCTCGCCCTGTCAATAACGAGCTTCGATCGCCGCGTCGAACTATGCACCTTCTCTGCTCGCGTTTCTGGATCTGACTCCGATGGCAAGGCCCGCTTGCAAGTCGGCGGCCTCGAGACCTACAAGACCACCCAGCAGAAGATTTTCTTTTTCATCCCCGTCGCACCGAAGTCGATCTGGGGATACCCTCTCTACAAGTATTTCCTTGATGTGGTGGCCTCTACACTGAGCCAGCGTGACCCGTCGGCTCAGATCTCGGTCGAAACGCCCTCGGCACCCTGAAAGGAGGAAAGAAGATGGATAATCTCCTCGGAGTGGTGATCGTGCTGATCTTGCTGGCTGCTATGGTGATCCCATTCCTGTCGGTGCTCTTCTCCCGGCGCTACCCGAGGGAGCAGGAAAGCTCCGACAGGCCTCTCTGAAAGGAAGAGTGAAAGAATTGCGGAAACGCAAGGCGTTGTTCGGCTGTATCGCAGCCGCAATAGTAGTGGTGGTGGGGCTCGTGTTCTGGCTGCAAACGAGCGCCAACCGCGCGTCATCGTCCACTGGAACACCGACAACCAGTGCTTCGGCTACGCCACATCACGCGACGATGCTGGCCGCCAACGTCAAGCTCCTGGAGCAGGCGCTCAGCAGTCCTGACATCAAACAGCAAGCCAAGGCGTTGGCAACAGAGCTACGCGACAATTTTCTGGCCCAAGGCCAACCAATGTTACCACCTGGCGTGAGCGTAAAGCTCAAGACGGATACCTTCTTGGTAAGTAGCGATGGCGACAGTGGCCAAATCGAAGCCACAACTTCGGATGGTCAAACATATGTTCTGCACCTTGTTCTCGAAAACGGAACGTGGCTAGTCTTCTATACGGAGGCGAAATGAACGCGAGTAGACCCATGAGAACATTTCTGACGGTGGTTATCGTGGTGGTGGCAACTATATCCGTCGCGACTCCCGCTCAGGCCAGTGATGCTGGTTGCGCGCCGAATATCGGCAAGCGCATACCCGTCATCCTGGTGCATGGATTGGCTAGCAGCCCAACCGTGTGGGGCAGCGAGGACAATCTATCCTCGATGGTCCACGCCCTGAACGAACTGTCTGGGATATATGTGGACCTCCCAGCATTCGATTACAGTCAGATAAATAAAGGCTGGGTTGATAACCCTGCCATTGGGCCGAAACTTGCCCAACGAATAGCATGTCTGGCACTGTCATCGCGCCAAGCGGGCGGCCTCGGCAAGGTTGTCATAGTCGCCCACTCGATGGGTGGTCTGGCGGCACGATACGCCGGGGCGCAAACCGTGAACGGCCGAAAAGTGGCTGAAGATATGGGTCTTGTTGTCACCATTGGTACGCCGAACTTAGGTAGTGGCTGGGCAAATCTTTTCGGAGTGATTCTATCTTCACTCTGTCATCCAGTGACGGATAAGGAGAACCAGGTTACCGTATCAAACGGCACTGTATGCGCCTACCTTGACGCACTGAACGGTCTCCAAGACAGATCGCAAGAAATAGAAGAGTTGCCAAAACTGCCCAGTGACGTGCCAGTTTTAGCTATCGCTGGCGATGTGACGTTAACAGTCCCTCTTTTTCACATACAGCTAAAGGATGTAAAGAGCGATGTCATCGTCAGCGAGAAGTCTGCACTACAGGGGCAGGCACATCAGGACGAAGGTGGTGGCCAAATGGTAGTTACATGCAGTGCTGCTGTTACAACCTTCTGGCATGCAAATTGCTGGCACTCCGCTTTGCCGCATAACCAAACAGTGGAGCAGGCTACAGTTAACGCCATCAAAAAATACTTAGCATCAATCGAGTTCGCTCCTACGGCGGTATTCGATTCTTACATTGGTGCTTGGCATGTACATGGGTATGACCTGACTATCAAATCGGATCGTACTGGACAGGATATCTGGCACGATGGCTTTTCGCCGTCTGGCGATTGGTGTAACGGCAACGACTCTATCACGTTTACGGTGATGCCTGATGGCAGTCTTGTTGGCACGGTAGAGAATTCCTGGTACACGCCTGCAAATGATGGGTGTTCGTCTGGCGATTGGCAGCCGGGTGATCGGTTCACTCTGGTACACCAGGGTAATCACCTGCTCTATCAGACGTGGGAGCCTCCTGTACCCGACGCTAATTACCTGTGTGACACGTATGCTGCCGGTCAGGGCTGGGGTCAATGCGGAGCGTAAGAGCTTAGGCAGTTTGTTTTTCAACAGCCAATCATATAGGTTTAAGGATAAGGCAAAAGAGTCCTTGCGAGAAAAGGAAGGAGTACCTTACATATGTCTCGGATAATGAAAGAGGTTGCTACCTCTCGGAGCCGTCTACTGAGTCCAAGGAACGCCCTATGGCTCGCGTTCGTTATCGCACTTATCATGCTGTGCAGCGCGTGTACGGGGCCAGGAAGCTCTTCGTCGTCATCAAGCGGCACCTCGCAGAGCACCAGTTCTCAGGTGGCCTCCTCCACTGTTCTCACTTTGCCCACGACTGCTCCCACATTGCCCGATGTTCCCACGACTGCTCCCACCATACCCACGGTCAATGTGCCATCCGGCCCAGCGGGAGTGATCACCGAGTTTCCTTTGTCCAACCCCATCTACAACGCTGGCGGGATTACGTTAGGGCCGGATGGAAACCTGTGGTTTACCGAGAATGGTCAAATTGCGTCCATGACGCCCCAGGGCAGCATCACCGAGTTTCCTGTGCCAAGCGGTGGTGAGCATCTTAACGGGATCACTACCGGGCCAGATGGCAATCTCTGGTTCGCGGAGGAAAACCAGATTGGGCGCATCACTCCCAGCGGGACGTTCACTGAGTTTCCTATACCGCCGGATGATGCCGTACCTCTTGGCGGTCCTTTCCAAATCACCACCGGTCCGGATGGCAATCTCTGGTTTACAGAAGGCAATGCGAAGACGCCTATTGGGAGGATCACGCCTGCGGGCGCTATCACCGAGTTCCCGGTCCCGGTACCTACCACCTACGGCGCCAGCATTAACAGTATCACGGCGGGACCCGATGGTAATCTCTGGTTCACGGAGGGTGACTCTGGTCCTTATGGTTCCCCCGACACCTATGAAATTGGGCGCATAGCCCCTGACGGAACGGTCACCAAGTTTCCGTTGCCCAGCGGTCTCAGCGAGCTTGGCGCAATCACGCTGGGACCGGATAGGAACCTGTGGTTTACAGCCGTCATGGTCGGCGCAGGCAACGTCATACAGGGCGGCTGGATTGGACGTATTACTCCCAGCGGGACATTCAGCGGTTTTCTTGCACCCAACGTTGTTGGTGGTCTGTCGTGGATTACCACCGGGCCAGATGGCAATCTCTGGTTTACAGAGTCGAATGACAACCGGATTGGGCGGATCACGCCTGCAGGTGCCATCACCGAGTTTCCCCTGCCCACCGGCAACGGCACTCCTTACGCGATTACCTCCGGGCCGGATGGCACCCTCTGGTTTACAGGAGTGTATGGCGAAATCGGGCGTATCACTTCTGGAACGTGAGGCAAACGGAGAGAGCCTGGCGCAGAATGCGGAGGTAGGCATCGACAGTTGCAGGGTCTTTCTGCGCGAGTTTTGCTTGATGATACTCGTCAATCCACGCCTCCGCTCCCGATTGAGGAAAGGGAATCACTTTTGAGGACGCGCTCATTTTTTGTCATCTTCCCCTTGAAATATTTCTGGTACGAGTTTTTGCCATGCATTTTTGGAGAGAAACCACCGACATTGGCAAAAAAGTGCTGTATCTAAGCACACTTTCTGCGCGAGAGAATGGCCCCTTGTCAATGGGCTAGTACCAGAAAGTACTTTCCGGTACATCTTTTCTGCTACGAGTCAGTATAGCAGGGGGTGAACGGAAAAACAAGAGAGGCGGCTTGACCGATATCAACGAACAATTTTCCAAGCAAGCTCATCAGCTACTTTGCGGGCTATGACAGCGTCGCTCAATTCGCCCCATATTAGAAGGAAAGGCCATGGAGAAGCATACTATTGAAGTGAGCGGTGACTTTGTGTCGCCGGAAGAACGCGCGCGCTTGATGCGACTCTGCCACGGCATCACGCGAAATAGAGATGCTGCCGAGGACCTGGTACAGGAAACGCTATTGGAGGCATGGCGGCATGAGCATAGCCTGCGCGATCAGGAGCGGAGGGCGAAGTGGCTTTCCGGCATTGCGCGCAACGTCTGTTTGCGCTGGCTACGTAAAGATGGGAAAGAGGCGGCGCATCTCGTCGATGCGCGTGTCAAGAGCGATGATCTCGATGTAACGCAATATGAACTTGAAGACTCGCTGGCCGATGACTTCGATATAGAGGTTGAGCTTGAGCGCAAAGAGCTGGTTGAACTATTAGATCGCGCGATGGCGCTCTTGCCGGTCGAGACGCGCCATGTACTCGTCAAACGCTATGTTGAGGAATCGTCCTTAGCCGAGGTCGCAGAGCAACTCGGCACCAATGTAAGCGCGGTTGCCATGCGCTTGCAACGCGGCAAGCTGGCTTTACAAACACATCCAAGAATTCGCACTCTGCCTTCACAAGAAGTTGAGGCTGATGGACGCCGGGTTATACTCTTGCGCTATGAAAGCGTGACTGGCAACGCTAAGCTAACGGTTGCCTCCGACTACGAGACCTACGAAGTACTCCGTATGTATGGAGCCGACCAATGAAAGCAATAGAGGAATCCAGCGAGACGCGGCAGAAGACAACGCGCTCTCCCAGGCTGCCCATATATGCTTTCTTTGCAGGAAGCGCCATCTCCTATGCCGGCGATATGCTTACCGCGCTCGCCATTCCCTGGTTCGTGCTGTTGACAACAGGGAGCGTCACCCAGACTGGCATTACCGCTTTCTTCTCGACGCTGCCAGCCGTATTCTCGGCTTTCTTTGGCAGCGCGATCATCGATCGTCTTGGCTATAAGCGCACCAGCGTTATCGGTGATATAGCGAGCGCGGTCACGGTCATGCTCATTCCCCTGCTCTATCACACGGTTGGCCTGGCTTTCTGGCAACTGTTAGCGCTGGTCTTTGTGGGCGGATTGTTGAAATCCCCCGGCGTCACCGCGCGCTCATCCCTGGTACCTGACCTGGCGGAGATGGCCTCAATGCGTTTAGAGCGTGCGAATGCGCTGTGGGATGGCGTGAACCGGGTCTCAGGGTTGATCGGCGCGCCACTGGCTGGCTTCTTGATTGCCATTATTGGAACGAGTGACCTGCTGTGGTTAGATGCCATTTCCTTTGCGATCTCCGCTGTACTGATCGGGTTGGCTGTTCCATCAACTCCACCCGTCATCAGTAAAGAGGAAGATAGCGCGCGGCATTACCTGTCAAGATTATTGGATGGAATGCGCTTTATTCGCCAGGACTCACTCATTTTAACAATTGTGGTGACTGCGATGATCACAAACTTGCTGGATGGCGCGTTCTTTTCCGTGCTGGAACCGGCCTACATCAAGCAGGCGTTTCATAGCGCCGTGCCGCTTGGCCTGATTGTCGCCGCGTTAGGCGGGGCAGCCTTTGTGGGAACGATCATCTTTGGTATCGTTGGTCATCGTTTGCCACGGCGCTGGACCTTTGGGATAGGCTACACCATCGGCGGCTCATTCCGCTTCTGGATACTCCTGCTGCCAGCGTTGCCCGTTATCATCGCCTGGAACGTCATCGCCGGTCTCTGCATCGCGCCCATCAACCCTATTGCCGATACAGTCATGCAGGAGCGCATTCCAGCAGCTATGCGCGCGCGGGTCTTTGGGAGCATGAGCGCGGGTGTGCTGGCTGGCATTCCGCTCGGCACCTTCGCGGGTGGCTTTGTCGCCACCTGGCTAGGATTAAGAGCCACGCTGCTGTTTATGGGCGCGGTGTACCTGCTGACGACGCTCTCGCTGCTGATTAATCCGGCGCTGAAAAAGATGGACAAGCGATGATTTCAAATTCAATCTTCATCCAATTGCAGGAACCTGGTCGTTCTGCGATTGTATCTTTGTGGGCGTCGCGTCAAGTATCATGCGCATGCCATGCTTCGGCCTCAGCGTCACGCGCGGCTGTAATACGACGGGAAAGCCCGGCGCGAGGCGTGGAGTGTATTGTTGAAGTATGGTGGCCATCAAAAGCTTTGTCTCCATCTGCGCGAATGGCATGCCGATGCAGATGCGCGAGCCGCCGCCAAAGGGGAAGTACGCGAACTGTGGTAACTTCTGCGCTGTGTCAGGATCCCAGCGTTCGGGACGAAACTGATCAGGGTCGCCCCAGATGTCGGGCAGGTGATGCAGCACCCACTGGCTGAAAACGATGACCGTACCCGCCGGGAAATGATAGCCATCCAGGTCAAATGCTTCTTTAGCCCTGCGTCCCTGCGTCCAGGCTGGTGGATAGACGCGCCATGATTCGTTGATGACCCATTCCAGGTAGGGCAGGTTGGGCAAATCGTCCACCGTTGGCGCGCGCCCGTTCAAGACACGCTGCAACTCAGCCAGCAATTTTTCACGCGCTTCGGTATGCTGTGAAAGCAGGTAGAACGTCCAGCTCAAGGTATTCTGAGCCGTTTCATGCCCGGCGGCAACGAAGGTCAACACCTGGTCATGCACCTGTTTGTCGGTCATGCTATTGCCCTCGTCCTGCGCCTCCAGCAGCATCGAAAGCACATCTCCTTCGTCCCGTCCCGCTGCGCGTCGCTGCGCGATCAGGTCATAGACGAAGCGGTCCAGGACGCGTTTCCCCTCAAGTGTCTTGTGGTAGCGCGTAAAGGGGAGGTCCACGCGCCGCCGGTTGAATCTTCCCAGCGCGCGCCCGCCGTTATTAATCACCCGATTGAAGGCATCTCCCAGTCTGGCGGCCTGCTCGCGTGAGTCCAGGTTAAACAGGGACTTCAGGATAATGCGCAGGGTTAGTTGTTGCATCTCACGCGCCATGTCCACTTCCTGGCCTGCATGCCATTCCCCCAGCATATCCTCCGTCAGGCTCACCATGGTACCGGCGTAGTTCTCGATACGTTGCCTGTGGAAGGCGGGCTGCACAAGGCGGCGCTGCTGGCGGTGAAGGTCGCCGTCTGAAGTAAGCAGTCCATCACCCAGCAGCATGCGCAGGTTGCCCTGACCATTCTGGTTGATTTTGGTGAAATTGTGCTGCTGCTCTGTAAGGAAGTAGCGCACGTGTTCAGGGCGGAAACACAATACGAAAGGGACTTTACCCATATGAACGGTTGCCATGCGTCCATAGGTTTCCTGCATCTTACTGACAAAACCCAGCGGGTCGCGCTGGAATTGCAGGGCGTTCCCTACGATTGGCAGCCCCTGCGGGCCAGGCGGCAGCGATGTAGCAGTAGTAGTAGTTGGTTGTTTAGTATCCATGCTGTGCAATCTTTCAAATGCTCTTATGACAATGTTATGTTTCTTCTTCAACGAGTAACTGTGCTGGCAAACCATCGCGCAACAGGCGCAAGACCTGTTCTGCCATCACATCGGGCGCAGGTTCATCATTTTCAAACCACCAAACGATACCCTGCGTGACCATGCCCGTCAGGAAGCGAGCCAGCAAAGGAACATCGTAATGGGAGAGCAAACCCTGCTGCCGCGCCTTTTCCAGCGCCTGTGTCAGCTCCTCGGCCATTCCCGCCTGCACGCGAAAAGTGCGCATTATCTGCCCACCCTCACTCAGCATGATCTGAAAGAGGTCGCGTCTCGCAAAGGCCTGGCGAAAAATGGTACGAATAATGACCGGCAAGCTGTGAGCGGGGGAATGGCCCTCAATGGCGGCAAAGACTGCCGCGCGCATCTCTTGCAAACCCTCATTGAGTAAGGTCTGGAATGCTTCATCCTTGTCGCGAAAGTGCAGGTAGAAGGTACCCACGCCGACATCCGCGAGTTCGGTGATCTCAGCGATGCTGGCATCGTGGTAGCCGCGTTTGGCGAAAACCTTGCGCGCGGACAGCAGAAGCTTAGCGCGTGTGCGCGCCCGCTTGCGGGCTGCGCGGCCCTGTATTTCATCGTGAGTATTTGCTACTGAATCACTTTTCATAAATGAATTATAATTCATATTTATGGAAATGTCAAGGATTGGCTCATGTCTTTTTCACCGAGATCTTCAAAGTTGCGCGTGTATATGTGGGCATAGAGGCCATTGAGGATTGCTAAGCTCCCTTCCTCTCTGTGATATAATACGCTCTGAACACTCGTTCTTATCTATAGAAAGCATCTTCGCAATCATCTGGAGTAGTATTATGCCCATACGTCAACTCGCGCCCGACGTGGCCGCCAAGATCGCGGCAGGTGAAGTCGTCGAGCGGCCCGCGTCGGTCGTCAAGGAACTGATCGAGAATAGCGTCGACGCGGGCGCGACACAGATTCGCGTCGATTTGACGGGCGGCGGACTCCAGCTTATGCGTATCACCGACAACGGCTGTGGCATCGCGGTAGATGAATTGCCGCTGGCATTGGCGCGCCATGCTACCAGCAAGGTAGCCA